>AP017967.1 GCA_037101405.1 Candidatus Megaera polyxenophila | reverse complement strand
TTTGTTTAGTTTGATTAAATAAGTTAAAAAATTTTTACTTAACCAACTACAAACGACTTGACGAATAAGTAATACTCTACTATTCTAAGACCATTAGTTGTTGGTTTAGCTACTTAGTTAGTTAAAAAAACGGTTGACGTGTGTTGTTAAATACGTCTGAAATGTGCAAATAATAGATAATCTTGGGGGATTAGGGCATTATTTTCACGAATCTTCTTTCTATGCTTATTTTTTTACATACTTACCTATTAAAAAATCTTATAAAACAATCTATAGGCTAAATATTATATTTAGCCTTGTCAAGCCGTTTTTACTCAAACTTGACGGGAGCTATACAAACTGTATACTATACATTATTACTTTTATTGAGTGTATATGACTTTTTTAGAACAAAACCCTTTATTAATTGAGGCTATCAATAGTTCAAGCTTACTTTCAGATGGGCAACAGCAAATTTTAAAAATACTTATACAATTTGATTTAGGGATACCTATTTCCCAAATTATGGCTTTAACAAATCTTTCCAAGCAAACTATCCACTTTAATATAAAAAAACTTATGGAAAGACAGTACGTAATGAGGGAAAAGGAAATGGTATATATCTACAAAGCAAATAGAGATAAAATTTTCGAAATAATTGAAAGGTACAACCAAACAAAAAAAGTATCACATTAAAATGTAATATTTTCTCAATAAAATCACTTGACTTATTAAAGATTCTATTATACTGTTACTTATAAGTAAGGCATAAAAAAACGCCTGAAGCTAGGGACTTCAAACGTTTTTATGTCTTGTGACTGAGAATATTTATACTTTGACACGTCTATATATTCTCAATAATTCATTAACTCAACCTTTGCAGGAGAATTATATGTATAATAGCAACAATTTTGCCTTAAGTAAAGATACAATCTTTGGGGCAAAAAATTATACCAATATCAATTTCATATTAAATAATATCAAATTATTCGAGAAAATAAGTATTACCAATCTGTTATATCTTTATTTCTCTGTAAGAGAAGTGGAGGTATAAAAATGACTGCAATAAAAGACCGTTTTATTTCACGAGAAGAAATATCCAAACTTCTCTGGGGCATAATTAATGATATTTCTACCCATAGTTTATCAATGTGGTTAAAATCAAAAACCGATGACGAATTTGTGGTAGTGCCGAGAGAATTTTGTGTTTTAGTAGTGTCATTTTTGGAACGACAAGTTCCACAGAAGGAACATTTACTGTTTAATTCGAAAAATGTACTGGGGCAACTTGAAGAAATAAAACGCTATTTATAACTGTAAAATAAGAAATTGTCCCAATTAATTGGATTTTTTTACTATCGGTAAAATACTTTTTGTTAAGTACAGGGCTTATCTTAACTTTATAAAAGCATTAACTTCTTATAAAAAGATAGCCCTGTGCTGCTGAAATTGAAACAATTTATCAAGACAAAATTACACTTTAGATAAATAATAATGTTGCCGACAGGATGTAGCCGATTTATACTCCTTTTACTAAGCAATCATCAGCCTACTAAATGAGTAAAACAAAAGATAACGTAGAAGGTCAAAGCAAAGAAGAATTAGATTCCCAAAAAGAAGTTTCAGACAAATCAGAATCTGCAGATAAACCATATATTGCATTTGAGCAAATTAAGTCTTTAGAGGACGTAATTGGTCGTTTGCATGCAGAGGCCGATTTTGCTGCTAAGGCATTTGGTGGTAATACACAAGAGGCAATTAAATCACTTAAAGACTTAAAACAGGAACTATCTTCTATACTGGTAGGGTTTAAACAACCGTTATCTGAATTTTCCAATTACAACAAAACTTTTGGTACTTTAATACAGACTATATCACTTTTACCAAATAAGACAGAAGATGTTTTAAAAGAGTTAGTACCGGATATTGGTAAGGAGGTTGAGAAAGTACACGATCAGCGAATGATCGAGATTGAATCAATATTGAAGAAATTACAAAAACAGTTAAGTGATGAAGTATTAGCAACGCACAAGATTCTAGAGCAAGCTGCAATTAAGAGCATAGAGCAAATTAATAAAGCCATGTTAAAACAATTAGGCCAACAAGAGAAACAATTTTTGCAATTTTCAGAACACGCAAAAAATGAGATAGGTGCGGTTACTTCAAATCATGGTACCAAATTTTTAAGAAACACGGCTATTTGCCTGATTTTAGCAACGATTACAGGAGCTATAAGTGGATGGTATATTAGCGAATATTTTCCTAGACTTGTTAAGATCGAACGAACTGGGGATGTAATTATACATAATAGTCATGTCAAAGTATTTGATCCCCCTTCAGTTAAAAATCAAGGTCAAAAATAAAAATATTGAGATTATTTCTACTCAAAAAATAAGCTGAGTTTTAGAGAACATTTAGACCAATCTTTTTTGAGTTAAGTTAATCTAAAATAAGAAAATGTGATGTTGATTATTATCAGTTATTATATTAAACTAGTTGTAAAACTAGTTTTTAAATAAAGAGTTATAATATGAAAAAGATTATTGGTTGTTTTGAAGCTAAAACTAATTTTAATAAAATTATAAATAATGTTATTTCTGGTGAAGAAGTATTTATAAGTAAAAGAGGTAAACCTGTAGCTAAAATTATTCCTATAGGTAAATCTTTTAATACTGAAAGAGTAAAAAATGCTTTTTTAAGAATACATAATATTTCTAAAGAAATGAATTTAGGAAAATTTGACTGGGAAGAATTTAAAAGTTATAGGGATGAGGGGAAAAAATAACTATGTCCCCTATTATACTTGATTGTTCTGTTACTATTTCTTGGTTTATACCTGATGAATTTTCTAAAAATTCTCTTAATATACGTGATAAAATAAGTGAAGAAGGAGCTATTGTACCTATGATATGGTCTTTAGAGGTAGGAAATGTTTTATTAATAAGTGAGAGACGTAAAAGGATTACTAAGGAGCAAAGACAAATAGCTTTATATACTTTAAATGAACTACCTATAAAAACAGATGAATTAACTTTTAAAAATGCTTGGTTTGAGACAATTGAAATAGCTGAAAGATATAATTTAAGTTTATACGATGCTTGTTATTTAGAATTATCTTTACGTTGTAATTCCCCCTTAGCCACTTTTGATAACAACTTAAAGCAAGCGGCTAAATTAGCAGGTGTTGATTTATTTTACTAATTTAAGTGTTATATGTAGCGGCTTGCTTTCGAAATGAGAGTGGCTCGCTTTCGTCGGTAAGAACTGGGTGAGTAGACCTGAGGAATTTCACCTCAAGTCCCTCTCAGAACTGTACGTAAGCCTCTCGACTTATACAGCTCCCATTAAACAACCACAAATCCTTTACTTTGTTGCCAATGTGCAAATAAATTAGGACTATTTTGAGCTATATTTTCTAAATACCGTATAGCTTTTATTTTGTGTCCTTTAAATCTGAGATATTTCCGCATCACCCATTTTACCAGCACGTTGTTAAAATGCCTTGCAACAGGTCTTAATCCATCTGGCGTATATTTCCCATAATAGTTAAACCATCCTTTCAGGACTGGGTTATAACTTTGAGCAATTTCCTCCAAACTCAATTCGAGTTATGATGGAAAGTTGTGTATGGAGGTGAGATAGAAGATTAGGTGGCGTATTCGCAAATTAATATTATTATTGTAATTTGCAAATCCTATTAACAATAAAATAAGGAATACACCATGAGAAAGAGTAATATAATTGATTATAAAAATCCAACACAAAATTTAGTAACAGATGTATTAAGTGAGTTTTTAAGGGAGTCAGCTCAAAAAATGTTGCAACTAGCTATAGAGGAAGAGGTACAAAATTTTATATCATCCTACCAAGATAAGTTACTTACTAATGGGAGTAAACAAGTCGTCCGCAATGGCTACTTACCTGAGCGCAACATACAAACCGGTATAGGAGAGGTAGCAGTAAAAGTACCACGGGTAAGAGATAGAGGTAAAGAGGATATAAAATTCTCTTCTAATCTGATTCCGCAATACATGAGGCGTACGGTTACTATAGATGTTCTATTACCGCTACTTTATTTAAAGGGAATATCTACTACAGATTTTGCTGATAGCTTTGAACCTATATTGGGTAGCAAGCCAAAGAACTTATCACCTAATGTAATATCCAGGCTAAAATCTGAGTGGTATGATCAATATTTGTTATGGCAAAGACGAGATTTAACAAAGAAGAAATATGTCTACTTCTGGGTTGATGGTATTTATTTACAGGCAAGAATGGAATCGGAGAAGAACTGTATTTTGGTAATAATTGGTGTTGATGAATACGGAAAAAAGGAATTGGTCGCTATAGATGATGGTTTTAGAGAAAGCAAGGAAAGCTGGCAAGGATTATTACTCGACATAAAAAGCAGAGGTCTGATACACTCTCCTGCCTTAGCTGTTGGAGATGGAGCACTTGGTTTTTGGGGAGCTCTGACAGAAGAATATCCTACTACGGTACATCAGCGCTGTTGGGTACATAAGACTTCTAATATTTTGAATAAGTTACCAAAATCTCAGCAAGCTAAAGCCAAGCAAATGATACATAATATTTATATGGCTAGTTCTAGAGAAGAAGCTGAATCCAGTTGGAAAAAATTTATCTTGGCTTATTCTGCTAAATATCCTAAGGCTACAGAATGCTTATTGAAAAATGAAAAAGAGTTATTAGCTTTTTACGATTTTCCAGGGGAGCACTGGATACATTTGCGGACAACTAATCCTATTGAATCTACCTTTGCTACGGTTAAGCATAGAACTAGAAAATCTAGGAATTGTTTTTCGAGAAATACTATTATTGCTGCTACCTATAAATTATTCCTTGAAGCAGAAAAAAGGTGGAAACCTTTACGAGGTAAAAACCGCATTGCCCAAGTTATTAATATGGAAAAATTTATAGATGGAATTCATGTAAGTGAAATTAGTAACGATAACTTAAATGAGAAAAAATATGTTGCCTAATTTTTTTCATACACAACATTTGACAATAACTCTTCCCAACGCCCAGTCCCTCTCTATTGTAGCCTTCCCCAGAGCTTTTGCTAATTCATCATTTTGAGATTTTAACTCCTCAATTTCTGTTTTGTACTCACTGACTACTTTTGCCGGCTCAAAAGCCATTGATGCATTACTTAAAAAATGCTTCTTCCAATTTTGAATAGTCTTTGGAGTAATTTCATATTTCTTTGATATAGTGGACTGAAAAATCAAGACAAATTTTTGTAGATTTTGTTTCCTATTATCATGCTGCATTTTGTAATGCATTGAGATAAACATCCATAGGTTTTTTATAACCAATACTAGAATGAAATCTTCTATTATTATATTTATCTACATATATGTTAATCCCCTCCCTAAGTTCTGAGATATTGTTAAATTCATTTATAAATATACAATTATATTTTAGAGTCTTAAAAAATCTCTCCATAACAATGTTATCGATGCTTCTGCCTTTACCGTTCATAGAGATTTGTATACCGTATTTCTCGAGTATTTTTATATGTTCTGAGCCGGTATACTGACTACCTTGATCACTATTGAATATCAGCGGAGGTGGGTACTTACTAAGAGCGTCTTCTAAAATACTCGTTACAAGGCTTGCATCCATTGAATTTGACAGTTTATAACTCAATATAGCTTTACTGTGCCAATCTATAATTGCTGCCATATACATAAAGCCTATCGGGGTTCTAATGTATGTTATATCCCCGCTCCATACTTCATTTGATCTTGGTACGTATACAGACCGACTACCGTTATATATTTGCCAATAAGGCTCAAGGAGATATGGATATATCTTATGATCTTTATTCTGCATAGAGATAGATTTCTTTTTCTTTGGATAAATAGCCTCTATACCCATAATACCCATGTATTTGAGAGTACGATCTCTACCAATATTTAATCCTTCCTCTAATAAAGATTTATAAATAAAACGATAACCATACTCTGGATTATCTGTATATATTTCATCTATTCTATCCATAATCTTTTTGTTGTATAAGCTCATTATTTGGGGCTGATAATAAAGCATAGATCTATTTATCTTCAATAATTCGCATTGTCTTGCCATTGATAATTCTTTCAGCTTGGAATCGACAAGATCTCGTTTATTTGCTATATCCAAGCCGTTTAGCTTTCCCAACGCCCAGTCCCTCTCTATTGTAGCCTTCCCCAGAGCTTTTGCTAATTCATCATTTTGAGATTTTAACTCCTCAATTTCTGTTTTGTACTCACTGACTACTTTTGCCGGCTCAAAAGCCATTGATGCATTACTTAAAAAATGCTTCTTCCAATTTTGAATAGTCTTTGGAGTAATTTCATATTTCTTTGATAATTGAGATTATAGTGGACTGAAGAAGTCAGACAGTAAAATCAATAGTTTTGTTTCGCAAAAGATATAAAATTAAAAGAAACATAATTTAAATATATGACAAAAAAGCATATTAAAAATTTCAGTGCAGAATATAAAACTAAAGTAGTGTTGGAATTACTAGAATCGGAGGTAACTATATCTCAATTATCAAAGAAATATGAAATTACTCCAAAGACTATTCAAAATTGGAAGAAGCATTTTTTAAGTAATGCATCAATGGCTTTTGAGCCGGCAAAAGTAGTCAGTGAGTACAAAACAGAAATTGAGGAGTTAAAATCTCAAAATGATGAATTAGCAAAAGCTCTGGGGAAGGCTACAATAGAGAGGGACTGGGCGTTGGGAAAGCTAAACGGCTTGGATATAGCAAATAAACGAGATCTTGTCGATTCCAAGCTGAAAGAATTATCAATGGCAAGACAATGCGAATTATTGAAGATAAATAGATCTATGCTTTATTATCAGCCCCAAATAATGAGCTTATACAACAAAAAGATTATGGATAGAATAGATGAAATATATACAGATAATCCAGAGTATGGTTATCGTTTTATTTATAAATCTTTATTAGAGGAAGGATTAAATATTGGTAGAGATCGTACTCTCAAATACATGGGTATTATGGGTATAGAGGCTATTTATCCAAAGAAAAAGAAATCTATCTCTATGCAGAATAAAGATCATAAGATATATCCATATCTCCTTGAGCCTTATTGGCAAATATATAACGGTAGTCGGTCTGTATACGTACCAAGATCAAATGAAGTATGGAGCGGGGATATAACATACATTAGAACCCCGATAGGCTTTATGTATATGGCAGCAATTATAGATTGGCACAGTAAAGCTATATTGAGTTATAAACTGTCAAATTCAATGGATGCAAGCCTTGTAACGAGTATTTTAGAAGACGCTCTTAGTAAGTACCCACCTCCGCTGATATTCAATAGTGATCAAGGTAGTCAGTATACCGGCTCAGAACATATAAAAATACTCGAGAAATACGGTATACAAATCTCTATGAACGGTAAAGGCAGAAGCATCGATAACATTGTTATGGAGAGATTTTTTAAGACTCTAAAATATAATTGTATATTTATAAATGAATTTAACAATATCTCAGAACTTAGGGAGGGGATTAACATATATGTAGATAAATATAATAATAGAAGATTTCATTCTAGTATTGGTTATAAAAAACCTATGGATGTTTATCTCAATGCATTACAAAATGCAGCATGATAATAGGAAACAAAATCTACAAAAATTTGTCTTGATTTTTCAGTCCACTATAATGGGTGACTATCTCTACTTAGATAACTTATGTTATATGTTCATATGGCGGTGCTTCTTAACGAGTTATTTTTTCCAAAAACTGATCCTGATACAGCATCTATTCTGTCGGCATTTGCATTCTGCTCTACTTTTGTATTTAGACCTTTTGGAGCATTAATATTTGGTTGGTTAGGGGATAATATTAGTCGTAAAGCTACAGTTGTTGTAACCACATCACTTATGGCATTTTCCTGTATTTTAATGGCAAATCTGCCAACTTACAGCCAAATTGGTATAGCTGCTTCTTGGTTAATAACAATATGTCGTGTTCTACAAGGTATGTCATCTGTTGGTGAAATAGTAGGAGCGGAACTTTATTTAACTGAAATTACAACTCCGCCTATACAATATCCAATAGTATCTTTCATTGCAATTTTTTCAGTTGTTGGAACGGTAGCAGCTCTCGCTGTAGCATCTCTTTTTACATCTTTTGGTTTAAACTGGCGGATAGCTTTTTGGATAGGAGCAGCAATTGCTATGGTTGGAGCAGTTGCCAGAACCACCTTAAGAGAAACACCAGAATTTGCTGATGCTAAACGCCGTTTACAAAACAAAATGGAGAAAGCTTATATAGATAATAAAACTCTAAAAGATGACCCGATTTTTAATGAAAAAGCCAGCCAAAAAACAACTTTATATTTATTGTTAGTAAATTGTGCATGGCCAGCTTGTTTTTATTTTGCCTATGTACATTGCGGTAATATACTAAAAAATTCTTTTAGCTATAACGCAGAATCTGTTATTCACCATAACCTTATTATTTCAATAATACAGTTAGTAGGACTAATCACAATTTCTCTTCTAAGTCATAAAATATATCCATTAAAGATACTTAAAACAAAACTAGTAATATTTAGTATAGGAATCTTGATGTGTCCTTATTTGTTGGAAAGTACAGATTCTCCTATTTATGTATTTATAATACAATCGTTCATTGTATTATTTGCAGTTGATACTGTACCCGCAGTTTCTATATTCTTTAAACATTTTCCTGTTTTTAAACGCTTTACTTATAGTAGCCTTATATACGCCATATCACGTGCCATGATGTATATTATTACTTCGTTTGGTATTATATATTTAACCAAATATCTAGGGCATTATGGGTTATTAGTTGTTATAATTCCATTAAATATAGGATGTGCTTTGGGAATAAATCATTTTGAAAATTTGGAAAAGAAAGTTGGAAATTATCCTCAAAAACCATCTCTTGGTTTTGTACCTGAAGTTGTTTAACAGGTATGTTTTGATAACATAATTCAATAAGTTTATTTTCTATTTCTAATATTCCAAATATTTTTTCACCAAGATATATACTAAGAGTTATAAACTTTTTTAGCGTTTCATCTGTTATTTTTTTTGTTTTTTCAGTACTCATACTTCCTATGGTCTGTACGTTATGCAACCTATCAAATAACTTTATTAGTAAAACCTCATTATCTTTTTTATAATAAGCATTATTAATAACTTCTTGCACACTCAATTTACTTCCATCAGGTCTATCACGGGTAAGCTTGTCAACCATCTCAGCTATTCGCCACCTAAAATTATCAAATATCATCCCAGCCGTAACTTCGGTATCCTCTATTATATCATGTAATATACTAGCTACTATTACATCAGTTTTTAGGTTATACTCAGATACCATATAAGCAACTTCTAGCGGATGGGTGTAATAAGCCTCGCCACTCTTTCTTTTTTGGTCGCCGTGATACTTCCGAGCAAAGTAAATAGCTTTATTGATCAAATCAAAATCCAATACATTTTTAGTATCTAATGATTCCAATTTTTCTATTAATCTGGTGGAATATTGGCAAGGTTCTAAATAATTCATAATTAAAAACTAATTAATGATAAACTACTATTATTATAAATAATTTATTGATCTTTATTAAAGATGCTTTTTAATTTATTATGAACAATATACTTTTAATCAGTTTTGATTTTTTTGTCTTTATGATGTATATTTGTCTCGCTCCTTTAAATGAATAATTTAAAGGAGACTTATATTATGGTTTTTTGCTCATTAATTATTAATACAGATAAAATAAAAACTATATGGCTATATTAAATACACATGCAGTAGTAAAGAAATTCACACAACATGGCTTCACGGAAGAACATGCTGAGCTAATTGTAGATGCTATAAATGACCAAAGTGATCAATTAGCTACTAAAAATGATTTATCTCTTGCTGTTTCTGACATAAGAACCGAGTTTAGAACAGAACTGTATGAATTAAGAACTGAATTTGCTGATCTCAAATCAGAAGTAAAATCCATCAATATCAATATAAAATGGATTATGGCTATTGGTTTATTGATTGTAGGTATTTTGTTAAAAAATACATTTATCCATTAATCACTTGCCTTTTAACCACAAATTAGTATTATGTCACTTGATCAAATTCATTTATTGATCACACATTAGTGTACTCTTCTTCTCTAAATAAGTCTAAAGTAAGTTAAAGTGATCGTAGTTTTGCGATCACTTTTTTATTGGTCAAAATTTACAATCATGTTACAATTTAACTCCCATGATTTAGTGTAGACAACTTTCAGGTAGGTAAGGCAGTTATTCTGTAATTGCCTTACTTTTTACTAATAAATTTTCAAGAGTAACTGATAATAGTTGAAAACCATCGGTGGTTCTATTCTCTAAGTCATATGCTTTTACCGCCACTTCATCATTGATTATCTTGGTTTTCTTTACCTCTTCCCGATGTACGTTAGCTTTTATGAGGAAGTTATCGTTACTCGTTTTTACGCTATCCCGCATCTCAAATCGCAGACATTTACCAAAATACGCCATAAATTGAGCTTTGGAGCAAAACCTGTTATCGAGTCTTTTTGACATATCCAAGAGTATCTCATTCATAGCATTTAGGCTAAAGTCTCGCCCTGAAAGGCTTTGTAACTTACTACCATCTTCCTTGATTAACGGGTAATGGTGCTTTAGGTCTTTAGGCTCTTTGTACTGGTTAAAATGATAAATTTTTGCCTTACGCTCAGCATTAGTCGATTTTTTCCGCTCGTTCGTAGCTCGCTTTTTAATCCTTGTAGTTTTTTTAGGGCAAACAGAACTTTTAGAATTTTGTAAAAAATTAGATTCTAGATCTATATCTTCAATATTCTTATTTTCTTTATATATATAGAGAGAAGCGTTTTGTTGGGGCTTAGATGTCCCGACAGAATGTTTAATGAATGCACTATTTAGCTGTTTTTCGGTCTCTTGAATTGTATGGTGTTTAAAATTAAATTCATAACTGTAACGATAGTTTTTACCATCAACAGTAATAGAATTATGATAAGTAATATTTAAGACGGATTCTAACTGTTTTATAATCCTTGTATTTTGTTTTCTTCCGCATAAGGTGATGGTAGAAATATACTTGTGATTAAGAAACACACACTCGCCTTTCTTTAATCTTTGTATAACTGGAGCAAGAATAGCTTGAGCATCTTTGCTTAAATATTTTGCTTTTTTACGAATAGCATTACTATTAGCTCTTTTTATTTTATCCCAATTCATATACGTTTTTCTATAACGGGCTTTTTCTTCCTTAAATGAGTAGAGTTTGCATAGCTGGTCTTGATACGATTCTGTATAAGTTTGTTGTTTTGCCATATTCCTTAAAAATTATTATTAACTTGTAATTTTTAAAGAAAAACACTTGACTAATAGGTAATATTATCCTATTCTCGTACTTGGTAAAGTTACGAGTTTTTAGGTGTTTTCTTTAAAAAAATGCCTGTCCCCTTATCCCATTCTAATAAAAATTTCAGCTATACATTGTTTTAAGTGCCTCCTTATAGATTTTTAATCTTGAAAGTTGTGCTACAATCATTAAATAACTTATTCTATAAGTCAATAAAAACTTACTACTTAATTGACTATTTACAAAAAATATATAAATTATGATAGCTACACAAACAAAAGAAAGAACTATGCTAGTAAAAGCAATAGAAAACTCAGATATTTTACCATCAGGTCAAAAAAGAGTATTAAGTATTATTGCTGTGTCTGATTATCCTGTTACTGCAAAACACATAGAAAAAGTTATGGGCTTTAAAAAGCAGACAGTTAATTTTACTCTTAAAAATTTATTATCTCGTAATTTTGTGGAAAGAAAAAAAGATGGTATATATGTTTATGCTATTAACGAAAATAGGGCTATAGAATTAATAGAAAGATATAAAGAAAGTTTACTTAATAAAAGAAACTGACTTTTTATACAAAAAATATTTGACTTTATCATTTTTATCCTCTATACTTACCTCATAAGGCAATAAAAAAACGCCTTAAGTTAGAGCTTAAGACGTTTTAGAACCTTATATAAGTTGTAAGAATTAAACAGTTTGATTGACGAAATAAATTCTTACTTTTTCAAAATAATCCATAAATTGAGGATATATGCAAAATATCTTAACCCTACCTTTACGTCAAGAATCTTTTTTAGAATCAAAAAAACACGATAAAATCAGTAACTCGATAAATCATGGTACAATAGAATTAATAAGCCATGAATTATTGGATTCTACCATGCCTAGTTTAGAAGAAATCAGCGTTGCCAAGGCAAAAGAAGCTTTAACAAAGAATTTATTTACGCCAAGAGAAGCAATACAAGTTTTTTCAAATCTTGAAGCCGCCAGAGAAGCTAACGAAATCTTCAAGCAACGGTCTGCCCAAGCATTACCTGCTAATATAGCAGAAACACCCAAATTTCATGAAGCTAAAACTGAAAGCTTAGAATTATCTGATTCTGCTAAAGAAACATTTGCCAGAATTGGTATAAGGGTAAGAGAAGCATTTATAGAGGAGCAGATTGAGAGAGCAAGTCTCTATAACATCCCATATAAAATCTACGGCGATGACTATTATAGGTTAATGCTTGATATTGATAAATACGAGTATTTGCTTGAGAAAGCAAACGATTACTGTGTTGACTGGGATACTAGCGAATACGACCCAGTAGCTCTAGAGCAGACAATAGAGGAAGCAGAACATAATGCTTATTTGCAAGATCAAGAATTACGCTCTTACTTTTCTCTAACCAGAGGAGTGGAGGTATAAAATGACTATAAAGGATCGTTTTATCCCGAGAGAAGAAATCTCAAAACTTCTCTGGGGTATGCTTGGTGATATTTCCACTCATAGCTTATCAATGTGGATTAAGTCAAAGACTGATGACGAGTTTGTGGTAGTACCGAGGGAATTTTGTGTTTTGATGGTTTTATTTTTAGAAAGACAGGCAGTAGCAAAAGAGCATTTACTATTTAATTTTCAGAATGTACTAGGTCAGCTTGAGGAAATAAAGCGTTATTTATAATAATAAAGAAATAAAGTTATTAATATGAAAAACAAGCAAGAATGGTTAAGAGAGCGTAAGAACTATCTGGGTGGCACTGATTTAGCTGCTATCTGTGGCTTAAGCCCATATAAGACTGCTCTTGATGTGTATTTAGATAAAACCAGCGATGATATTAGGTGCGAGACTAGCCCTGCAATGAGGTGGGGTAATCTCTTAGAAGATGCAGTTAGCAAGGCTTACAGTGAGGATACTGGCCAGACGATAGAAATAGAACCAAACACAATCTATCACCCTTCAATGAAGTTTTTAGGAGCTAATATTGATAGGTGGGTTGGCGATAAAGAATATATTTTGGAATGTAAGACAGCGGGTTTTACTCGGGGCAAAGAATGGGGAGAAGAGGGAACGGATCAGATTCCTGAGAGTTATCTTGTACAAGTAGCTTATTATGCTGCTATCTGTGATGTGCCTAAAGTTGATATAGCAGTTTTAATCGGTGGTCAAGATTTTAGAATCTATACTTATAACAGAAATAAGGAATTAGAAGACAAAATTATTAAAATTGGCGTTAATTTCTGGCATAACCATATAGAAAAAATGATACCGCCTAAATGTGTGAGTACTAGGGATACATTTAACTTATTCCCGCAAAGTAATTATCACGAAATAGTAGCGGAAGACAATATTATACAAAAATGGGAAGAACTTAAGGCGGCTCGTGAAGAAGAAAGTAAGATACAAAGTGCAATTGAAAAATTAAAGACCGATATACAGGAATTTATGCGGGATTATGATGTACTAATTGATAATCAGGGGAACGTAATAGCTACATGGAAAAATACTACTCCAAAGTCATTTTTTGACTTAAAAAGATTCAAATATGAGGTAAAAGACTTATATTCGAAGTATACTAGCGTTGGTAAGCAATCAAGAATGTTTTTAATTAAATGATGACGAGAAAATATCCGTTACTGACAAAGGAAGAACAAGAAGAATTAAGGAGAATGCGTAAAGAAGCTGGTATAGCAATACCTAAAATAGCAGAGTATATGCATACTTATCCATCCAAGATTAGTGAGTTGGAAAGAGGAGAAAAAGGGGTTGATCCTGATTTCGTAGAAAGATTAAAGAAACGTTATAGATTAATCATACAATATAAAAATATTTAAAGTAATAAGAGAGGAATGAGCATAATTGACGCATTAAAAGAAGTGTTGAATTTGTATAGAAATTTTAACAAGAAAATAGAAGAGGAGGAAATACAAGAAAATGAGTAATATAACAGCAATAAATACCACTAATGAAATTGACCAGCATATATGGTCAGCACTAAAAAACAGCTTATATACCGGTGCAAGAGATGAAAGTATAAAAATGGTACTTGATTATTGTAAGGCAGCAAAATTAGACCCAATGCAAAAGCCGGTACATATTGTTCCGATGAGTGTAAAGAATGCTCAGACAGGTAGGTATGAGTATAAAGACGTGGTTATGGCAGGGGTTGGTTTGTACAGGATACAGGCGGCACGTAGTAATCAATATGCTGGTGTAAGTGAGCCTGAATTTGGTGAAGATGTTACATGTAATTTAGGTGGTGTTGAAATTACCTATCCTAAATGGTGTAAGGTAACAATTAAAAAAATAGTAAATAATACTATTGTTGAGTTTACCGCAAAAGAATACTGGCTAGAAAATTATGCTGCTAAAAAAGATACAACTACACCTAATACTATGTGGCAAAAAAGGCCATATGGACAACTTGCCAAATGTGCCGAGGCACAAGCCTTGCGTAAGGCTTTTCCTGAAATAGTCAGTCAGCATCCGACAGCTGAGGAAATGGAGGGGAAGAATTTTAATGAACTTGAAATGGAAGTAAAAAGTATAACCCCAAAATCTCAAAGTATAAGTAGCAAGCTTGACTCTGTTTTATCTCATCAGGAAGAAGAGGTCAAAGTTCAAGAGCCGAGTGAAACTATAGCCGAATTAATAGAACTTATTAAACTGCATAATGTATCAAGCGAGATAATAAATAAGTGGTGTAGCAAAGCTGGTGTTGAAAGTATTGCCGATTTAGGAGAGGAAAGGCAACTATCCTGTATTGAATGGATTAATAAGCAGTATAATTATTCGCTAAGCCCAGAGGCAGCGTAAATTTAGAAAATACACCTAGATTTGCTTGTTTAAATATGTTAACGTGAACACACGATCAATTACTCATTTTTTTCCTTTTTTTAGGGGCTAATCCTTTAGCTCTTTTTTTTACGAAAAAACCTAGATTAGGATTGTTTCCGCTATAATAAAAATAAAGCTTTTATTTTGTTATAGACTAGAGGCAAAAATGCAAAATTACGATCCATATTTAAATACCTACAACTACCCTTATAATACTTCCGAGCCTTATAGCTTAGCTTCTGATGGCGATAATCTTCGTTATGAAGACGCGGGGTATGGTGATCCTTATATGTCTTACGGGAATGCTTATGATAATGACGGAGCGCAGTATGCTTTTAAAGAAGGAGGCTTGGTCAAAGAGGAAGACTTACCAAGACTTGCCGATCTCATTCAAAGATATGGAAGGAACGGCGATACCGAGCTTGCCCATATTAATCCTATTGAAGCTCATATATTAAAAAGTTTAGGAGGAAGTGGGACGATAAATCCTGCTACCGGACTTCGTGAATATGGTTTCTTCAAAAACCCATTTAAAGCGATAAAAAGTGTACTTGGAGGAGGAGCAGGAGCAATTATCGGTAACATGGTACTACCGGGAATAGGCGGTATTATCGGCGGAGCACTTGGTCAGGGAGTACAACACGCAGCTAGAGGTAAAAGTGCTTTAAGCGGAGCTTTAAAAGGAGTGGGTATGGGAGCAGCTCTTCCGTCAGTTGCATCTGTTCTCGGCTCAGGAGCAAGCAGACTTGGAGCAACGGCTCTTGGCTCTAGCCTTAGTAATTACGGCAGTACTAATGC
Source organism: Candidatus Megaera polyxenophila (assembly GCA_037101405.1). NCBI lineage: Bacteria > Pseudomonadati > Pseudomonadota > Alphaproteobacteria > Rickettsiales > Rickettsiaceae > Candidatus Megaera > Candidatus Megaera polyxenophila. Next base: position 93,301 of record AP017967.1, on the reverse strand, counting down.
GATATTACCTGCTTTAGGCATGGGGAGTTCTAGCGGTAGTAGTGGACTGTTCGGGCTTGGAGGAAGTAATCCTTATGTAAGTGGTGGTCTTAGCGCTGCGACTGCACTTTCTTCAGGTATGGGAGGAGTACCGCCCCAGTATAGACAATATCCGCAAATGCAATATCCAAATTATACCTTAGGCTATCCTTATGTAGATAACAGGGGTTTTTTAGAAAAGTTTGGTGATAACGCCAAAGACTATTTAACACAGCCAGGTAATTTACTAACTCTTGGTACTGTAGCTGCACAGTATGCTGGTAGAGAAAAGCCAAAGAGTCCAGAGAAAATAGCAGAAGAAGAGCGAAGATATCGCAATGCAAGTCGTAAGACGATTGCCGAGGTTGAAGCTGACGAGGCACTGGAGACTGCACGTGGGGATTTACAAAAAAAGCAAAAAAACAAGCAGTTAGAAGAAGATATAAAGAACATGGGTTCTACTCGGAGGCGTGTCGTATCACCTGAGGAGTTTGCAAGAACGGGTCGCTGGCTTGAGTACACAGATGAGGAAGGTAGACCTATTAGAATGAAAGGCGGCGGGAGCGCACATAGTCCTTATGCTTATTTGACGGAAGAAACTTACTATCCGACAAGTCCTATAGGTTATTTAAGCGGTGATGGCGGAGGTCAGGATGATTTGATTGATGCAAGGCTTAGCGACGGCGAATATGTATTTGACGCATCGACAGTATCTGATTTAGGGGATGGTAATAATGCAGCAGGAGCGCGCAAGCTAGATGGTTTCCGTGAAAATATCCGCAAACACAAAAGAGGCGGAAAAGTAAATCTTCCGCCACGTTCAAAGTCTTTAGAGAGTTATTTAAGGGGGTAAGATGAAAACACACAACTTAAATGACCTAAGAGAGCAAGCACTTAGCCTAATTAATCGTGATATAGGGCGAATGGTATCTAACCCGACGCCTGTATATAGAGGAAAGACTAGTGTTCCGATGTCTGCTTTAACGCAGAAGAAACGGATGCTGGAAGAGCAGTTTAATAATTCTCCTGCTCCTTATTCACACGAGGCAAACAGCGTTTTTAATAGAACTCCGCAAGGTTTTAATGAAGGGCAGAAAACCTCTTTACTGGATATACTTTCATCTGGTCAAAGACGGGTAGGCGATACCGGATGGAAGCTGATGGGAAAACAGTTTGGAGATAGAACCGGTAGTAGACAAACCGGTTTTTATAATAAGTTTGACAAGAACCTGAATAAGGGTCTTGATTTATCCCGTGTTGGTATAGATGCCTTAAGTAATGATGCAAAGGGTTTGGAATCTGAATTTAATTCCGGACTTGGCAATAGCTTAAATGCACTAGGGTCAGCTGAGAAGGCAAAGAGAGCGGGATTAACAAATATGCTGGGGCAATTCGGCAATCAGCAACATATATATTCGCATTTAGCAAATTCGGCAGATAAAAACAAGTTTTATGAAGAATTAAATGCCCCAAAGCAAAAGATGAAGGCGTTATATAATATAGTAAATAGTGGCGGTAATCCTGATAACATGGGGCCTTATGGTGAAGCGGCCGGCATCAAGGTACTAGAAAAAGGACTAAATCTTTATAATAGCTCCACTCCGAGATATAGTGGCGAGCAGCTTGCTAGCGTGCCTGAAGATTTAGCGGTATCGCATCGCTTACTTGGAGATTTGAGTCATGATTATAATGATTCCTCAAGAGGAGAAAGAGATAAGCTTTATGGCTCGTTAATCGGAAGAGAGAATGTTGGCTCGCGGGCTACCCGCGATTTACCTACAATTTATAATCCGCAAGTAGATCAGCTTGATGCTGATACCAAACGTCTTTTAAAGGTAGAGAAAGCAAGAATCAGTATGGATCATGAGCGAAAGGGTACTTATGGGTCACAATCACATTTATCACAAACCGAGGATGCTATAAATAGAATTGCTAAAAGTCGTTTTGGTAATAGAAACAATTTACTACAGGATGTACTTCGTGGGAGAATGAGCAGTTTAAATAAAAGCGACATGAATGATTTAAACCAGTTAAATAGTTTAGGTCAGCAAGGATTGTCCGAATATCAGGATGTACTTGGCAAGATTAGCGGAATGAACCAGCTTGGAGTAGATAAATGGTTAAATACGCAGGATGATTTAAACCAGAGGCGTGAGAGATTTGAAGAAGAGAGAAATCAGGAATGGCCACAAGGTTCGGGTAGTGATATTGTAAAATACAATGTAAGTCCTGAAATCAGCAGTATATTTGCAAATCCCGGTATCAGTAGTAACCCTTCCGTTTATACGCCGTCTTTAAGGCCTAATATTCATGCACTTGCTCAACATGCGCAGGATGTGCCAGTCAGTCATAGTGAGACGGAGCTTGAGAGCAACCTAAATCAGGATATGGGGGGCATCAAGAATTATGCTGATTTTGAGAACACTAAGATTCAAAAAAAGAGGGAAGAAGAAAGGCAGCGAGTTTTAAAGAGTATGTCAGAGGCTGAAAGAGTTAAGGAGTTAAATAGATTATATCTTGAAAGATTAGAGCAATATAAAGAAGCGGCAGCTAAGAGAGATAATTTATATAACAGTTCCAACGTCAATGGCGTTAATGCTTTTTCATGGTCTAAGTCTAATCCGAGCCGTGATTTTAATTCCTTTCTTAAGCATTCCTTAGGCGTACCGGATAACACACCTGATAATGTCAGAATAATCAGTAATTTAAATAAGAATCTACCTTTGTATTTAGAAGAGGTAAAAAGAGCTGATTATTATTGGGATCAATATAATAAATACTATCAGGATATGATGCAATTAAAAGGGCAAATGAATTCAGAAGAGGAAAGGCAAAGACTTTTTAGAATAGCTGAAGAGAACAGGATAAAGCAGGCAGAAATATTCAGAAAACAAATTCAAAGAGAGCAGCATGAAAAAAATGAAGTTTCAAGATTACAGCAGGAAAAACAAGCATGGTTTAATACTCTTGTAGCTAATATGGATGCTGCCATAAATCAAGGTGCTAGTGATCCGAGAAAAGGATGGCAGTATGAATGGAACAGGCATTTTTCAGTTCCGCCTAGCGAAATCATAAATAACCCAAAATATAGTGCAATACAAGATATTAAAAGACGTTGGGGAGGATTAGTACAACCTGCATATAATTTTACTCCTAGACCATTTGTGGAATAATTTTATATTTATTTAAAGATATTTTATTATGGAAGACGAAATATTAAATCGCATGCAAGCTTTGCCGGAAAGAAGAAATCCTTTTGATGAAGGGATAGCAAAAGCAGTTAGCAGCACCCGAAGTAATTTAGGGATGAGTAGGGATCAGGAGCATAGAGCGATAAATAATGCGTTACTTGCTCTTGGTAATGGTTTAGCTGGCGAGCCGCGGGTGCGTGGTTTTAAAAATAATTTAGGAGTTATAGGGAGGGCGATGAATCCGGCACTCTCGGCTTATAATACTAGCGAGGATACAGCTATTGCCGAAAATGAGCGTTTGGCTAATCAAATATTGCAGCAGCAAAGGGCGCAAGAAGCATTAGAAGCAGCAAAAGAGGAAAAAGCCTGGCATCGTAAATTCCAAGAGAGGCAATTGGAGGAGACTAAGAGACATCATAATTTATTGGATAACTTCAAAAGGGAAAAAGGAGCAGGTAAAAGTTTACTAGATAATTTTAAAAAAAGTGAAAAAGATCAGGAGAAGCAAGAAGCTTTAGAAGAGTTGAAAGGAATGCTGACTCATGCAGAAAATACGGTTACAAACCTTGGCTCTGAAGGGGAGCGATCACTCTTAGCAAAAAACTTCAGGTCAAAATTCAGTAATCAGGAATATAGTCCGGATCAGGCAAAAATTTGGGCAATAGGTGAGGTATTACGCGGGAAATTGAATAAAGCTTTTAAATACACAAATCAGGAAGAATTTAAACATATACCAACAATATCGCCTGATAATGATATGGCAACAAATTTAAACGTTATTAATGATTTAAGAGCAATGCTGGGTATAACTGCTCAAGAGGAGGTTAAGGGCGATAGGGTTTTAATGGTTGATCCGGAAACTGGTGAAAAGGATTACGTCCCAAGAAATAGGGTAGAGGAAGCTATAAATATTGACGGCCTGCAGGTGGTAGATGAGTAAATTTGATAAATATAAAGCTCCTAAAAATATAGATAGAGATCAATTACCGAGCCAAAGGAATGGTGTATTTGATAAATACCGGAGTCCTAAAGCTGTAGCAAAAGAACCACCGCAATCTTTTCTTGATAGGCTTGGACAACTGGGCAAGGGAGCATTATCAGGTTTTATGAGAAGCGGGTTAATGGAGGGAGCAGATCAATTCGGATCAGGTGTTATGGAAGTCGCTCCAGGGGTAGTTGCTCCAATCCTGCCAGAGTCCGCAGAATTCATGGCTAAGTCAGCAAATAGAGGACTTGAGGCTTTAGAGAGCATGAAGCCTAAGGAGAATGATAGTTTAGGGAATATTCTATATAAAGCCGGAGAATTTGGAGGAGCTACAGCAAGTATGCCTCTTCCAACTAGTGTCGGAGTAAATGCCGCTAGAAGTGCAATTCAAGGGGGTGGTAAATCTTTATTAACCAAATTTGCCAAGGATATAGGAACAGGCAGTAGCATAGGCGGAGGATCGGGAGTACTGCAGGAAGCAGGAGTTGATCCGCTTGTATCTGATCTGATATCTAGCGTTGCTACTCCTACTGCTATTGTTAAAAGTAAAAGTCTGTTAAATAACTTTACAAAACCTCGCCAGGCGCTTGCAAAAATACCAATGAAACTTATGGGATTAACGCCCGGTAGTATGAATATTGAAGCAGCTAAGGCAGCAAGAGATTTAGGCATAGATTTACCAGCTGCAGCAGTTACCGACTCTAAATTAACCGCCTTAGCTGATCAGTATATGGGGAAAGCTCCAATTTTTGGTAACAAGTTAAAAAATAAGTATCTACTTGCCGAAGAACAGACACAAAAGGCTTTAAGTGATATTTTTGATGAAATCGGTCCCGCGAGAACTCCGGAAATAGAAGGTCAGATTGCAGGTCGATATAATAAAGTGGCAACTTCATTACCTCTTGAGGCAAAAGTATTGCCTATTAATCTTAAAAAGGCCATTGATGAGATTAAAATAAATACGGCTATTCTTTCCCCTGATGAAAAAAGCCTTTTACAATCACTTGAAACTATTAAAAATGAAATAGAGCCAGCATCAAAAATAATAAGTCAGTATGGGCCTATAAAGTTACCGCTACAAGAATACGATGTCAATAAACTAGTGGGTACTAAAAAAAGCCTGAATTCGATTATAAAATGGGATACGGACGCAGGGGTTAAGAATCAACTTAAGAAAATACAAAAAGCGATTTCGCAGGATATTAAAGAGTATGGCAAAACTAACCCTGAGTGGTATGATGCTTTTAAGGAAGCTGATAAATTATACGGGGATGTGGCTAAAAGAGAAAAACTGGAAAATATACTCGGCCGTAAAGCTACGAATTATGCTACTGATAGTCTATCCTATAATGCTCTTGCAAAGAGCATAAACGATCCTAAAAATACTGAATCTATTAAGAAACAGCTTACTCCCGACGTTTTTAAAAAAATACAGAAATTAGGTACTGTTGCTAAAGCTATGGCTATAAAGAGTAAAAATATTCCTAATCCATCAGGGACAGCTACTACCGGTGGGATTAGTGCAGCAATTTTTGGATTGTTTTATGATCCTATTACCACAGCCAAGCTGCTTGGGGGAGGTTATGGCGCGAGCAGGTTATTAACCGATAAAAAGTTTTTGGATTTAGCCTTAAAATTAGCAGAGAATCCTAATAACCTCGCAACTACTACCGCTTTAAATCATCGCCTTAAAGAAATTACTGGATATTCAGCTATAGCTTTAAGTAAAAACCTGCAGGAGATGAATAACGTACCTGAATAACCAAAAATGCTTTTAAGTGGATGTGAAATCTGATATTTTGGGTTGGGTATTTAACTAATGAAATCATGTCCATGAAAAGAGGAGTTGTTAAATTTTATTCTACCGATAGTAAATATGGATTTATTAAACCTGATGATGGCTCAAAGGATGTGTTTGTTCATCAGAATGACATTAAAACATCGGGTATAGAAGAGATAAAAAAGAACCAGAAAGTAGAATATGAGCTAGCGAGTAGAAAAGAAAAAGTATTTGCTATTAACGTTAAGATCATAGATTAATTCATCCACAAAAATCTTGATAACTTTGTGTATTATCTTTGCTAAAGGTTAGTTTTTTAAGGCTTTACGGGTAACGCTTAGGAAATAGGCACTCCAGATTATTATCAGTTAAATTAAATTAACTTTCGATTTTCTCTTGGTAATTTAGTACAAAATCAAGTAGAGCAAGACTATCGGCTTCGTTATCGTCTATGGGAGTGAATCCTTTGTTTTTCACGGCAGTTATTACAGACTGCTTATCGGCGTTTCCTTTACCGGTAATATGTTTCTTAATTGTTCCAACAGGTATACCCGAGTAGGGTATTTGGTGATGTTCGCACCAGGCGGTAAGGTGGGCAACGAATCCTCCGTATTTATGAGAGGCATCAACACCCTTATGGGCTCTTACTTCTTCAAAATAAATCGCATCAATAACCCCCAAAGTATTTTTAAAATCGGTAAGCCATCGTTTAAAACGTAAAAAAGGCATACCACCCCCTTCAAATCTCCCGGTTTTAAAACTGGCAGTTCCAGAAGTTATGTTGCCCTGTGCCTCTCTAATAGCCCAACCGGTAGTAGTACCAAGGTCTAGAGCCATAATTATTGATCTGCTCACTTTTTTCTTTTTTATTATAGCATGGAATACATCTAGGCTTAAAAAATCATGTAAATTTAGCTTGTAAAGAATATTTATTGTGCTACAATGTAGCTATAAAAATATAATAATTTTATGCTTAATAATTCTATTGTACGTGCTCGCATAAATGAACAGATAAAAGAAGAAGCAGCTGTTGTGCTCTCTGAAATAGGTCTTACTGTATCTGATGCTTTACGTATGATGCTAGTCAGAGTTGCTCGTGAAAAAAGACTGCCATTTGAACCTCTTGTACCCAATGCTACAACAATGAAAGCTATAGAAGCAGCTAGAAGAGGGGAGTTTATAACTACTTGCACTTTAGATAATTTGTTTGACGAACTCAATGCGGATGATTAAGCCTACTGCTCAGTATAAGCGTGATTTTAAGCGTGAAAAACGAGGGCAACATAAAACTGATCTTGAAGAAAAACTATTTGTAGTACTGCAGCTGTTGACTACCGACAAACCACTACCGCAACGTATGCATGATCATCCTCTTAACGGCAATTTTAAGGATTGTAGGGATTGTCATATCAAACCTGATCTAGTGCTAATTTACAGAAAAATCAACGATAATGTTTTAGAGTTGATTCGTCTTGGTTCTCATAGTGAACTAGGTTTATAACTACTAAAAAGAATTATTATTACTCTGCACAAGCATTAACAAATAGGCTTTTTTTGCCCATTCTTCCCAGTTTTTAAAGGCAAGTTCTCCATCCTTTTTACGAACGTCTTTATAGGGACTTGGTACTCCGGCGCTCATAAACGGCTCGATGCCGACCAGGTTTTGTGCCCATGCTGCCCATTTTGTTTCATCATGGAGGATGGGAAGAGGGAAATCCGAGTAATCATCGCAAACAGTAGCTGCCCAATATTTAATGCTAATATATTTGGGATAAACGCTAATCATGGCCTACCATCATCTATTTCAGCTAAAACAAAGGTAGTTCCCATCTGATAACCGGAACCGATACCTTCTGATTTGAAGGTAAAATTAATATTTCTTCCTTGTTTGCGTTCGTTAATAGCAGGTCTAATAATATTCTCTAGTTCTCCGTCCTCAGTCAGGTTATAAGTAGCCGTTACGGGAGTACTTGTGGGATACTCATATGTATTAATGCTAACAGTCATTTTTATTTTTTTTGTACCTACAATATTAGGCTCTATCCTCTCTATAGCTATGTTGTATAGTGGACTGAAAAATCAAGACAAATTTTTGTAGATTTTGTTTCCTATTATCATGCTGCATTTTGTAATGCATTGAGATAAACATCCATAGGTTTTTTATAACCAATACTAGAATGAAATCTTCTATTATTATATTTATCTACATATATGTTAATCCCCTCCCTAAGTTCTGAGATATTGTTAAATTCATTTATAAATATACAATTATATTTTAGAGTCTTAAAAAATCTCTCCATAACAATGTTATCGATGCTTCTGCCTTTACCGTTCATAGAGATTTGTATACCGTATTTCTCGAGTATTTTTATATGTTCTGAGCCGGTATACTGACTACCTTGATCACTATTGAATATCAGCGGAGGTGGGTACTTACTAAGAGCGTCTTCTAAAATACTCGTTACAAGGCTTGCATCCATTGAATTTGACAGTTTATAACTCAATATAGCTTTACTGTGCCAATCTATAATTGCTGCCATATACATAAAGCCTATCGGGGTTCTAATGTATGTTATATCCCCGCTCCATACTTCATTTGATCTTGGTACGTATACAGACCGACTACCGTTATATATTTGCCAATAAGGCTCAAGGAGATATGGATATATCTTATGATCTTTATTCTGCATAGAGATAGATTTCTTTTTCTTTGGATAAATAGCCTCTATACCCATAATACCCATGTATTTGAGAGTACGATCTCTACCAATATTTAATCCTTCCTCTAATAAAGATTTATAAATAAAACGATAACCATACTCTGGATTATCTGTATATATTTCATCTATTCTATCCATAATCTTTTTGTTGTATAAGCTCATTATTTGGGGCTGATAATAAAGCATAGATCTATTTATCTTCAATAATTCGCATTGTCTTGCCATTGATAATTCTTTCAGCTTGGAATCGACAAGATCTCGTTTATTTGCTATATCCAAGCCGTTTAGCTTTCCCAACGCCCAGTCCCTCTCTATTGTAGCCTTCCCCAGAGCTTTTGCTAATTCATCATTTTGAGATTTTAACTCCTCAATTTCTGTTTTGTACTCACTGACTACTTTTGCCGGCTCAAAAGCCATTGATGCATTACTTAAAAAATGCTTCTTCCAATTTTGAATAGTCTTTGGAGTAATTTCATATTTCTTTGATAATTGAGATATAGTTACCTCCGATTCTAGTAATTCCAACACTACTTTAGTTTTATATTCTGCACTGAAATTTTTAATATGCTTTTTTGTCATATATTTAAATTATGTTTCTTTTAATTTTATATCTTTTGCGAAACAAAACTATTGATTTTACTGTCTGACTTCTTCAGTCCACTATATTGTAATCAATTCCTGCTACCTGTTTTTGTGGATTAAAGGTAGCATAAGAAATTATAGGCGTGGTGAAGAAAGAAGGAATAGCTTTAACCTGCTGATCTACATCCTTATAAAGATTGACCTGATCATTTCCGACTTCGTGTTCCCAGACATAACTGTTATTATCACCTTCGTAAGGACTCAAATTTTTGCCAACAGTGTACATATTACCGCCGGTATTATCAAAATAACCGGCTGCCCGTTCTATGCCGGTATCATACCAGGTATTATCTACAACATTGTAAATAACGGCTCTGGTGCATCCAACGTTAGCATCTTTACCTTTTTCAGGGTAGAACCAGCATATTTCATCTCTGCTTACGTTTTTGACGCCAAAGACCCTTTGACGTTTACTCATATCGAGCGAGTCAAAAAAAGTCTGACGATTAAGATTATTTTCAAGCGGAAGAACTACGCCGTTGAATACAAAAAATCTTTGTGTTCCCGGCCAGTAGAATATTCCGTCATATTCAACTACGCTATTTGAAGATAAAATGGAACTATCTCTTGATAATACCTTTCTGCTAAAAGAAAGGTCATCAGGATCATCAATGAGAGTTATGATGGAAAGTTGTGTATGGAGGTGAGATAGAAGATTAGGTGGCGTATTCGCAAATTAATATTATTATTGTAATTTGCAAATCCTATTAACAATAAAATAAGGAATACACCATGAGAAAGAGTAATATAATTGATTATAAAAATCCAACACAAAATTTAGTAACAGATGTATTAAGTGAGTTTTTAAGGGAGTCAGCTCAAAAAATGTTGCAACTAGCTATAGAGGAAGAGGTACAAAATTTTATATCATCCTACCAAGATAAGTTACTTACTAATGGGAGTAAACAAGTCGTCCGCAATGGCTACTTACCTGAGCGCAACATACAAACCGGTATAGGAGAGGTAGCAGTAAAAGTACCACGGGTAAGAGATAGAGGTAAAGAGGATATAAAATTCTCTTCTAATCTGATTCCGCAATACATGAGGCGTACGGTTACTATAGATGTTCTATTACCGCTACTTTATTTAAAGGGAATATCTACTACAGATTTTGCTGATAGCTTTGAACCTATATTGGGTAGCAAGCCAAAGAACTTATCACCTAATGTAATATCCAGGCTAAAATCTGAGTGGTATGATCAATATTTGTTATGGCAAAGACGAGATTTAACAAAGAAGAAATATGTCTACTTCTGGGTTGATGGTATTTATTTACAGGCAAGAATGGAATCGGAGAAGAACTGTATTTTGGTAATAATTGGTGTTGATGAATACGGAAAAAAGGAATTGGTCGCTATAGATGATGGTTTTAGAGAAAGCAAGGAAAGCTGGCAAGGATTATTACTCGACATAAAAAGCAGAGGTCTGATACACTCTCCTGCCTTAGCTGTTGGAGATGGAGCACTTGGTTTTTGGGGAGCTCTGACAGAAGAATATCCTACTACGGTACATCAGCGCTGTTGGGTACATAAGACTTCTAATATTTTGAATAAGTTACCAAAATCTCAGCAAGCTAAAGCCAAGCAAATGATACATAATATTTATATGGCTAGTTCTAGAGAAGAAGCTGAATCCAGTTGGAAAAAATTTATCTTGGCTTATTCTGCTAAATATCCTAAGGCTACAGAATGCTTATTGAAAAATGAAAAAGAGTTATTAGCTTTTTACGATTTTCCAGGGGAGCACTGGATACATTTGCGGACAACTAATCCTATTGAATCTACCTTTGCTACGGTTAAGCATAGAACTAGAAAATCTAGGAATTGTTTTTCGAGAAATACTATTATTGCTGCTACCTATAAATTATTCCTTGAAGCAGAAAAAAGGTGGAAACCTTTACGAGGTAAAAACCGCATTGCCCAAGTTATTAATATGGAAAAATTTATAGATGGAATTCATGTAAGTGAAATTAGTAACGATAACTTAAATGAGAAAAAATATGTTGCCTAATTTTTTTCATACACAACATTTGACAATAACTCCATCAATGACCTGATTATTGCTACCTGTAGTATTGGTAATAAGAACAACTGAGCCGAGTGTCCAGAAGATTATAGTCGGCGAGTTTGCTCCTCCTCGCCATTCTGCGCCGTAGATTACTTTATCGGTGCTAATATTGATGGAATATTTATCTTCAAAAAACAGGAAGGGAAGTTTCAACTTTGTTTTCTTACCGAATTTTTCTTGTGCCACCGATGACCATCTAACAAGTCCGTTATTGCCGTAATAAAATAATCTACTTCCCGCGTAGAGCATTCCTCCTGTTGCTTCCTGATAAACAAAATCAGGAAAAGTTGTTTTATAAAAAGCTGTATTTTCTACTGCAATTTCCCTTTTCACGAAAATGCTACTTATTGCTTCACTACTGTTAATATCTGTGTAGTTTTTCATCCCTAAACACAATATTACCTTTGTTGGAATAGCATTAATAATGCTCGTTACTACTACAAATTGGGTTAAGGTATTTGTTGGATTAGGGAATTTTGTAAAGTAAGTTAAGGTTTGACTGCCAATATTGTTATAAGTAGCATCTATTAGGCTATATTTATGTTGCTGAGTAACAAGAGAAACTCCAACTAAAATGTGTTTATTTCCATCACTATCATAGTATATAAGAGCTGCGGTCGGAGTAGAGCTAGGCGGTAGAAGTTCAGGTATAGTCTGTATATATAGTACATAATTTTTCATTCCACCGATGTTTTGGGGTTGGCCTCTAAAAAACCTGACCCATTGTCCCTTGGTGCAGTAACTTCCTTGAAAAGGCGAACCATCACGGAGTATTCCAGGCTTATAGGTAATAGGAAACATCTGTTTTTGCGTAGCCATAAATTACCCTACATCTCTTTTTACGCTGCGATCAATGTAACGATCTTTTGTCAGGTTATTAGCAGCAGTTAAGCTTTCCTGATATAATTTTGTATAGACGGGCATTCTCTGATCATCCTTTAAATAGATAAGAGCCTCTAAAAAGGCAGCATAGAATAGAAGATCAGGATAGTAGTCAGTTAGTATGTTTGTTTGATTCTCATTTGTAATCAAGTCGGGTCTTGCTTTATATATTAATCGATATTTATATGCTAAAGCTGGAGTTGGACTTAAAAACATTACTTTATAATCGTTATGACCTGGCGCTGTTTTATCGGCATAAAATAATGGCGGATTATTAATGTCAAAATCATTAGCATTCCAGTAATTTATACAGAACTCATAACTTCTAGGAAACATAACTACACTATTTGTAAACACAGAATCGCCATCAGGTGACCCATAAGTTATAGAGATGGTTTCTTGCCAATCAGCAGGTTTAAAAATCCGAGCAGTTTGTGCTTGAAAAGAACCATCTTGTGCTTTTTGAAAACCTGTGGTATTTAGCTCTTTCCAGATTTTTTGCTGTCCCATCTCAATAAAATAGGGAATGGCGGCAGCAAATTCAATGCTACCTCCTCTATTGGCATAAGCTATTATCTGGTTTAAAAGAGTAGTGTAGTTCATTTACTAATAAGCTTTTTAAGCTGAGGTAATTGTTTCCCAAGCATCCTTATAAGTTCTAAGGACTGTGTTGGTAACATCAAAATAAGTAAAACCGTTTACCTGGTTAGCAGCAACTTCAACATCATCTCTTGGTCCGGATGGATATACAAAAGGTGCTCCGTTAGTAAGACCTACTCCTGTAGCAGTCGTAGCAACCGTAAATAAAGTCATCCACCCAGTATTGATATATCCTCTGACTTGGTTATTGGTTGTATCATTATATATAAATCCGTTTACCTGATTAGCAGCTACCTCAACTGCTACTCTTGTGCCGGATGGAATGGAAAAAGGAGATGAAGATAACCCAACTCCGGTAGCAGTACTTATATTTGTTGTAACACTTTCCCATATTCCGTTTCTAAACATTTGTAATTTATCAACGCTGATATTAAATATGATAGTTCCTTCCTTTATTCTAACTGTTGCTCCATTTACTACGTAAGGAGTAACGTTTTGTAATAAATCTCTTTGAGCGGTAGTAACATTGCTAACGGCAAAGGTAGCATTAGGATTATTAGTACCAAGGGTTTGATCACTGGTAATAGTAAGACCACTTAAAGCGGTAATATTTGATAAGTCTGCCATATGTTTCCTTTTTCTTTTTTATTATAACATATAAGTACTTGTAACTCTTAAAAATCGTATAAAATGGTTAATTTTGAAAATTACATTTTTGAATAAATTGCTGTATCTTTATAGCATCCTGTCCATATTGAAGATTGGACTCAGATTTTAAATATGCTATAGCTTCCGGCGTTGGATTATCGAGTTTACTTAATTCCTGATCCGCAAGAAAACGTTGGAATCTATAGTAGGATAGATTATTTGTTGCACCTTTATATAAAGACATGATTTTAAATTGGCGTTCTACTGCATCCGTTGCCCCATTTAGTGTTAAATTCAAACTATTAGCAAGTAATCCGAGTCCATTATTAGGGGCTACCTTTAAGTTATTCGATGTTGTAGTTATTTCGATATCAGGATCAGAGTAGCCGGTACCGACTGAAAGAATGCAAATAGCAACATTTTGCGGGAATAATATATTGGAGAACGCATAACCAAGGCTAGTTGGGTTATTTTGATACAAACCGCCATCAATAAAGAAGGTATCAGAAGGCATCCCGCTAATCAGAGTTGGACGAAAAAATACCGGTGCTGAACCGGTAGCAATAGCAACATCAATACAAGTGTAATTTTGTCCGGTAGTAAAACCCGGAATTAAAACATTGGAAAATTGGTAGTACTGGCTACCTGTAACATCACCATATGGAAAATTAACATTATCGCTACTTGGCCCAGTTCCACCTTGAAACCCTACGGCAGTAATCAAAGTATTAGTTTTTAATTGAAACATGCGAGTAGTCCCTAAAATAGGGCTTAAAGCATCTCGGAGAGGTTGCTGATTGTATATATAAGGATCAACTCCCGGAACTGCCAGCACAGTACCTAAAGTAGCAGCTCCTGCCGGACCAAGAGGTTGCAGTGGATTAACTCCTGCTCTAATAGTAAAAATGCTGTCTGCATTGGTTGTTAATAAATTAATAACATCGGTCGGAGATAGACCAAGTGAGTAAGCTAAGCCTTGAATACCGCCGATACTTGTTCCGCAAATAATATCAAAATATTTCCATAATTCATTACCCTTAATTCCGGCATCATTACAAAATTTCTCCAGAAATGTAGCAGAGAATAACCCTCTAATACCTCCTCCATCTAAAGATAAGATACGTATTACTTGCATAATTTCTATTAACTAATTCAATTCTTCCGGTGCTACGCCTGCTACCTCATGCTGATCAAGCGGTATGATTTTTTGGATAGACTGACAATCAGTTATAAAGATATTTAAAACTGTTGTTAAATCAGCTCCTTTTGGGACGTCTTGCGGAATCTTACCAATTAAGTTATTGGCATCATTAATTGACTGAGTTAAACCTGATTTTAATGCTACATACCATATTTTTTGAGTACTCGGGTCTGAAGCGGTAAAATAGTTAAAAAGCTGTCCCCCAATCTGATTAATGAACTGAACATCCGATTGTATATTGGCATATATGCTTGGATCACTAAAGACGTTACTTGCAAGGCTGTTAAAATAGGATAGATCGACTTGGGTACTGGTAATTAATTTTAAATCATTTAAGTTACTGCTTATGTCTTTTAGGGCTGTATTCATTTTAATTCTCCTAATTATTATTAATAAATTGTTATAAACCTTTCAATTTCTGTTCCAGAATATTTACTTTCTGGGTTAATTCCTGAATAGCTAGAATAGCGTAGCAAAGAAGTGTGTTGTAATTAACACCTAGCGAAGGTATATGAGCCGGTTTTGTTTTTTTTGATAAATCCAGCGGTTTATATAGGTTAGTAGCATTATCAAAAATCTCTGCGACTTCTTCAGCTATGACTCCTATTTGTAATTCATTCATTTTAAGCTGTTTCCGCATTCTTTTTTTAGCAGAATCGCTGTTATTAATTTGATACTTTAGGCCGTAAGAGTAAATATTAAGCTTATTTAATCTTTGAAGGTAATCTTTGTGTTCTTTCTTGCGTATGCTATGTTTTTTGTCTTTAGAGCAAGGTACGATTTGTCCGGAGCTGTTAATATAAGCTACATAACTGGTCATGCTTGCGTTATCTTCATCGGTAAAAATAAATCCCAAGGTATCCATTGGATTGATAAACTGCATAAAATCGCCGTTCATTACAATAGAAGAAGTCTCGCTACTAGCATTGGTTTCTATAATGGTTGAGGTAATTGAATTATAGACGTTTAGTCCTCTCATATCCAAATAGTTACTGGCAGGGCGAATATAACAATTATAAGAAGGGTCATAAAATGAAGTTTTACCGCTATTACCGGCAATATCCATTCGTTTGATACCGCTAGTACCGAATTTTAACTTGGCAGTTCCAGTTGCCCAGGCGTATGCTTCATTAGTACTATTATTAAAGCCGAACTCTGCATTAATAGTACCGTTGTTTTGCACGATAAGCCCTGCAGCTATAGCTGCCGGATTAGTATTATTGACAATAAAACCACCGGCATTAGTAACGTTTGATGCATTAGTAGTAAACTGACGAGGGTTTTCCCAAGTACCGTTGCCGTTTAAAAATACAGCCCCATTGGCCGGATAACCATTTAAGCGATCGATATTTAATTGGCCAGAGGTATTGGTATTAATGTTAAAGACTTTACTATCGATATAAGCTTTATTGGAAGCATCGTTGTTATTTATGGGGCTCGGAACATTAATAATTTTATTGCCGTTAACATTCAGGTTTTTATAAAATAAAAATTGGTCTGAGTCGTTTTCATTAAAAGTCATTAACTTAGTGCCGATAATGCCGGAATTCTGTTGATTTTGTTGATATTGCAGGGAACTTAAATGAAACATCCCACTAGTATTGGTAGAATCAGAATAAAATCCAACTCTATATCCTTTTTCCTCAATATTTAGAAAATCCAGATTAAGGTTAATAGGAGTAGAATCTAGAGGTGTTGTAGCATTTTCCAGCCTAAAAGTACCGTTTGGTTGCTCAAACAGGAACTTCTGCGTATCTCCTAGAATTTTTAAATCCGGCTTTATTCCTCCGACAATTACAGTGGTTGCCATATTATCTCCGTATTATCGTTTAATAAATCCCAGCATGTTTGCAAAGATTTATTATCTACATAATCCTGATCAGTCAGTATTTGCCATGTCAAACCGTCATAAAACTCAAGCTTGGAGGCTTGAGTTTCCGGTGATTTGGGAGCTGATTTAGTATGTTTTGTTTTTTTCATTTTAAATTTCCGTATTGAATCTAATAGTCCCGGCTACCGGAGTTGCAGGACGCTGCGCAGTTGTTCCCCCGGGAATAGTAATACCTGCATTACCCGGAATAATAGGATTAGGAGCAATACTGATGGTTGCTATGTTATTATCAATCGTAACAACGATTTGATCGACGCTACCTTGAACTCCCGTAATCCCATTTTGTGATAGCTTGGCAAAGATAATGCTATCCGTCCCGATATTTGTAACAATTGAGGTTAGCATCCAGGCAGTTACGCTGTTAGCCGTCCCGCTAATTACGTCAATAACTTCTCCTCTAATCATTTGAGATGGGGAGTCAAAATCCATGCTTCTAGTTAGTATCCAGTTTTCGGTAGCAGAGCCGACATTAGTTACCGTATATATTCCGTTTTGGATACTATCCGTTTGATCTTTAACTAGAATCCTGTTACCTGCAGCTAAAGTAATTCCGTCAACAACGAGCGTGCTTTGCGTTCCCGAATTGGTTAAAGTAGCTCCAGCACCGCTTGTGCCGTTATCATAGGTAGCCGCTAAGTTAGCCGTTGTTGCTACCAGAGCCGGAGGGATATTTGCTATAGTGTTTAAAACCCAGTTTTCAGTAGCTAGGGTAAACCAGATTGTCCCATCGGTAATTTCCGGTTTTCCGGTAGATGTCGGTAATGGTGCTTTTAGATTCTTGTCATTTAAGTTATCGGTCATTTTAAATATCCTATAATTAATTAATAAATTTTATCATAAAATCAAAGTGAAGTGTTAAACCTGATCATTCCAGGGATTAGGATAGTCGGTCTTTGAGTATTATTACCTGAAGGCATAGTCATTGAGCCATTACCGGTAAACACTGGATTAGGTTTAAATGTGGTAACAATCGGTGTACTTAATAATCCGCTACCGGTTATATCTCCTTGTAGGGTTAATCCGGTATTTAAAAGGGTATTTAAGTAAGTTTGGGCAGCAGTAGCACTATTTGCTGCATTAGTCGCCGACCCACTTGCGTTACTAGCAGAATGACTGGCATCAGAGGCACTCGAGGAGGCATCAGACGCGGAACTTGAGGCGCTACCTGCTGAAATCCCGGCAGCAAGTGCTGAAGCAGCTGCAGCTCCGGCCGATATTCCTGCTGCCCCTGCTGAAGCACTAGCTTCACCTGCGGCAGCGGTGGCTTCTGCTGCTGCTCCCGTAGCTTCACCGGCCGATGCAGCGGCTTCACCTGCACTAGTTGCCGCCTCGCCTGCAGACGAAGCTGCCTCCTCGGCAGAAGTTGCGGCTTGTTCTGCATATTGCTGGCATTGCTGCTCTATTTCTTCTAATTGCGCGGTAGTTGCATAATCCTCACCGGCAATTGCAATAGCAAAAGCACCGCCGGCAACAAGTTTGGTCATTCCTATCCCGAGTTCCTCTAATACCTGTGCCTCAGGTAAATTGACACTCGGAGTTTTAATGATATAAGTAGCATCGGTTGGAGCAAGGTTTAACTGGACTTCTACCGGTCTGTTTGCTGCGTCCCCTTGCCAGACTCTTCCATCAGTTAAGGAAGGTAGATTCGCAATATTTATAGTTTGCCGTGCTTCCGGCACGTTATTTAAACCTCCCATCAATAGTTGATTTTCTAGGATGGTAGCAGCAACAATAGCCCCTGTTCCTGCTCCGCTCGTCTGCATCCAAGAGCCTGCCGGTAAATTCGAGAGAAATTGTGAGCCAGGCATTAATGTTTGCAGTACCGTATTACCTTTTCCAAGAATAAAATTAGCGCTAAAGAACCTGAAATTAATCAGGGCAATATCTCCTTCTACGACTAACAAGGCATTAGATTCTTCCGGTCTATTGCTATCTGTGCCGTGCCAGATTTTACCTCCTGAAATAACAATCGGGTTAGTCGGATCAAGAGGATTAGGTACATTAATACTTGTAGTTCCTAAGTTTGGTAGGTTATCAATGGTAATGGTTTGCTGCGGTGTTGCAATATTTGAGCTATTGCCTATGAATAATTGACCTGAGGGGAGGGCGGTACTTAAATAATCTTCTCCGGGGACGGCAATTTGTATAACTCCGTCTTTGTTTTTCATTAAGCCGTTATTTAGTTGATTTAAGGCTTGAGCGTTTGGAAGGTCAGAATTTGGTTGCTGCAAGATATATGTCGCATCCTTTGGTGCTGATCCTCCGCCGGCATCTATAAATGATAGAACACCATTGCCGTTTGTTGCTAGTACCTGCCCGTCAGTTCCATCCTGTAGCGGTAATCTCCAGATGGTGTTTTGAGTTAAATTACCGGCAATAAACCCCACATAATAATCATTAGAAGGATTACTCCACTTTAGCCTATTAGTAATAATATCTTCAGTATTAGTGATATTGGTAGAGTTAATGCCGTTTGCATATATTGTATAAAGCTCAGCAGTACCGCCGGTAATAATAGGAGACAAAATACTTTCAAAACCAGCTTCTTTTGCATATAAATAATTAATTGGAGTGAGTCCTTCACCTCTATTAGCTAGTGCTAGGAAAGCCGCCTTTTCTCTATCAAACCCAGGATTAAAATTATTAGCCATTACTTTAGAACTTAATTTGGTGCAATGATTCTAAACGCTCTCTCTCGTCCATATTACTAACACTCTGACCGGCAAAATCAGGTAAAACAGGAGGTATATCATCACTTGTAAAGTTGATATTTTCTAAAATAACAGGAGAACTATTACCACTAGCATCAGAGCCTTGCGGTGTTTCTATCCCAAATGGGCGAGGATTTTGTACGGCTTTTGGGTCACCTTTTATTTGTGGTGGTCTATTCTGCTCGTTTGGTTCATCAACAAAAGGTCTTCCAACTATTGCTCCCGTCCAGACTAACTGATTACCGCGCCATTCATATTGCTTGACTAGATCAGACCTGCTAAAAGGAAACCCTGAATAATCACAAGTTCCAATAGGTTCAATTACGTCCTTTCTAACGTAATCTCCCATTTGCGTATTTACAGGAGTGTTCTTTAAACTAGTCACTATATACCTCCAGTTTAAGCGGTACTTCCGTCGTATTATTAATTACTGCTGGATTCAACGTTTCCTGATACCTTATTTTTAAACCTTCTTCTTTTTCAGGAGCATATTGTGCTGCTAGCATGCTGGCTAACCCATATATTAGAGGAGTATAAAAATATGCCGGAATATCAATGCCTTGCGTGTAATTCTCTAGTGTTTCTATACTACTTTGACCGCTATACATTATTAAATTATACATTGGAGCAGCAGTCTGCCATATATACAAGGATGGAGTCCGCTGGTAATCAACGTAGTAAATAGTAGGTCTACCGATTTGCGATTTATTGGGATAGGTTAAATATTCATATCTAGATACCTCGCTCATGGTAGTATCCTGGCTTATACTATTAAAATAAAGTTCTTCAATATCGAGTGTGTATCCTCCTGTTTCTCTAATTCTATATGCCCTTGCGTAAATTGGATCAGATACATAAAACCATGAAATTACATGTGCTTTATATGGATATAATGGAGGAGGAGTAAAAACAGTAAACCAATTTATCGTATCTTGTGATGCTTCTAAAACTAAGCTATATGGACGATTAGAAACATAACTTTGAATGCCGATAATGCTGATTTGCTTTGTCACCCCTTCTCCATAATCATAAGAAATATTGCCGTTTTGAACGTTTTGTGTACATCTTGTTGCTGGATTGCCGTCAAAAGCATAAGCAGCAATTCCTCCGCCGTTTCCATCATAAGTATCTCCCGTATTTGATTGTGGTGTTCCATTTAATTGTCTTACATTGCCTCGCAAGAATACCTGAAATATTTTAGTAATGTTACTTGGCAAAGGGTAGGATGCTTGCCCTAGAGTTAAAAAAACAGGATTTAATTTTAATGTCCATAAGTTAACATTGGAGTTAGTCCAATCGCTTAAAATAAAATTGATAATATTAAGTGCTGAATTATATTGCTCGGCAGTTACCATACTAAGAGGCATGCCTATTAACTCGTAAGCCTTTCTGATAATCAGCTCTCCTTTTATGTTACTAAAGCTATAACTTCCACTAGTTGCCGGCATTTTACTTTTCTCTTTACTTACAATTGTAGGAATTGAGTTTTAAGAACCGAACCACTATTATTAGGGCCAATTTTAATGAGTAAATTGGAAGCTAAAGAATTATACTGTATTAATGCAGATGCCGTAGCGGCGGCGGCGGGAGCTGCAAAATTACCATTAGCTGTCGACGTTAAATCATCGTATTTCCCTAAACCTAAATTATTCTTTAGTGATAAAAACACCTGATAAGTAGCAGGATTAGCCGCTGCTGCTACGATATTTAAAGCATAGTTTATAGAAGAAGTATTAATCTTAGCGGTATTTAACAGGATAATTGGGAAATATCCAAGTGCTGCAACACCGACTTGAATAGTAGAACCTGTAGTACCGCTTGGAATTATTTGCGCC
The DNA here is from genome assembly GCA_037101405.1 of Candidatus Megaera polyxenophila. Classification (NCBI taxonomy): domain Bacteria; kingdom Pseudomonadati; phylum Pseudomonadota; class Alphaproteobacteria; order Rickettsiales; family Rickettsiaceae; genus Candidatus Megaera; species Candidatus Megaera polyxenophila. Next base: position 72,130 of record AP017967.1, on the reverse strand, counting down.
ACACTATCAAAGCAGTTGACGCTTGTAACTGTATTTGCATTTGGCCCAGCTAAAGTTTCACTAATAAAAACCCCATTCTGATAACCGGTAATAAGAAAATTAATACCGGAAATATTAGCAGCTGAATTAAGCGTAATTCTTGGAACAATGTTAAAATCATCAACAAAATTAACTGTTCTTGTGATTTTATTAACATAAGAACCATTTAACAGCAGCGGAGTATTTGCAGTTAGTGTTTGGAAAAGCGATATGCCATTTGCTACGGGAGCAGGCCAATTGTATTCATAAAATTGAGACATAATTTCTCCTTTTATTTATATTGCAGGAAGCACTAGCTAATTTAGTTAGTGCCTCTTTCTTTAAACAGATTCTTAAAGCTTATTTATAAAGGTTTAAGCTGTTGATCCTTGTGCGCCGATTACCCCAAGAGGAGTAAACATGCCAAAAGAATAACGACCTGATGCAAGCACTGACATGGTTTCAGTTACAGGATCAGTTGTTACGTTAACTTTAAGCGGACGTCTTACAAAATGCTTACGAGTTCCCTTAACGTTAGTTAATCCAAACCAGTTGCTAGGATTTGTTAAGAAATGGCTTACTTCATAACCTTGCGGAATAGCCTTCATATTATAAAGTGCATTTACGTCGTTATTAGCCGTTCCTGTTCTAAATACAGATTCAAGTAGCCTGCAACCTGAAAACATTAAGTCTTGTGGAAGTAGCAATCTCTCAATTTGAGCATTAATTAGCAGTCCTGCCTGATCTTTCATTTTACCTGCAAGAATTACCGCTTGTTCAACACCAGCCTCACTAAAGTCAACATTAACATTAACACCGTTATATGCCCCGACTCTGTTGGAATAAACACCGCCGTCGTAAGGCTGAGAACCGGAGCAAAGAGGTTGTCCGTTACTTTGCACTGCTGCTACGTTAAACGCCTGGTTAAAAGGATTCATTGCTACTACTTCTCTGGTTTGTTCATAGGAAGTAGTAAGCGATTTAGTACCGTTAAAGAACTGATCGGCATAAAGATCATCTTCCATGGCAATATTGGTAATCTGAAAACCGAGGGCAAATTCCCGGTGGACAAATTCATAAATAAACCGCTCGGCCATGCTATCCATTTTAATAGGAGCACCTTGAGTTTTCTCAAGAGCGTAACCTGTTCCTCTAATATCAACCATCCTTTCGGTATGTTTGACAGAATTAGCCTGTTCGTAAATTTTTGTATATTCCCCCTTAAACCGATCATACTGAGATTTTACCTCATAAAGACCCGGCCAAAGCAGACTTGGAATATCACCGGTTGTTATAATAGACATAATTAATTACCTTTATTTTTAGTGTTAGTTTTCTTTACTGACCCTGCCTTAACAGGTGTTTTTTTCTTCAACTTTTTGGGTGGATATAATCCCTCCTTTAAAAGAGACGGCATATTGCCGCTTGTTATTATGGACATAATCTTATACCCCTATGCTCCTGCTGTTGGGCCTGCTACGCCGCTTGATCCGTACATATGCTTGTTAAACTTAACTAGTAGGTTAGTAAACGGCATATTTACCCCAGGGACTAATCCTGCAGGATTGCTATTTCCAGTAATGACTGGATCAATGCCAATAATTTTTACGTCTAAAGTAGCGGTAGTAGCTGAGTAAGTTGAGCCATCGAGATAGTAAACAGAGCCATATATATTACTGCCGGTACGTGGATTTTGACCACCAGCGATAGCAGTAGCATCCGTGAAGGTTATTCCTGCCACTGATAAACTGGCATTAAGACCGAGTCCGGTTGCTAAAAAAGTAATTCCTGTAGCAGCTGCAACAGAACTTGATACCTGCACTCTAAATACTGCCATTGGATCATCATTAACATATGCAATAATAGGTGTGCCGGCTTTTACCGCTCTACCACCGGGCCAGTAATCAGATTCAACAAGTATGCCGGTATTTGCATCAGTATAAGCACAGCTTATGAATACCCCAAGGAAAGCGTCAGCATCTGCCGTTGCAACAGCTTGCACTTGTGTTCCGTTTGTTGGAGCTGATAACTTTTGCGGTGCTATTGTTCCTGCCATGACAGCAAGACCCGGATTACTTACAAATTTAATGGGATCACCCTGAAAAATACTGTTTGGCTGTGTAGTTAAGCCGTCAGCAGACGTGTAAATAAAGTATTGACCTAGTTTTTGTGTTCCGCCGTTTCCTATTTGAGACTGAACCACTTCCAAACCATAAGGTCTATTAATGCCGTTAGACATAATTTCCTCATATATTGTTAATTATTAAAAAACGTAAATATTTTAAATTTAAAAAAAGATAAGCTAATTCAAGCTTTTAAAGACCTTTTAACGTCTAGTTATGACGATAAACTTTGATTTTAGATAAGTTTCAAAACTAGCCTTTTTGTGTCTTGCGATGACAGAGGTAGCTTTTTTAGAAAAGATTTAGCTACAAACTACGACCTTTTTAAGTCTAGTCATGACTTTTTTTCTACCTAATTATATTATAGCAAAAAGACTGACACTTTTGCAAATCGTACTACTATTAAACTTTTTTAAGTTTTTTATGAGAATCTGCGTACTTATCTAATAAGTTTTTGATCATTCTTTGATATGGTACATGATGGTTTAATGCTTGAGATTTAAAAAAATCTACGCTATCTTTGCTTAAAACAAGAGTTACTTTAACGGATTCTTTTTTTAGTACCAATTCTTTTGGGGATGGTAGGAAATCGTTAATTATTTCTACTTTACCGATTTCACCTTTTGTATACTTGATTTTCTTTGTCATAAATTTTCCTTCCTTTTCTCCAGTAACCGGCTCCAAGAATTCTTATAGAGTAGCCTCTTATGGTAAAACGTACGGTTAGGATATGTTGTTCTACCTTACCTAAACAAAAAAATCTATCTTCGTTGTTACTATGCTCAATATCTTTCAGTATTATTCTGTTTAAGTCATAAAAGACCTCTTGGGCCTTATAAAAGCTGACTTGATGCTTTTCAATATTTATTCTATTTTTTTCTTCGTCCCATTCAAAAGTAAATTTTACTTTATACATCAATTATATCATATAAGATTATTTATAGCCATATAAATATATGGCTAGTTATATTTATCACAGATTTCAGTATGATTCAAATAAACTGATAGATTGGGTTAAATTTCATAAGCGTATTTACCAATAGGGATTTAGAAAGAAAGACCGGGTGTTAAGAACGGGACTACTTGGGACATTGAGATTAAAATCCGTTAATATCTTCAAGCCCTTGAGCTAAAATATATTCAAGTTCTTCTTGTTCTACTTTACTAACTATTTTTTTCCATTTTATTAAATCAATACCGAATATTCCATTTTGATTGGTTCGCAATTGTTTTTTTATAATTGGATGTCCAAGTGCTAATCTAACCAATCTGATTAACAAAAATCTTTCCTTTTTTAACAATAAATTTTCTAGTTTGCTTTTAACTTCTTCTTCTGAAGCAACACCTAAAATAAAATCTTCAATAAAACCCTTAGTGAACCTTAAAATAATCTTGTAATCTTTTTCAATATCTAATGAAACTCTAACTTCAGCATAACCCTCTGAGTGTAAAAATATTTCTTCTATTTGATATTCATACATAAAATATTCTCTCGATTAAATTCTTTAAAAATTAACTACCAAATACCACGACAGACACACCATCAAGTACGGGTAGTAAGTTACCGAGCGTATCGGTTGCAAAAACGATGACTTCAGTAGCTGACCTGGACCTAAAGAATACCTGAAACGGAGCTATTACTTCCGTTCCTCTGCTAAGCGCCGTTAATACAGCATAATTACCATCAGGAAAAGGAGTAGCAAACGTTATAACATATGACCCTTGCGCTCCGCTAACCAAGGCTATATTAAAGCTGCTCTCTATCTGGATATTGTTACTTGCGGCATTATTATCGTAAAAAAAGGCATAAGCTTTAGCAGTAGCAGGATTTATAATCTTCCCCGGAACGCTCATATTACCGACATTGTCAATTTGAGTACTATTTAAATTGATTACCCCATCATCTACAGTAGCTAGATTAATATCCTGATCGCCGCTTGCGGTAGTAATGGTATTTACCGAGATCAAGAGATTACCGACATTAATACTGGATAATCCTACTAGAGAATCGGCTAAATTGATAATCACATCATTTGTTTCCCCATCACCGCTTTGTACATTTATATTAGAGCCGCCTCCTATCTTTCGAGTTACAAAACTTAATGGAGTATTACCGGTTATTACTAAAAACCCATTCTGTACCTGAGTAGTTAGATTATTTAAATTATTTAACGAATCGGCAATTTTAAAAATGATGTTACCGGTCGGAGGAGTAACAGTTGAATTTGTAATCTGTAAGCTGTTATTCAGACTTTCTGTAGAAAAGCTTACTATACCACTGCTACCACCCCCAAAAGGTATTACCTGCCATACTCCCGTGCTGGTTAGATTCTCAGTTAGATATATCTGTATTACTTCCCCAGGAATAATTACGTTAGTTAGCGGCGTTCCATCGTTATATAAGAGGGTAAAGTCTTTTTGTCCGACATTATTAAACAACAGGCTAGTACCGGTTTCTACAGTATTGGCAGGCGGCAAAGTAATTGTATATGCATCATTTTCAGAAATCACATTATTAATGTCACTAGCAATCTCCCCTTCAGTGCGTGGATAAGGCCAGGATAGTTTAATATCGCTATTTAGTATGATTTTAGAATAAGACATAATATCCTACATTGCCCTGTCTGAAAATGGCATGACCGGATTATAGATGTCCGTTTGTACTTTCTGCAAAGTATCACGCATTACTCTTATAGCCTTGTTTTCGTAATATTCCTGCTCTTTAATCCCGTAACGTTCATCACGTGCTAAAACAATAGTATCACCGGTAGTAATACAATCATTTTCCGATCTTAAGTCCCCTCTATAAGTACGTTTGTTTTTAAGCCTATCAGGAGATACGATATACCACTTCTTTGCCAGTAACCTATTAATGCGCTCAGGGCTATTAAAGGCAAAGTAATATTCTTCCCCCGGTTGCATTATTTCCTCGATTAAAGCTTTAAAAGGACAGGTTGAATCAGTGAACATCAAATCAAAATCATTGTTTTCAAGATCATGCTCCCTAATATCTCTATCTACGGACTTAAACTCATTATTTTTGTCTTGTTTATATTTAATTGCCATTTTTTGACCTCATTTCCTTATTATGTTTATCTAGAAGCTCCCTATATCTCTCATAAGACATACCAAAAGCAAGCGCTGCCTTTTTCTCTCTATCGCTTAATTCCCTTGTTTTTGGATCAGGGACTCCTTCCATAGGAGCGCGGCTGCGAACTGCCCCAAAATGTTTGGCAGGAGTTGTAGTCGTATCCTGCGCTTTTAAATTGTCGATATACTCATCTATCATACTGTAATAACCACCTCCACCTATTAGATGTTCCTTATTGGTAGTCTGGTATTTACGATCCAGCTTTCTAATAAATGATAAAACCTGACCTGCCAGCTTTTCATCATACTCGGGGGCATTTCTATCTACTTCGGGATTACTCTCAAGCCAGCTATATAATCTATCCTCATATTCTCTAGCCCGAACCTGATTAAGGTGTTCTTCGGAATATTCTTCTTTAGGAAAACTTGCTATTCTAGATGCCTCATTCAAAGCATGGGTCGCCTTTGAAATCTCTGCTGTAGCTCTGCTAACCCCGGCAGCATCCCCGCTTTCCAGTGCTAGTTGCAACCTTGCCTGAGCCATTTCAAGTTCGCCGGCAACATTGTTCTTATAATGGGTAGAACCGGTATTTATAGCTTGACGGAGCATTTGTTCCATTTGCAGTTTTTCTTGCTGTAACTGTTCCAAGCGTTCGGCCATTGCCGCTTTTTCTTCACGTTCTTTTTTTAATTTAGACCAGTATTTTTCCTTGTCTTTGTCAGGCGTAGAGGTTTTAGTAGGCTTTTCTTCTTTTTCGGAAACATCTGCAGGAATATTGGTTTTATCATCCTCGCTCTCTAAGCCCTGCGACCCTTGCTCCGGTTCTTTAGTTTTTACTTCCGCCTCGCTGGCTTCTTCCTTTGAATCTTTATTTTCAGTTGCTTCTTTTAAAGGTGGAATAGCAGCGTTTAAGTCGCTTGTATTTTCAATATCTATTTTAAACATATTCTTACCTTGATACTTTTGATGGATTATCGACTAGTAGTTTGATTTTAAAATCCTCTACCATAATTATCGGCTCACCCTCATATTTTGACTGCAGAGATGAACCACGGGGGAATATGACCCAGTCTCCTTCTTTTACATAAGGGCCGCTTGGAAACTGATCGCCCTTATAACTATCAGGGCCAAGTTTCAATACCATGCCGACCATTGAGTTATATTCCAGGTCATCTTGGACGGCGCTCGGCGGTTTTATAATTCCTCCTCTTGTAACCTCTTCAACAGGTGGTTTGTAAATAAGAATTAATACATTGATTCCGGTAACCGATACTTCCTTGAATCTCTCTATCATTGCTTCCTTATTAAAAGATTCCAGATCAATTCCTTTGGTTTTAAAATCTTCCGGTTTGTAATTGATGTGAGTTTCTGCCTCAAAGATTCTATCTTTACTTAAAGTAGAAGGGGTACTATCATACATATGATTTGCCTATTAATTAAAGGTTAAGTTGGTAAATTAATGAGGGTATTTAGATTTCGAAGCCTTAAATATCCTCAGTCACAAAATATAGAAACGTCAATTAGTCATTGTTATTTACCTCTATTATGTGTCTGTTAAACAGTTCAAGGGCTATATCAAGACCGGCAATTACTCCGACATGATACTTGTAATCCTCTAGCGTAGAAATTGATGCCGGATTACTTAAAATGCTCCTGTATCTATCAATCTCAGCTTCAATATTTCCTATAACGCCGGAAGTAAAAGAACGTTGCTTATACATATTATTGCGGTTCATTCCAATCATTTACTGCCCCTCCCCATATTTCTGGGCTTGACCGCTGCTCCGCTTTTTGTAGCAACGTCTTTTCTAACTTTAGCTGCTCCCCCGGCTGCATACTTATTACAGCTTGTTTCTTTTTCTCTGGCTCTCTCTTGCATTTGGCGAGTAGCGAACTCTCTTTTTTGCCTATCCATAAATAATCTCCTCTTGTGTTGGCTCGGGTGGAATTTGCGATCTTAGAGCTTCTACTTGTGCCTTTAACTCAGCTTCTTTTGCCTTGTACTCAAGCTTTAGTAATTCAAGCTCGTTCTTAGTACTCATTTCCTGTTCCTTAGTTAGCGTATCTATTACTTTTTCTTTCTCGTTTAACTCGAGTTTTAAAAGTTCAATTTGATATTTCTGCTCGGCAAGTTGTTGTTGCTCCCGTACTTTTAACTCAGCTAAATACTTCTCTTGCTCTAACTTTGCTTTATCAAGTTCAACATTTACTTGAGTTTTGTAGCCTTCAGCTTCAATATTTAAATGAGCTAGCCGTTCCTTTGACTCTACTTCGAGTCTTCGCTGCTCAATATCGGCAATCTGAACCTGGAGAGCAGGGTCTATAGGTTGCTCCTGCTGCTGCTCCGGCTGGATTTGAGGAAGTAGTATCTTATCAATATCGTTGATACCAAGTGCCTGATATACTTTTAAATATACCTCTCTCATGTTATGTAGCTCAGGATTGCTGCTAGCTAACTTTAAAATACTCTCTGCCTTAATTATTCGCTGCGTAGAAGACTCAACAGACGGATCAGATACGGGTATAACTTTCAAACTCTCTTTATCCAGAGGTAGAGACGGCAAATTGAACATTTTATAAAAGAGTTGTAGTTCCTCACTAAAACTACTATGGACTGTTCTCATTATTGCCGATTGCATCCGATTTGATACTTCAAGCAAAGCAATGGTAGTACCGACAGGCGTATTCTGATTATTCTCTGCTAACCCTGCTTCGCTCGCGGATGCTAACTCCTGTGTCTGAGCAGTTATCCGGTTAATATATTCAAGCAAAGCGGGAGAAGGACCATTATAAGGAAGAGGCATGATTGAATCACGCAAGGACAAATTACCAGTTTCAACAGTTACAAATTGCCCCGGTAATATCGTTAAATCATTATTAGTAGTCTTTATTCCCTTGGACTTCATCCCTCCCGGGAAATTCTGGAAAATAGCTGCATCAATCGCCATTTGTTGCATGGAAGTTAAGCTCTTTGAGTTAGAGCCGAGGATTTGAGCAAGACCTAGTCCAAAAACATCAAACCCGGGGAATAAATTATAATGAATAAAGCAGTTAATCCTTGTTCTGGTTGGATCGCTTTCATCCCAGTTTGGCGTAAGTGATACGATCTGATTAGTAACACCGCATCTGGTAATAACATAAGGTAGTGGTATGCTGTAATCCTCAAGCGAAGTGCTATCATCAAAAAAATCATTTAAAACCAGATATTCGTGTGTTTCATAAAAGGGAAAACGGGAACCGGTCGGATCAACCTGTTTTTGCTGCGTTTCATCCTTTGTTTCTTCGCTGTCACTACTACCTATATTATCTAGGTAATCAAGATCAAGTTTGGAAAATATCCCGCTATTCATATTAAAGAGGATTTCCCTTTTTGAGAGATATCTAATATGGGTCAGACGATTTGATTCGGTAATACTTGAGCAGTTATTATCAAATAAAAAATCCTCAGGCATGATAAACCTGCTCAAGGGCTTACCCGTAATCGGGTCATAGTATATTTTACGAAATACGCACCCGTATAAAATTAAATACAATAGAAATCGATCGTAATCAGGATAAAAGCCTTTATCGTCGACAGTTAAATACTCGTTTAAAATATCCCTAACCATCTCGCCTTTTACGTCGTAATCTTCATTAGGAGTTAGAAGATTTGATTCATTCTCATTAAGAGGGCGGTCAAAATATGAAGGTATTTTAAATCCTACAGGGCCGGTAGCTGGTAATAATTCAGAGCGAAGTGTTGCCCAGAGCCGAAGAACGCTGCTTGAGAAAGTAGTATCGTAAGTCTTAACCTGCGCGCTGTTTCCAATAGAAGAATTGGATTTACGAATACTCCCATTATCCCCGTCTTGAATTTCCTCAATTTTAAAGCCAAGTAAAGTTTTAGCTTTTTCAATTATATCAAGCCAAGGTGCGCGGTTTTTCTTATCTTTTTTTGTTACCTCTTCCAAATAAGCGGCTATTTTATCCCTGACTGCTTCGGGAATATCATCCGCAAAATTACTGTTAAACGGCATAACACTCGGGGCTAATTCTTCGCCCTTACTATCCATACGTGATAAGATTTGATCTTCTAGAGAAACAAGCTCTTCTTCTGGTAAAACCGGTTCATCTAAACTACCTGTTTCTTGTAGCAGGATTTGTTCCTCTATAGGTAATTCTTGAGTAAGATTTAGAGATTCAGGCTCTAAATTCTCTAGCCTTGACAAATCAGGATTAGTCTTTCTTTTTTGCTTTCTTCTTGTTGCCATTAGTATAATTTTCTAAATTTAGTAATGGTTTCATCTTCCTTAACATCGCTTGTATGGGTTAAAGCATCAAAGTCTCGGAGGTACAAAATTGCCTGTGTCATCGAGTCAACGAGGTCTTTTGACTCCCCGTTTGGAAAAGTTATCACTGTTTCTAAAAACTCTTCAGCAAACGGAGTTAGTCTTTCAGGGTTTTTCTCTTCAGTAGGTAAGTATACAAGCCCGCACTCAATAAACGGCGCTGCTCTCTGTACTCTTGCATTCTTATCGCCTTTTGGCAGATACCCTATAGCAGGAATCCCTCCAAGCCTTAGATCACGTATTAACGGATCGCCCGTTGCCTTTGCTTCTATTAAACAACAATCAACAGTTCTTTGAGCAGGCATTGGGTTTTTATGCTCGCCTATATCCTTATAGTCTCGAGCAAGTCTCTGAGCTCTAGCTCGAAGGTCTGGGTATCCCACGCGGTCACGCCAACTAGAGAGCAACATCATCCTAAATAACTCATCTTCGGATTTTTCGCCCCAGACTCCCCATGTAGTACAGGCAGAATATGCAGCTGTTGGTTCATCGGAAATTGCCGTATCCCAGCTTTGTAATATGTAATCAAATTTAGGCTTAATCGGGCTAGTCCAGTGCTTAAACCATTTTTTCTTGATTATCCCACCGCCAATTGGAGACGGTCTTTGCTGGCATTGCCCTGCATAACCATAAGAGCCGAGTAACTTTTTTAACTCATTTACCTGCTTCTCGCCAAAGCGTAAGCTGCTGAGTAACTCCCCTTCTTTATTTCTTGGGTCTTCCCAAATAACCTGATCTATGCCAAGAGGGACAGTAATACACTTGCGCTTTTCCTCAAATTCTAGCGGCAGCACTAATTCTACCCAATCACCCTCGCTGTCATTCTTTCTGATATAACCGGTTAGATCGTTCTCATGCGTTCTTTGCTGGACAACTATTCGGCAGTCATTAGCAGGGTTATTTGAACGGGTAGACATTCTTTGCGTCCACCAGTTAATTACGTTCTCACGTTTTATTTCAGATAAGTCCCCCGGGTCGTTAGGGTCATCAATGATAATAATTGAACCGCCTTTACCGACAGTTTTAGATACTACGCTCGTTGATTGCCGGTAGCCTGTTTTAGTATTCTGGAAAAAGCTTTTAACGTTCTGGTCTTTTAAAAGAGGGAATCTATACCCCCAGTTCTCCTGATACCAGTTGCTCTCGAGTAAAGCTCTGTTTTTCTGTGCATGCTCAAGACTTAAGGAATTAACGCAGGATACAGTTAAAAACCGCTCACTAGGGTTATGTATCCATACCCACGCAGGAAAAGCTACCGATATTAAATTGGTCTTGCCCGTGCGAGGCGGAACATTAATAATCAACTTCTTTATTTGCCGCGCGTAAACCGCTTCTAAATGCTCGGCTATTGCCTCTATATGCCAGCTATCAACATAAGGCATATTACCCTCAATATAAGGCCAGCTCGATTTAAAGAATTCATATAAAGAGCCCTCGCTGCTTGCTACTTGCTCCTGTACTTTAAATAATTCATCCAAGTAACTCTGCTCAAATGTAGACATTAAAGCAGGAGAAAGAAGAGACGAATTTATATGATCGGACTTGAGCTTCATGTGCGTTAACTATTTCCTTTACTTAAAATAATTATAACACACTACTTTTTAATCTTGATTTTCTCGTACTTTTTTAGTTCAGAGACAGCGGATTCTATGTTATAAGTTATATGTATTTTTAAGAGAATTAAGAGTAATGAATATAAGATAAAAGGAAGAATATGGTTATAAAAAAAGCATCAGTTATTTTATTAGCAGGCTTACTTGCAAGTAGCACGGCATTAGCCGGCGATCCATTGCCTGTGGTATCGGATTTAAATATAAAACTTGGAGCATATGCTGCCTTTGAAAGTGGATTTAGCAATCAAGGTAAGCTAAAAGGCTCAGAGAAGAATATTTCAGCTAATAAAAGAGGTTTTGCTTTTTATAATGATACGGCTCTATTTGCTGCCATATCAAATACCACTGATGACATTACTTATGGTGCTAAGATTATATTAGTACCGACAACTAAGAGAAAAGTTAACAAGGATTATAATGGTTCATACGTATTTTTAGAACATGAGTTTGGTAGAATTGAAGCCGGTTCACCTATTCCTGTTGCTAAGAATATGATGGTAAGTGATGGATCCATACCGACAAAATACATCAAAACCGGGATAGATTACCTAAAACAAAGCACAAAAGCTGTACCCTCATTTTTGACTTCTGAAGGGTCTTTCCTTGGTGACCAAATAATTGCAAGTATGGATTCTGCCACTTATAGTAGTGAACCGCCAAGAACAATAAATTATTATACTCCTAAGTTTGATTTAACCGATTCCAGTAAAATCAGGCTTGGTATATCCTATACTCCTGATTCTGCTAATACCGGCGTAGAGAAACCATCAGATAAATCAGATGGAATAAAAAAATATGCCGTAGGAGAGGCTACTATAGATAGGTTTGAAATTGACAGATCGGTTAAAGATGCGCTAACCAGCGGGATAGTACTTGAACAGAAATTAACGGAAGAAGCAGAATTAAAACTGGCTCTAACCGGTGAATACGGTAAATCTGCCGGTAAAATTAAGAAATTTGCTAATAAAGACGATAAGAATCCGCTGGAGTATAAATTAAGTGATTTAAAAAGTTATAATATCGGTACTGAGTTAAAAATAGGTGATTTTAAGTATAATGCCTGCTACAGCTCTTTTGGAAATAGTTTAACTACAAAAGAATTGCATAAAGGTAACCGTAAGTCTCAATACTATAATGCAGGTATTGCCTATACCTATAATAAAGCTACGACAACTTCATTATCGTATTTTGCCTCAGAGCAGTTTAAAAATAAAATAAACTCGGTAAAACTAGCCGTAAGTCATATACTTGCACCGGGACTAAAGCCTTATGCTGAAATCCATGCCTATACTCTCAAAGGTAAGCCTGAGTTCTATCCTAATTTGAAGGCAAGAAAAGTAAAAGGTACTGTAGCTCTAGTTGGCGTTAAGTTGTCTCTTTAAATTATTATTAATATGGAAAAACCGCTAATCAGCTTTGATTACGCTATCAAATATCTGCTAAAAGATAAAGGAGATTATGAAATAGTCGAAGGGTTTATCTCAGCTCTGCTTACATCAGAAGGGTATAAACCTGTTAAGATTAAGGCCTTACTTGATGGCGAAAGCAATAAAGAGAGCAGATATTTAAAAAGAAGTATAGCAGACGTTATAGTTGAGGACGAGCAAGGTAACAATTATATAGTTGAGATTGATCGTGCTTATACTGATCTTTTTCTGAACAAAGCCGTATTTAATACCTCAAGGCTAATCGTTGATAATCTCGGGGCAAATCAGGATTACTTACAAATTAAGAAGGTATTTCATATCAATCTGCTATACTTCCCTTTTGAAAATACCAAAGCTCCTCTACATCACGGTAAGGTAATATTTCATGAGATAGACCACACGCATCCGATAGACGTTCACTTAATAGATAGAGGGATGCATACGTTTGATGCTCACAACATATTTCCTGAATATTTTATTGTTTCAATTCCTTTATTTGATGATGTCATAAAAGAGGAAATCGATGAGTGGTTATATTTAATGAAACACTCTGAGGTAAAAGAGGACTTCAAGTCTCCTTATATGCAGAAAGTAGCGCAGCGTCTTAGTATATTAAAAATGACCAATCAGGAAAGAGAGGTTTACGATACCTACGTCATGGATTCTATGAAAGGTCGTGATTATATAATATCTGCTGAAGCTAGAGGTGAGGCTAAAGGTGTTGAAAAAACAGCTCTTAATATGTTGAAACAGAAAATAGATGATAAACTTATTGCTTCTGTCACTGGTTTTAGCTTAGAGGAAATAGCCAAACTGAAAAACAAATTATAAGTATTGTAGAGATTTAGCTATTGACTGGTTAAGATAATATGGTATCATCACCGATGTATCGATAATTATCTCTTAAGTTAGTTAGATGCATTTTTTTCATTAAGATACACCTAGAAAAAATTTAAGCTTAAATTCCCGATTTTTCCTTTTTTTAATTTCTTAAAATTATTTAAGGAAAAAAGGGTGGTAATTTTATACATAACCTACCTTATGGAAAATAAAGCGAAAATACCACAAAGAAATATTAAAAAATTAATAGAATTTTAACTAAAACTACGGGGATTTTTTACCTAATCAATAAAAACCCTCATAAATGCGATTTAAACAGTATTTTTCTCGTTTACATAAAATCATACCATAACTATCCGATTTGTCACTCCTAAGCCCTTTAAAATAAGACAAATTTTTTATAAACTAGTTAAATTTTGTTAATTATTTATTTTATAAATTTATAACTAATTAAAATCAACTATCTTCACATTATATATTACAGACGCACAAAAAGCTTATATTAAAGTAATAAATAGAAAACTAGGATTTTTTAGACGCACTACCTTGACTTCTAGAAGGCAAGAGGTTAATTTTAACACACTGCTCTAATTTTGCACGTTTTTATGATAAAAAATTTTAAATCTACCAGGAAACTACTGTCAAACTTCAATTGTAATGCAGTTAAAGATATAAAAATAGCACTAGGTTTCATTCTATATGTACTTACTCCTTATAAATGGTTAATATTAGCTAAAGGAATTATTGGGCTAATATGGGCTATAGATTTATCCTTAAGACCATACTTACTTAAAGTTATTTTAGACACAATTTTGTCTATATCTTATCTAACAAAAGCTTATAGTGACTTACTATACCCTACATGTTGTTATATTTTTATGTCCGCTTTTGTTGTTATAATTTCTTACCTTTACAGCTACTTACAAATAAATATAAATCCACTTCTCAAAAAAGATATAGGGCAAAAATTAGTCAGTAAATTACTTATGAATTTTCAAATATCTTTCCAACAATATTCTTCTGGAAGTTTAGGCAATAAGATTAATGATGCAATGAGTGGTATTCCAAATTTGCTAGATATTCTAATGGACAGTTTATTTTGCTACTTATTATCTTTACTAATAGCTTTTGTTACCTTATTACAGTTGAACATTGTACTTGGTATAGCTCTAACAATTTGGTCAATATTTTTTCTTTTAATTTCCCTAATATTTTCGGCAAAAATAAAGACATCAAGTTTTGTAGCATCAGAAGTTAATTCAAATATTATCGGTAACATTGTAGATGTTATTGGCAATATTTTAAGCGTTAAAGTATTTAATGGACAATACACTGAACAAAAAAAACTTGCTAAACTTTTAGACAAAAGTGTTAAAGCTGATCAGAAACGTGACTGGCTATTTATAAAACTGTATATATTTCAAGGAGGAACATTTTTAATTTATCAAAGCTTTACTCTTCTTTTCCTGATTGCTAGCTTTAAAGAAGATAATATTAGTATAGGAGATATTGCTCTAGCACTGACTATAAATGTATCAATTGTTAATGCCCTTGGATCACTATCTAGAGACATTAATAAATCAGCAGAATTAATAGGAAATGTTATACAAAGCTTAAACTTTGTTCTAAATTTTACTAGCAATTGCACAGATCTTAATATATCGCAATTATCAGGTAGCGCATCTTTTCTTAAAAAGAATGAAGAAATGGATTTTACGCAAATCAAGAGTGAAGTAAAAAGCTACGACATAAACTTTAACTCTGTTGTATTCTGGTACAATAAAAAAAAACCTTTATTTCGTAGTTTAAATGTTACGATTAAAAATGGTGAGAAGATAGGAATTGTAGGATATTCTGGAAGCGGCAAGAGTACATTTATACACCTTATTATGAGGTTACTCTTTGTAAAAGGAGGTAGTATTACAATTGCTGGAAAAAATATACTCGATTTATCTCAAGATTATTTACATAGCATCATATCGATGATACCTCAAAATACAACACTTTTTAATCGTACTATAATTGAAAATATCAGTTATGCTAAACAAAATACAAGTTATCAGGAATTGCTTGAAGCATCAAAAAAAGCTTGTGCTCATGAGTTTATACAAAATCTACAGGACGATTATTATTCTTATGTAGGAGAAAAGGGAAAGAAATTATCTGGTGGTGAATTACAAAGAATTTTACTAGCAAGAGCCTTTTTAAGAAATACCCCTATAATAATTCTAGATGAAGTTACTTCTCAGTTAGACTCATTAACTGAAAATAAAATTCAGTATTCTATAGACCAATTATTAAAAGATAAGACAGCTTTAGTAGTATCTCATAAGCTTTCTACTTTACTAAAAATGGATCGCATTTTAGTGTTTGATCAAGGCGAAATTGTTGAGGATGGTTCCCATCAACAGCTGCTTAAAACTAAAGGTTTATATTCAAAATTATGGGATACACAAATAGCAGGTTTTTTACCTCAAGATTTTTCTATTAAAAAGTATAGTTTATAATTTTTAAGTTAATAATTGAAATTAAATTTAACTAATCATTTTTATTGATTAAGTTTGGGTATTATGACAGGTAGAGGCCAAATCCGACATGCATCAGCATTTTTCTTGAGTTTTTGCCTGTTAATCCCCCAAATTATTTCAAGGTTTTCTATACGCATAAGTACTATTATACGCTATACTTTTGCTTGAATCTCTAGGCTTTTGTTATATTATATTGGTATTAAAATCTAAAAAACCCATCGCATAATACTTAACGTTTAAGAGACCAGCCTAAAACTTAATAATTATTCAACATTTATGAATTCATTTGCTACTAAATTTCTAAAATCATAAGTTCCAAGCAATTTCTTAAATTCTAGCCATAATTTATTATACGATTAGTTTTTCAAGAGATAATTTAGCATAAAAGTATCCTTTATGCGATGAGTTCCTCACTAATATATCGTATAATACTAATTATGCGCTTACTAAGTCACAAGATAAAATCCTGCTTAAATCCCTAAAAACTACCCAAATAATCACCCTAATGTCGGATTTGGCCTCTACTTGTCATAATACCCAAGTTTTAAAGAGTGCCCAAAGCTATAAAGAAAGCCATAGCATATCTAGGATTAAACGCCGACTGTTCATTATAAATAACTCTGTGAGTAGTTGACTTATAAAATCCGTTGGATAAAAGATTTAGCGTATCCCCGTTATTAATTATAATATCACCAACATTAGATACTACATTTATCCACTTCCCTTCAAAAAATACCTGCAATCCTGGCTGTGTAGCTGTAGGCAACAATGTTAGCACATCGATATCTTGATGTGCTGGGTTTCTTATTAGATCTGTAAAATCTATATCTAAATTATTCCCCTCTAAAGGAGGAGAAAATATTGCTCTAAGGCTTGAGTATTTACCCCTTGATAACCCAGTTTCAATACCTATTTTTACTAATGGTGGTGAGTTTTCACATAACAACTGAATAATTTTACTCGATAGCAAATTTAGCTCTTCGTAGAGTTTCTCTATTATTAAGGAAATATTTTTATGACAACCTAAAAAAGGTTGATCTTCTGAATAATAAAAAGATTCTTTAGGAATGCCTAATTTTTTGAACTCTGATGATTCTTTCCAATAATCGTAAAAGCCTTTAGGCTTTTTTGTACCTGGTAAATAAGATTCTTTTTCTGTTGAATTAAAAAAAATTTTCCAAGATGAGTATGCTTGCTCTATTAATTGTAACTTTATAGGATGATCTGTTATTATTACAAAGCCAATCTCGCTTAGAGCTGATGATAATAACTTGCCCATATTATTATTTCTATAACTAACTTTTGGAATTTGAAACATAAATTTTGTTATACCTAACCAAAAAATATAGCCATAGACTGACGCACGTTAATGGTATTGACAGATTTTGTTATGACTCTATGTTTTAAAGGCAAAAAGTAACCTTCGGTGAAATTAGCTAATTTATCTCCACACATTATAAGTAATTCTTGTTTTCCTATATATATTTCTTGCCAGTGACCATTATAATACTCCAATCCTGCACAAGTAGCCGCTGGTAGTATTGTTATAAAGCTTTTGTCTGTATGCTCTGGATTAATCGGCGTACTACTTGAATTTTGGTTAACTCCATGATAAAAAATCATTCTTAACAATACCTTTAAATCATGCACTATATTTCCTTGATATTGCTTATTTTTAAAAAATTCTTTGATTAAATGATTTATAATAGAAAAACCAAGATATTCCATCTTAGACACTATAGTATATAAAATATTACTTAGATATTCTGGGCATTTGGGCATCCCTTTATAAAAATAAAAGTCTTCGTAACTAGTTTTTATCCCTTTTTTCTTTAAACCGAAATATCCATATGGAACTGTTAGATCTCCCTGAAAGTATTTTTTCTCATTAGAAGAAAAAAATTCATAAAATGAGCTATACGCGGCATCAATAAGAAAAGAATCAAAATCATAGTTACTTAGTACAGCATATCCTTTCTTTTTAAGAGAAACAGTTAGTAAATATAGAAAACGTTTATCATTATAGTTTAAGAGAAGATCCATATACGAATTACATTACTAACAATTTATATAAAGAATCCCAAACTATATCTAATTGCTTATTTAACAGATTCCATTTTGGTTTCTCTGAAACATGATACAGTATATACTTGTTTTCAAGTGTTTTAATTAAAAACATTTCAGAAACTCTAGTTTTTAATTTTTTATTAAGTGCTAAAAGCTTTTCTGCTAGATAGTTTGGAATAATGTAATCTTCCTCGCAATCTTTATAACGCACTCTAGCAATTATTGCATTACCTATTATAAACACAAAGATTTGAGCTCCTACGTATCTTTTTATAGCAATAATTGGTGAATGGAACTCAGATAAATTAAAATCTGAATAGTCACTAAACTCACTAATGCTAGATTTTAATATATATCCATCAAAAGATTCCGTATTATTTGGAGATATGATATAATGTTCAGGTACTTCTATTGTGAGATCTTGACATACTTTATATATTTTTATAAAATTCAAGTTATTAACATTGAAGAAGGAATGATCTACAGGGTTTATACAATTATTATGTTGAGAGAGCTCATATAGTAGATATGAATGCCATTCTTCTCTAGTATATTCTATATCTCTATCTTCAAAGTCTAGAAAATGATCTTTACTTGGGTAGTAGAAGTTATGGTATATGCCTTTTATGTCAGAGAAATTAATTATATCTTCATTTTTATACCACTTACATTGCTTATTTATACTACTTAAAGTTGAATTTACTTTTATAGAACGAAATAAACTTTTTAACTTAATTTCTATAAATGGAAAATTTTTTTCCAATAGAAACCTAGTGAACTTCAACATTGTAAAATCATTATCATGTAATATTAAAATCATACATCTAACGCGATAAAAGATTCATAAGAGCTTCTGAAATAGGCTTTGATGGCATATACTCCTCAAAGTGGGTGAATGCTGGAGAAGTATTTGCTTCTAAAAAATAATAGTTTTCATTATCATCTCTTATTAAGTCTATTCCAGCAATAGTTAATCCTAAATTTTTGGTTACCAACATACAAGCTTTTTTAATTTTTGTAGGTAAGTCAAACAATTGATACTTAGAAGGTTCTTCAGTATATCTATAATCTATAGTTTTAGATCTAATTTCCAAAGAAAAGACCTGATCTCCTATTATATGTACTCGTATATTAGGACCTGGTATTAATTTCTGAAACAGCACGGGACAAGTTATATCTCTTTTATTATAATCTTCTGATAGCTCTTTTACTATAGAGCGTATACCTCCAACAGATTTAAATATTACTCTATGATTGAAGGTCTCACAATGCTGATTAGCTAATATAAAAGAATCTGGTATTTTTAACTCTGTGTCTTTACATAGAGATAGTTGATACGGCTTAGAATTATTAGAGTTTGCAGAGGTAGGTCTATTAACTACGTTGGGCAAAACACTATCAAGAAGAGCATTTAAGAGCTCTAAGTGAACATAATAGTGATCAGATTCTTCCTCTATTGTGGGTTCGTATGCTCCCACCATTCTATTAAACACACCTGTTATATTCTTGTAAGGAACTTCCATAGAATTATAAATAAACTTATCGTAGCAAAAAAAGAGAGACCTTCCTAAATCATCTTGATTAGCAAAAAAAAAGTTAGCTTTTTTCTGAGTAAGATAATAGGAGAAAGCACTCAAAACCCTATCAGTTGGAACTCCTAATACTAATATCATAGCTGTTTATGCTTTATTTTGTTTTTTTTCTTAGGCCTAACATAAACATTTAGGTCTGGCCTAAGATCAAAACTTATAAATGACTGTTTTTTTTTAACTTTTTTAGAAAACTTTTTTTTCATAATTATTTACAAAAAAGTTATTTAGCTTACGAAACTATCTTTGTTTATCAAAGATGCTTGAGAGTAAAGAATTTCTTGTGCAAACCTATGGGTACGTACTAATAAGGCACTCATTCTATCTGAATCTTTGCCATCTTTACTACAGTCTTTGCCATCTTTTTTATCTTTTGAACATCCTTTCATACTTCCTCCTAAAAATTAATATTTTGTAGTTTTTTTAACTACATACACGACACTAAATTAAAAAAAATTTTTTTTCAAATAAAATGTGTATTTCATGAAATAATTTTTACCTTATAATATTAAAGTTTATTTACCTAATAAATTAGGTTGGCAAATAA
This sequence comes from Candidatus Megaera polyxenophila, assembly GCA_037101405.1. NCBI lineage: Bacteria > Pseudomonadati > Pseudomonadota > Alphaproteobacteria > Rickettsiales > Rickettsiaceae > Candidatus Megaera > Candidatus Megaera polyxenophila. The sequence goes on along the minus strand of AP017967.1, from coordinate 51,959 downwards.
AATAATTAATAGCAATTATTTTGGCTTTAAAACTAATACTTTTTATCTTTATATCTTAAAATTTTTTATGAAATACATTTTAATATTACTTACTATAGCTTATATAGCTTTTCTAAATATTAAGGATAATCTATGTTGTTTTATACCATATAAAAATGCAATTATTACAAACTGTTGTTTGATGAGTTTTGAAAAGCCTTGGTTTCAATTACAGTTTCCATTTTATCCCAATACTCTTGTTCAGTGTCTACAAGGTAATATAAATCTTTCTGGAAGCCATAGTGATAATAACACACTTTTTGCTTTAGATTTACAAAGTAAATATAGGAATACCAAAATTTATGCTGCCAATGATGGAATTGCCTATGTTTTCTCTGGTTGTTTTGATAATTCAGATGAAGATCAAGTTAATTATGATAGTTGTGGAAGCGGTTATGGAAACCATATAAAGATTTTAGACCATACAGGTCACTTAACTCTATATGCACACTTATCTAAGATCTTCATTATAAATGGACAATATGTCAAGCAAGGCACCAAAATAGGCCAAGAGGGAAATTCAGGAAAAGCAGGAAAAAGGCATCTACATTTTAGTGTTCATAAGTATAATCAAAGCAATAAAGGACTATCTAATTCAGGTTGGACTGGAATAGCAATACCATTCATAATGAAAGTACGTTATGAGCATGAAAACACAGCACGTTTAGTTCCTTCTACAAATTTTCGTTGTGGTACTCATTCTGTTAAGTTCTATGGAATATGGTAAGCCACTTTTGAATCAATTGTGTAAATTCAGCCATAAGTACCTAATTATATTTTTTACTCACAACACCTCTATATCTCAAATATTTTTATCGTTTTTATCTTGAGTAAATTTCTTTGTTACTTTTCGTTGAGAATTTATCCATTCCTCTATCTGTAAGACCCGATGGTTTAAAAGTTCGGTTGTCCTTATTATCTTTTTTACCAATTCTTGAGTATCTTTATCAAGCTCTAAATTACGTTTAAACATCCATGACATTAAACATATCATTCCTACTATTAATGATAATAACAAATTCAGGAACATAACCTGTAACCTCTCTGCTTTCTTCGTTTTTTAATATCTTCTATAATTAGTTCTATATCCTGACTATCTCTAGAAGATATTACTTTATAATTTCCTAAGTTTCCGCCTATTCTACCCCACGCACATATAACATCCATTCTACCAAACAATGTTGGCTGGAATATTATTTTGTAATATCTGTTTCCTTTGATCCAAAATAAATTCATTCTAAATTATCTAATTCATTTGATAATTCAATCAGGTTTTCTATTAGATAAGATAAACTGTTAGAGAGTCGTTTTTTATTACTTATTAAGTTATCTTCAGTTAGTTCATCAATAAAGTCAGATAATTCAGAATTTAACTCAGCTACTTTATCTATAATATTTGTCATATGATAATCTCCTATATAGCCTTGTAAAGATTTATAGAAATAAAGTTTAATATTTATCTATTTTAATATACAAATACTTTTCTAGTTTTCTAGCTTTCTATATATCTATCTATAGCTTTTAATATAATATCTTGCATATTTTCATTTTTTATTGCGGCCTTCGATTTAAAAGCTGCCCTTTTTGTTTTTGAAATCTTAACATTTAATCCTACCATGCTATCTTTAGTTGCCTCTATAATTGCTGCTTCTACTGTATGACTACGATGAGCCCTATTTCCTTTCTTTGCTTCAAAAGCCATTATTTTAATACCTCTAATATTTCATTTTTTAGGTTAATAATTTCATTAATTGCATCTTCAGCTTTTAAAGCATGATGTACTGTTAAGCCATCTGATGCTGTCTTAGCATAGACTTCTCTATGAGTTGTACGACTTTCTAGAACAGGAATTTCATATCCGCTTAATGCTTCAATTATATCATCACTTAAGTTTGTGCCCTTACGTGATCTACTAATAAGAAAGCGACAAATAGGATTACCACTGGTAACTTCTTGCCGAGCTTTTATAATTTCTATTAAATCAGAACACGCCCAAACATCATAAGGAGAAGGGGTTACTGGAATAATTACCAGATGCGAAACTTTAATTGCAGCAGCTACCAACTTGGAAGACTGGGGTGCACCATCAATAATTATAATATCATAACCACTTTTAACACCTTCTATGTCTTTTGCTAAAGTTTCTCTATCCAACCCAACCACGGAAATTAATTTACCCTCATTAGCCTCATTCCAATCACGTAAACTTCCTTGTGGATCAGAATCAACCAGCAATATTTTTTGATTATCAAGATGTAAACTTACAGCTAGATTTGTACTAATTGTTGTCTTGCCGACCCCACCTTTTTGGTTCAGAAATGATATTATCTTTGTCATAGTAAATGATATATAAAGCTAGATTACTATACTAGTATATATCTATACAAATACTTGTCAATATAACTGTATAACTACTTTTCTATACATATAGAAGTATAGCTTTATATCAGAGCTGTTTACAATGATCTACAACTGCTTTTCCTAAAAACTCTGGAATTAAAGGCACTACTGCATTTCCTAGCGATTGCAAACGCTGCATGCGGCTTCCTCCATCTGTCCAGCTAATAGGATAACCCATAAGCCACTCCACCCAATCAGGATTTAACCTCTCATCTTTTAGCCTCGGTACTTCTAAAGGTTCTTTTCCCCATTGCTTAATTCCTCTGCTGCAATAGTACATGCCAACCTGCTCTTGTGTGCATATCGGGCTAATTTCTTCAAATCTCCCACATCCTTGTAATCCCTGCTGGTCGGTGTCGGGAAGAATCTTACATATCTGGCTAGTCCGAGACTCCCCGATATCCCATTCCTGTTGTGTTTCCGAATGCTGCCTGTTTTTGTTAGCAGGTAAACATCGCCCTTGCTTATTATATGCCCCATTGCTCCATCGCTCGCAGTCGGTGTTGGGAGCATTTTTATAACCGTCTCCAAGTGTGGACTCTGTCTCTTCCTTTCCGATGGACAATCCGACTTTGCCGATGCAAGCGGGGTGGGCAATAATCCAGATTCTATCCCGTCTGTGAGGTGCGCCAAAGGCAGAAGCCGGTATGCAATGCCACTCTGCATCATACCCGATCTCCCATAAATCTTGCAGGACGTTGATAAGTCCTTTACTGCGAAGGTTTGCCACGTTTTCGATAATCGCATATTTTGGTCTAATCTCATTTATTAACCTCGCAAATTCTTTCCATAATCCTGAACGTTTAGCTTTAATACCGCCTCCTTTACCTGCTACCGATATATCCTGACAAGGAAATCCTCCTGCAATTACGTCAATTCTTGGCAGAGCTTTTAAGTCTTCCTTATGTATAGTGGTAATATCAGAAAATATCGGTACGGATGGCCAGTGTCTTGTTAGTATTTTCCGGCAGAACGGATTAATCTCACAAAAGGCAACTGTTTGCATTCCTACAGCTTCCAAACCTATTGAGAAGCCGCCTATTCCTGAGAAAATATCTAGAACATATAACACTTTAGCTTACTACTTTATGCTCATTCCTTAGCTAAAGTAATTATACCATAGGCTTTGGCTATCCTGATTTTCTCATGACTTTTTACAGATATCGTGATGATAAACTTCAGGCTCTCTAAGGTGGCCCAATTTGTCTAGACTAAAAATCAGAAATTATGAGATATAATTTGCGTTATAATTTTAGCCAATAATTTTTGTTAAATACACCTGTTCTGGAGTTAAATATTCCAAGGATTGGTGCATCCTTTTACTATTATAAAAAGTTATGTAATCTGTTATAGCATTTTTTACCTCCTTGACAGTATTTAAAATTATCAAATATATTTTTTCTTGTTTTAATGAACGCCAAAATCTTTCAATAAATACATTATCTAAAGCCCTACCTTTACCGTCCATGCTAATCTTGATTTCACGTTTAACAAGTTCGTGGATGAAATTTTTTGACGTAAATTGAGAACCTTGATCGGTATTAAAAACCTCAGGTTGACCGTGCTTTTCTAGGGCTTCTTCTAGTGCGTCGATGCAAAAATCACTTTCTAAGCTAATTGAAACCTTCCAGCTCAGAATATAACGGCTAAACCAATCAATAATGGCTACTAGATATACAAATCCTTGTGCCATTCTAATATAAGTTATATCGGTGCTCCATACCTGATTTGTCTTAGTAATTTCAACGCCTTTTAAAAGATAAGGATATACCTTATGAGCTTGGTTGCGCTTGCTTAAATTCATTTTAGGATAAATGGCTTCTATTGCCATTATTCCGTAATAACGACTTACCGCTTTGCGACCGATAACAATTCCAAACGGTACAAGATGCCTGGACATTCTTCTGGCCCCGAAATACGGATGCTCTGTGTAGATTTCATCAATTACTTTCATTATTTCTAAGTCTCTTGTAGTTATTCCTTTTGCCTTGTAATAATAAGTAGATTTATTAATTAAAAGTAGATCGCATTGCCTAGCAATGCTTAGATTTCTACAATTATTATCAATCATACTTTTCCTAGTTTCCAAGTCCAAACAATGTAGATTTTTTTTTCAGCCAGTCACGCTCAACGCTTAACTGTCCTATTTGTTCATATAATTGTTTTATCAAATCTTGATTGTCTGGATCTTTTGTTGCCGGCTTAACTTGAAAACCACTAACTAAATTTTCTATACCTCTTTTTTTCCATGCTTGTATTTGAGTTGCATGAACCCCGTACTTACTGCTTATTTGTGCTATTGTCATTTCAGCTTTTATTGCTTCTATAACAATTTTTGTTTTTTCCGTCGCACTATATTGCTTCGCTTTTTTAGACATATAATTTCCATTCCCTTGTTGTGAAATTATATCTCATTTTGCATTTTTAGCAGTCCAGTTTTTGGGTACCATTATAAAATACGGTATACAAATCTCTATGAACGGTAAAGGCAGAAGCATCGATAACATTGTTATGGAGAGATTTTTTAAGACTCTAAAATATAATTGTATATTTATAAATGAATTTAACAATATCTCAGAACTTAGGGAGGGGATTAATATAATGGTACCCAAAAACTGGACTGCTAAAAATGCAAAATGAGATATAATTTCACAACAAGGGAATGGAAATTATATGTCTAAAAAAGCGAAGCAATATAGTGCGACGGAAAAAACAAAAATTGTTATAGAAGCAATAAAAGCTGAAATGACAATAGCACAAATAAGCAGTAAGTACGGGGTTCATGCAACTCAAATACAAGCATGGAAAAAAAGAGGTATAGAAAATTTAGTTAGTGGTTTTCAAGTTAAGCCGGCAACAAAAGATCCAGACAATCAAGATTTGATAAAACAATTATATGAACAAATAGGACAGTTAAGCGTTGAGCGTGACTGGCTGAAAAAAAAATCTACATTGTTTGGACTTGGAAACTAGGAAAAGTATGATTGATAATAATTGTAGAAATCTAAGCATTGCTAGGCAATGCGATCTACTTTTAATTAATAAATCTACTTATTATTACAAGGCAAAAGGAATAACTACAAGAGACTTAGAAATAATGAAAGTAATTGATGAAATCTACACAGAGCATCCGTATTTCGGGGCCAGAAGAATGTCCAGGCATCTTGTACCGTTTGGAATTGTTATCGGTCGCAAAGCGGTAAGTCGTTATTACGGAATAATGGCAATAGAAGCCATTTATCCTAAAATGAATTTAAGCAAGCGCAACCAAGCTCATAAGGTATATCCTTATCTTTTAAAAGGCGTTGAAATTACTAAGACAAATCAGGTATGGAGCACCGATATAACTTATATTAGAATGGCACAAGGATTTGTATATCTAGTAGCCATTATTGATTGGTTTAGCCGTTATATTCTGAGCTGGAAGGTTTCAATTAGCTTAGAAAGTGATTTTTGCATCGACGCACTAGAAGAAGCCCTAGAAAAGCACGGTCAACCTGAGGTTTTTAATACCGATCAAGGTTCTCAATTTACGTCAAAAAATTTCATCCACGAACTTGTTAAACGTGAAATCAAGATTAGCATGGACGGTAAAGGTAGGGCTTTAGATAATGTATTTATTGAAAGATTTTGGCGTTCATTAAAACAAGAAAAAATATATTTGATAATTTTAAATACTGTCAAGGAGGTAAAAAATGCTATAACAGATTACATAACTTTTTATAATAGTAAAAGGATGCACCAATCCTTGGAATATTTAACTCCAGAACAGGTGTATTTAACAAAAATTATTGGCTAAAATTATAACGCAAATTATATCTCATAATTTCTGATTTTTAGTCTAGACAAATTGGGCCACCTTATTTCCTGCTCGATATCTTTATCCTTTACATCAATATCACTTACTTTAGGTTTTTTATAAAGTAATATCATTCCATCACTGGCATTAATCGAATAAAGCCTTTTCTTTTTACCTTCTTGACCTTCCAGGCTTTCAGTATCCTGATCCTTATCTTTACTATCTTCACTCATTCTCTTTCTAAAACATACCCGGTTATCTTGTTTCTTATCTTGCTTGTTACCCACTTTAGAAGACGGTAAACATAATCCAAATGCCTACCTAAAATCGCTATAAAGGCAATTACTCGGAGCTCCATGGTAGTTAATTGCAGGAACATATCATTTAACTCTTCCCATGAAAACAAAAGCAGCAGAATTATCCCACTTGCTAAAGCGTAAATTACATAATCTATTGTTTTAAATATATATCTTAACATGTCCTACTCTAATTTGCCTTTGTGTTACTTTCGTTGATTATCCTTAAGTTTTCTCTTGCTTCTTTCATCTTAGCAGCAAATTCCAGCGCTTCTATAGTGGACTGAAGAAGTCAGACAGTAAAATCAATAGTTTTGTTTCGCAAAAGATATAAAATTAAAAGAAACATAATTTAAATATATGACAAAAAAGCATATTAAAAATTTCAGTGCAGAATATAAAACTAAAGTAGTGTTGGAATTACTAGAATCGGAGGTAACTATATCTCAATTATCAAAGAAATATGAAATTACTCCAAAGACTATTCAAAATTGGAAGAAGCATTTTTTAAGTAATGCATCAATGGCTTTTGAGCCGGCAAAAGTAGTCAGTGAGTACAAAACAGAAATTGAGGAGTTAAAATCTCAAAATGATGAATTAGCAAAAGCTCTGGGGAAGGCTACAATAGAGAGGGACTGGGCGTTGGGAAAGCTAAACGGCTTGGATATAGCAAATAAACGAGATCTTGTCGATTCCAAGCTGAAAGAATTATCAATGGCAAGACAATGCGAATTATTGAAGATAAATAGATCTATGCTTTATTATCAGCCCCAAATAATGAGCTTATACAACAAAAAGATTATGGATAGAATAGATGAAATATATACAGATAATCCAGAGTATGGTTATCGTTTTATTTATAAATCTTTATTAGAGGAAGGATTAAATATTGGTAGAGATCGTACTCTCAAATACATGGGTATTATGGGTATAGAGGCTATTTATCCAAAGAAAAAGAAATCTATCTCTATGCAGAATAAAGATCATAAGATATATCCATATCTCCTTGAGCCTTATTGGCAAATATATAACGGTAGTCGGTCTGTATACGTACCAAGATCAAATGAAGTATGGAGCGGGGATATAACATACATTAGAACCCCGATAGGCTTTATGTATATGGCAGCAATTATAGATTGGCACAGTAAAGCTATATTGAGTTATAAACTGTCAAATTCAATGGATGCAAGCCTTGTAACGAGTATTTTAGAAGACGCTCTTAGTAAGTACCCACCTCCGCTGATATTCAATAGTGATCAAGGTAGTCAGTATACCGGCTCAGAACATATAAAAATACTCGAGAAATACGGTATACAAATCTCTATGAACGGTAAAGGCAGAAGCATCGATAACATTGTTATGGAGAGATTTTTTAAGACTCTAAAATATAATTGTATATTTATAAATGAATTTAACAATATCTCAGAACTTAGGGAGGGGATTAACATATATGTAGATAAATATAATAATAGAAGATTTCATTCTAGTATTGGTTATAAAAAACCTATGGATGTTTATCTCAATGCATTACAAAATGCAGCATGATAATAGGAAACAAAATCTACAAAAATTTGTCTTGATTTTTCAGTCCACTATATTCCTCTCTACTCCTTTGCTGGTATACTGCTTTATCATCCTTAGAGCCGTTGTTTTCTATATTCAGTTTAGCTAAGGCTAGACTAGTGAGTTGTTGAGCTTTAGAAACACCTATCTCTCTTTCTTCTAAGGCAGTTAAGGTACTATCCATTATTTCTAAAGCAGATTTATTACCAAATGATACTTGCAACTCATTATTATCATCATTATTTTCCAAGCCAAAGCCAGTATTGCGTAAATAAAACTGAATTGCATTTAAATTGACGGCGTTTAATTCATCATTTTTTATAAACCTCATAAGCCTTGAAAGGACATACTCCTTGCCCTTAAAGCGACCCCTCCTCCAGGACGTCATTAAAAGACTATCCTCTTTAAGCTTTCTTTGAAAAGTCCTGTAAGGTATTTTTAGGAAATACGCAATCTCTCTTTGTGTATGACCATGCGCCGCTAATGATTCAACCTGTGCGGACTCCTCCGGCGTAATATCCCTTTTTGCTTTACTCATTCAATAATACAGCTTTTTTATTAGTTTCCTTTTCCCATCTCTTTATTATAACATCAACATAAGCTGGGGATAATTCCATCATATAACAATTACGCTTTGACCTCTCGCAGGCAATTAATGTAGTACCGCTACCACCGAATGGATCGTATACACTCTCACCTTGAGCAGAGTTATTAAGTATAGGCCGAAGCATGCACTCCATCGGCTTTTGCGTACCGTGTCCCCAAGTTTCCTCCTTGTTGCTATTACCGAATGGATTATTATTTTCAATTTCCCATACGGTAGATTGATCACGTTTACCCTGCCAGTTATGCTTCTTCCCTTTCCGTACGGCATACCATAGAGGCTCATGCTGATGATGATAATCACCCCTGCTTAATGCAAACTGCTGCTTTGTCCAGATTATGAGACAAATCAATTCAAAACCGCTATTCTCTATATTCTCGGCAAACTTGTGCGTATATTTAGATGAATGCCAAACATAAGCAATATCACCTGTAAACAGAGAGTAAGCCTCAGACCAATCATATCTATCATCATTTAGTACCTTACCTTTAGAACGCATGCCTACCTGAAGATCAACACCCTCACGCCACTTAGGATCATACTCCACACCATACGGCGGATCAGTTACCATTAAAATTGGCTTTGCTCCATCCATTAATTTATCAACATGCTGCGGGTTAGTACTATCTCCGCACATTAAACGATGAGACCCGAGCAGGTAAATATCACCAAGCCTAGCAGTAGCTTCCGCTAAGACTTCTATTTCCTCTTCTTCCCCTATTTCTTCCAATATGGCTTTATCAAATATAGGCGCTAGCATATCCTTATCCATGCCAAAAGATAATAGCTCCTCCTGATTAAACCGCTCCGTTAGAACTTCAAAATCATATTCACCGAACGCTAAGTTATCTCTGATATTCAACCTGTCTATTTCCTCCGGTGTTAGCTTCCTATTTGGCATTAACACCTCAATTGTAGTTTCATCATCGTAACCTGCCATATATAAAGCTTTTTTACGCTGATGACCGCCGATAATGGTGTAATCATTATCTACTATTATTCTTTGATGATACCCATCCTCCCTTATATGAGAAGCTAGTTTATCCAGCATTTCCTTGGTTATCTTTCTTGGATTATTGGCATATTCTTTTAATTGCGACAACTTAATGCTCGCCTCTTCCCATGTGATAGTTTCATGATTACTTGGATAGTTCATGTTCTAACTCCTCTAGCAAGTTGTTTACAAACTTTTTCGGATCTCTTACTTGAAAGTCTCTATTATCGGCAATCATTTGTTTTTTGATCATATTTACTATAGTCTCCAGAATCTTAAGCTTTTCCGAGCTTTCGTCTTGTAACAATTTAAATAATATTTCTAAATATTGACCGTTATCACGCCGGAGGTTAATGACCCACAAAAGCTCATCTTTAAATTCATTGTTAATATTCCCCTTCAAATAACGCTCTATAACAATCTCTTCACACTTTGCTTTCATTTACTGCTCTATTTAATTTTGTATGATATTTCTCATAATGCTTTGCAAACTTCTGATCCTTCTCTCTTTCCAGTAATACCAGATGTTTACACTGGTTATAGTGGACTGAAAAATCAAGACAAATTTTTGTAGATTTTGTTTCCTATTATCATGCTGCATTTTGTAATGCATTGAGATAAACATCCATAGGTTTTTTATAACCAATACTAGAATGAAATCTTCTATTATTATATTTATCTACATATATGTTAATCCCCTCCCTAAGTTCTGAGATATTGTTAAATTCATTTATAAATATACAATTATATTTTAGAGTCTTAAAAAATCTCTCCATAACAATGTTATCGATGCTTCTGCCTTTACCGTTCATAGAGATTTGTATACCGTATTTCTCGAGTATTTTTATATGTTCTGAGCCGGTATACTGACTACCTTGATCACTATTGAATATCAGCGGAGGTGGGTACTTACTAAGAGCGTCTTCTAAAATACTCGTTACAAGGCTTGCATCCATTGAATTTGACAGTTTATAACTCAATATAGCTTTACTGTGCCAATCTATAATTGCTGCCATATACATAAAGCCTATCGGGGTTCTAATGTATGTTATATCCCCGCTCCATACTTCATTTGATCTTGGTACGTATACAGACCGACTACCGTTATATATTTGCCAATAAGGCTCAAGGAGATATGGATATATCTTATGATCTTTATTCTGCATAGAGATAGATTTCTTTTTCTTTGGATAAATAGCCTCTATACCCATAATACCCATGTATTTGAGAGTACGATCTCTACCAATATTTAATCCTTCCTCTAATAAAGATTTATAAATAAAACGATAACCATACTCTGGATTATCTGTATATATTTCATCTATTCTATCCATAATCTTTTTGTTGTATAAGCTCATTATTTGGGGCTGATAATAAAGCATAGATCTATTTATCTTCAATAATTCGCATTGTCTTGCCATTGATAATTCTTTCAGCTTGGAATCGACAAGATCTCGTTTATTTGCTATATCCAAGCCGTTTAGCTTTCCCAACGCCCAGTCCCTCTCTATTGTAGCCTTCCCCAGAGCTTTTGCTAATTCATCATTTTGAGATTTTAACTCCTCAATTTCTGTTTTGTACTCACTGACTACTTTTGCCGGCTCAAAAGCCATTGATGCATTACTTAAAAAATGCTTCTTCCAATTTTGAATAGTCTTTGGAGTAATTTCATATTTCTTTGATAATTGAGATATAGTTACCTCCGATTCTAGTAATTCCAACACTACTTTAGTTTTATATTCTGCACTGAAATTTTTAATATGCTTTTTTGTCATATATTTAAATTATGTTTCTTTTAATTTTATATCTTTTGCGAAACAAAACTATTGATTTTACTGTCTGACTTCTTCAGTCCACTATATATTTACCTGAAGAATATAAACAGCTAGTTGACTTAACTACCCTTAAACCTGAAAAAGAAACGTATGTTGAGGAATCACTAAGAACAAAACTTAGCGATATGGTATTTTCGGTGCAAATGCACAATAAAGCCGAAGATAAAAAATATGATGCTTTTATATACACGCTTATAGAACACCAGTCTTACTCTGATTATTGGATAGCATTAAGACTACTTAAATATTCCTTATTATTACTTGAGAGGCACGCTATCAAAAGAAATAAATTACCAGTTATTCTACCTATAGTCATATATAACGGTAAAAAGAAATACTCTGCACCGAGGAATATATTTGAGTTATTTACTTATCCTGATATAGCAAGAAAAACTATAGAAGAAGATTATCGTCTTATCGATCTTCAGGCAATATCGGATAATGAGATGGATTACGAAAAACACTTAAGTTTTTTACTTTATACGATGAAACATATTCATGAGCGGGATACCATCCTTATGCTTAAAGAAGCGATAAGACGTTGTAGTAAAGCTATTATTATTGACAAGGAACAAAACTATGTTCTCACTAAGCTGATTTTATGGTATACTGATTCCAAAGTTCCTGAAGAGAAAAAACAACTATTGGAACAAATAATTATAGATAATTTACCTAAAGAAGAGGCAAATAATATTATGAGAACTATAGCAGATTCATACATTGAAGAAGGCTTTAACAAGGGTATCTTACAAGGTATTGAGAAAGGTATTGAGAAAGGCAAAGCTGAATTAATTAAAATGATGCTTAACCAAGGTAATCCGGTTGATAAGATTGCTAAAATCACTGGCTTATCGGTTAGTGATATCCAAAAACTTATTTAAGTATTAACATTTTTTATTAAAAATACTATGAAATACAATAATTATAGCTTTACGAAAGAAGCAAACAGTTATTACGATGAAGGCTTAAGAGTATATATGCTTTCCATTTATCAGAATATGTCCCTAGCACTTGGTATTTCGGCACTGGTCGCTTATATAGTAGGTAATAGTGCTCCAGTCGCAATGGTGATATTTACTACCCCTCTTGTATATGTTGTGATGTTTGCGCCGCTTATTCATATTTTTTTCTTTGGTCGTAAGTTGATGAGCATGAATAAGCAGCAGGCTATGTTACACCTTGGTATATTTGCCATTCTTAACGGATTATCGCTCGGTTCTATATTTCTGATATATACGACCGCAAGTATTGCTAAAACATTTTTTGTTACAGCGTCTACTTTTGGAGTAATGAGTCTATATGGCTATACTACAAAAAAGGATTTAACTGCTGCTGGTTCATTTGTTTATATGGGGTTAATAGGTTTAATTATTGCTAGTCTGATTAATATATTCTTACGTTCTGCGGCACTTGATTTTGCAGTTTCTTTTATAGGAGTGGGCATATTCACTATACTTACCGCTTATGATACTCAGAAACTTAAATCAATTTATTATTCCATGAACGGAACTACAGCAAGAGCAGGTAGTATAGCAGTATACGGAGCACTTACTTTGTATCTTGATTTTATCAACTTATTTACTATGCTACTGCATTTTTTTGGAATCAGGAGAAGTGATGACTGATTAGTAATGTTTATAAAAGATGAACTATAATTGAATTTTAGAACTAATAATTAAATAAAAATAGACCATTATGCATAAGCAAGAATTTATCGACCATATCGCAAATCAACATGGGTGCACAAAAAAGGAAGCTGAAAAGACTATTGATACATTTACCTCTTCAGTAATTGATGCTATGGAGCAAGGTAAGGAAATATCCCTCGTTGGCTTCGGTAATTTTGGTATTAGTAAAATAGCAGCAAGGAGGGGGCATAATCCAAGAACGGGATTAGCTTTGGATATTCCAGCATATAATAAACCTAGGTTTAAAGTAGGGAAGAAGCTAAAGGATGTATGTAATAAATAAAGTTTAATAAGGTACATAATATTATGCAAACAGGGGTTGTTAAATGGTTCAATTCTACAAAAGGCTACGGTTTTATAGAACCTAGCGATAAATCAAGAGACATATTTTTTCATTTCTCAGCTTTAGAGCAAGCTGGTATCAAAAGCGTTAATGAAGGCCAGAAAGTCAGTTTTGAAACTGTAACACAAAAAGGTAAGTTATCGGCTACTAATATTAAATTGATATAATGGATGTTCAAAAGCTATTCTAAATAAGTTAATCTAACAGATGAGAGACATGGGGAATAAAAATGCAATTTAATTACGCAAAATACTTATTCGTACTGGTATTTCTTCTTGGAGGATTTTTTATATATAAAATCTTTTTTTCAAATAATACTGTAGATGACCACGGACATTTACATCATCAAGCTCATGTAGCTTTACACAATGAAGAATATGACCAAGTTATATATCTATGTGATAAAGCAATAGCAGCAGACCCTTCTTCTCCTGCTGCTTACCAAATGTATATAAAAAAGGCAAAGGCATTAAATAGGATGGAACGTTATAGAGAGGCTCTTGATAGTGCAAACCTAGCTATTGCAATTGATCCTAAGAATGAAGAAGGATATTCAGTAAAAGTTGAACCTTTATTTCATTTGGGAAGAGAGGAAGAATTAACGGCAGTTTTAGAAGAAATAATAGCAATAAATCCTCATAGTCCGCTCAAGGCATTTTTGAATTGCTTAAGAAAAGATCGTGATAAGGCTCAATACTAAAAGAATATAATAAAATGCAAAAAAAGAAATTCAATAAAGCCCCTAAAGTTTCCAAGTTTGATACTAACGAATTATCAAATATGGTTTTTGACAGTATTTTTGATATGGAACATAGTACAACAAAAGAAACTGTAAGTCAGATGGTTTCATCTACTATGACTACAGCTATTGAATTGTTAAAAATAGTTATTGAAAATAAAGTACGTAATGCAGAACAGATGATTGACGAAGATATATATAATATTTACAAAAAGTCTTTTTCAGCGATCATAAAAGCTACTTCTATGGCAGATGATGAATAATCTTTGGTATAAATTATGTTAAATAAGATACTGGAGGATATAGCTGAACAACTTCGTCAAAGTGGTCAATATCGTATTATTAATAAATATTACAAACCAGAAGGATATAACACGGATAGTTCTACCGATAAAAAATTGATAGGAGTATTTTTAGATACAGAAACTACCGGATTATCTTGTGTTACAGACAGGATAATTGAATTAGGAATGGTAAAGTTTGAATATACCGAAGACGGTCGTATTTTTCGGTTATTGGATGAATTCAATAGGTATCAAGACCCAGGTATGCCAATTCCAGAAGCAATTACTAAACTAACTGGCATTACTGATGATATGGTAAAAGGTCATCAGATAAACGTAGAAGAGGTAGATTCTTATTTGAAAGATGTAGATATAATCATTGCTCATAATGCTCAGTTTGACAGAGCTTTTTTTGAGATAATCTTTCCTACTATTACACCTAAGCCTTGGGGTTGCTCGATGTATGATATAGATTGGAAGAATGAAGGGATATCAAGTCATAAACTGGAATATATTGCTTATAAATATAATTTCTTTTTTGAAGGGCACAGAGCAATAACTGACTGTTTAGCTGGGGTACATATTTTATCTCAAGAATCACTAATTTCAAAACAACCAGTTTTAAAGCAATTACTTGAGAGTGCTTTAGCTATAAGATTTAGATTATGGGCAACTAATGCTCCTTATGAAAGTAAAGACCTATTAAAGATGCGTGGTTATAGATGGAGCATGAATCAAAACGATAAACAAAGGGCTTGGTCTATTGAACTTAAGGAAGATCAAATTGAAGAAGAAATTAATTACTTACGCTCTGAAATCTATGGAAGCTCTATAAATATACCCATAGAAGTATTTGATGCTTATAGTAGATTTTCCAATCACTACGGGAATTTAGAAAATGGAGCAAAATATCAAGATAAGATAGAAATGGTAAAAATGTTGTGTTTAAAATAGCAATAAGTAATTAAAATAATGAAATTATGCAACTTAAAAGGTATTTTATCTTTTGATAGGGCTAAATTATAGTTGCAGGGCTTCTAATATTAATATTGAATAAAACTAGAGTTAAGGAAATATAAATAATCTTAAATGCAAGCAGTAGAGAATCAGCAAAGCCTTACAAGAGAACAAAAAGAAGCTGTAGGATTACTATCTATAGGCACGTTCCTCGAGTATTTCGACCTTATGTTATATGTTCATATGGCAGTATTGCTTAACGAGTTATTTTTTCCGAAAACTGATCCTTTTACTGCATCTTTATTATCAGCTTTTTCTTTTTGTTCCATCTTTGTTTTTAGACCCTTCGGGGCTTTAATATTTGGCTATATTGGTGATAATGTAGGCCGCAAGGCTACGGTTGTAATAACCACTTTTCTGATGTCTATATCATGCGTAGTAATGGCTACTTTACCTACTTATGCTCAAGTAGGTATAACCGCATCTTGGGTTGTTACTATTTGTCGGATGATTCAAGGCATGTCTTCTATGGGAGAGATAGTAGGAGCGGAAATATATCTAACCGAGGTTGTAAAACCGCCACAACAATATCCAGTTGTAATGATGATCGCTGTTGCTTCTATTCTAGGAGGCGTATTTGCTTTAGCGCTGGCTTCTCTTTTTACGAGTTACGGATTCAATTGGCGATATGCTTTTTGGGTAGGTACTGTAATAGCTTTAGTAGGCGCAATAGCAAGAACTACATTAAAAGAAACTGTAGATTTTGCCGATGCTAAACGTAGAATGGAAATCACTTTAGAAAAAGATTTAACAAACGAAATACTAAAGAACAATTATCTTTACCAGGAGAAGGGCAATAAAATAACTTTGCTATCTTTATTTTTTATCCAATGCGGATGGCCAGTGTGTTTTTACTTTACATATATTTATTGTGGTAATTTTTTAAAACAGAACTTAGGATTCACGGCTGATGAGGTGATACATCAGAACTTTATTATTTCGATCATTGCATTAATTGGTTACATTATCATAACCTGGTTATCTTGTAGGATACATCCTCTAAAAATATTACAGTTTAAGTTATGGGTATTTTTTCCATTTGCACTAATTACCCCATATTTATTAGATAATATAGATAATCATATACAATTATTTTGTATTCAAGCATTCTTTGTACTCTTTGTTCTCAGTACTAATCCTGCTACGCCGGTTTTTTATACTCATATTCCTATTTTTAAGCGCTTCACTTTCGGGAGTTTTATATATGCCCTATCAAGAGCTATAATGCATATAACAACCTCTTTTGGACTTGTTTATCTAGAGAAATATTTTGGTCACTGGGGTATTGCAATCCTGATGATACCTATGAGTATAGCATTTGGTTTTGGGTTGTTTCATTTTAAGAAATTAGAGATAACAGCGGGGAGGTATGATCATTAAAAGAAAATATAGACTTTTTTTTGTAGGGCTTGTTTTTCTGTTTGGAATCATAGTACATACAGCTTTCGGTCAACTGTTGTTCTATTTCTAATAATCCAAGATACATCGAACTAGCTATAAAGTTTGTTAAAGTTTCAGCAATAATTTTTTCTATTTTTTGAGTGCTCATGCTTTCTATAGTTTGAATGTTGTGCAACCTATCAATTAACTTAATTAACAACACTTCCTTATCAGCTTTTTTATAAGCATTGGTGATTACTTCCTCTATAGTTAACTTAGTACCATCTGGTCTATCACGGGTAAGCATGTCAACCATTTGAGCTATTCGCCAGCTAAAATTATCAAATATCATTCCTACCGTCACTTCGGTATCTTCTATTATATCGTGTAATATACTAGCTACTATTACATCGGTTTTTAGCTTATGTTCAGATATCATATAAGCTACTTCCAGAGGATGTGAATAATACGGCTCGCCGCTTTTCCTTTTTTGGTCGCCATGATATTTTTTAGCCCAGTAGATAGCTTTATTAATTAAACCAAAGTCCAGTATATTCTTAGTATCTAGTGATTTCAGTTTTTCTATTAATCTGATCGAATATTTGCAAGGTTCTGAATAATCCATAAATAATATTATTTAATATTAATTAAATATCCTACCATTTTTTCTATTTAACAACAATTAATTTTATTAATTAATATATTTTTAATTGTAATTTAGCTAAATACTAATTTGAAGTTTTTATCAACTGATAAAATGAGTAAGTTATCATTTAATCATTAAGATAATCTTCAATTAATTTAACTAAAATCTCTCTCATTTGTTTACCTTCTGCACTAGCTTTGGATTTAAATTTGTGTCTTATCCTTTTATCTATTTCAAAATTTATTCTTGCTAATTCTACTTCATCTTTCTGTACATCAGACATTAGTTGACCAAATATAGGATTTTCACTGTTGCTAAAATGTCTCTTGTTTTTGATACTATCGTTTAAATTAAATTTTTTGTTCATAAATAAAATTTTGCAATTCTTTTGTTATATTTTGTATCTCAGAAGCAGCTTCTCCGCTACTTTCTATATTAAAAACACTCTTACCTGAGCTTAATGCCTCACCGTAAATAACTCTTTGTGTAGTACGAGAGTTAAAAACTGGAAAAGAAAATTGTTTTAAAGCTTCATCTATATCTCTAGCAAGATTGGAGTTTTTGATTTGTCTGCTAATTATAAATGCTGCTTTAGGTATTCCATCTGTTACCTCTTGCCTTGCTTTTATTAAATGAATTAATGCTTCGCAGGCCCATATATCAGCAGCAGAAGGTTGAATTGGTATAAGGACGACATCAGAGTTTTTTACTGCAAAAGTAATCATGTCCTGTAATTTAGCTGCACCATCAATAATTAAATAGTCAAAATTAATTGCAATTGAAGTTAGATCTTTTTGTAAATTAGGTCTATCAATAACAATTATTTGAGGTTGACTATCATTTTCATCCATTGATTTCCAATCTCTTAAAGTGCCTTGTGGATCAGTATCTATTAATAAGGTTTTATATCCATTTAGTAGTAAGCTTGATCCCAAATTTGAGCTTAAAGTAGTTTTCCCGCAACCGCCTTTTGGATTTAAAATACTGATCTTTTTTGCCATATTTATTACAATTTCTTGTTATCATTTAATAATATGAACACTTACTCATAATATCAAATGATAATATTATTAAAGCTAAGTTTTATATGGACTAAAACTTTTATCATTCATTGATATAGTACCCTGCATTTTCTATTGTACTAGCTAATCTTTCTTTTGAAGCTACTGTATAAATAGAAGTAGTATCAAGTGATTCATGTCCTAATAGTGTACTTAATTCTACTAGACACTCAGGATTAGACCTTAAGTAGTTAATAGCAAAAGTATGTCTTAAAGTGTGTGGACTCATATTTTCTATACCTGCTTTACCTGCTAAACTATTAATTACCTTTTGTATAGCTCTGACGGTCATTTTTTTATTTTGTTTGCTTAAAAATACTACTCTTTTTTCTTCCGGATTTTTTCCTCCAAAATAATTACGTAAAGCTTTTCTTGCAGAACTATTTAAAGGTATAGTTCTTTCTTTGCCGCCCTTGGCATTAATAATTCTTATTTCTCCTGATCTATCATGTAGTGTTAAATCCCTTATTTCCAGATTAACTAGCTCTCCGACTCTAATGCCTGTCTGCAACAAAAGTTGTATAATGGCATAATTACGCTTTTTTGTTCCATGTGATGAATGGGAAGTTACTGATAATAGTTTGTGAATATCATTTTTGGTTAGTGCCTTAGGCTTTGTTCTTTTTGTTTGTTTTAAAAATTTTATTTTTTCTGATGGATTCTCCTTGATAAGTTTCTTATCAGCCATGAATTGAAAGAATTTTTTTAAACTCTGGATATTTCTATTGATTGAGGAGGCTTTTTTTCGTTGATTATGAATTAAATAATCCTTGTAAGTGTTTAAATGATAATGGGTTATTTTATCGATATTTTCTAAAAATCCTATTTCTTGATACCATTTATAAAAGATTTTGATATCTGAGACATAATTTTTGATGGTATTATCACTGGTATCTTCAGCGATCATCTTTTCTTTAAAATCATTTAATAATTTACCTAACATAATCAATTTGTATTATACGAACAATAGGATATTGTGTTAGCATATAGGTTTAGTTCGTATAATACAAGTAGATTCTTAAATATGGTACGTATAAGACATATTATACGAAATGATTATACGAATTATAAAATGGTTTTTAATGATTTTATAATATTAATTAAATAATGTTCATTTTTTAAAAATAGACAATTTTAAGATCTAAATCATAGTATATTAAAGGCATTCAACAAGATTGTTTGTATAATTCCTTAAATGGGAATTTTAGCACCTATGTTGCTGATAGGCCTACATGGCAGCTAAATTATAATAGCTCAAACTTACTTTCTATATACTTAGATAATTTTAATAAAGTATTATTAGGAATAAAATCTCTTATTGTCATTTGAGTAGCAAATTCTGAATTTATACTTGCTACTATAGGGGGTATAAGCAAAGAATGTCCTCCTATCATATAAAAGCTATCTGTTAGAGTAATAGTATCTATTTTTAATACACTATTCCAAATCTTTAGCAATCTACTTTGTATATCATTAAAAGGTTCTATATCTAATGTGGTTTTTTGCTGTTGATCACCAACAATGTTTAGTAAAAGGTTATTGCGATCAATTTTACCACTGTGAGTTTTTGGTATTTGTTTGATTTCATGCCATTTACTAGGTATCATGTAAACAGGTAATAATTTACAAATAAATTCATAAATATCATTAAAATTCAATCTGATACTTTGATTTTTAGGAACACAGTAAGCCCTAATAATATCTTCTGTGAAGATTACAACTACTTCTTTTATAGTTTCATATTTTAAAATATTAGCTTCAATTTCTAGTAATTCTATTCGATGTCCTCGCATTTTTATTTGTTGATCTTTTCTACCTATATATTGTATTTCTCCTGTATATGTATAACGCACTAAGTCTCCAGTTTTGTATATTTTTTTATAGTCAGTAACATAAGTTGATAAAAAAGGATTAGGAATAAAAAATAGATCTGTTAATTCTTGTTTATTACGATATCCAGTCGCTAGTCCTTTTCCTGAGATATATAATTCTCCTATTACTCCAGTAGGTACAGGTTTTAAATACTCGTCAAGAACATAACATTTGGTATTTGCTATAGGAGTACCTATAGTAATTTGGTTTGGGTTATCAATTTTTTTGATAGTAGACCATATAGTAACTTCCGTAGGTCCATAAACGTTCCATACGTCTTGAAATATATCACAAAGATTTTGTGCTAGCTTAGTATGTAATATTTCTCCACCAGTTAAAATGTTAATATTTTTGTACTTCTCATTGTCTTTAATAAAAGTGGACCAAAAAGAAGGGGTAGCTTGAATATAGGTTGGATTAAATTTTGTAATCAGATTCTTAACCAATATATTATCCCTTACCTCATTTATAGGAGTTATAATACAACTTGCTCCATACATAAGTGGTAATAACAGTTCTAGATAAACTATATCAAAATTAATAGATGTTAAACTTAACATGCGTTCATTAGATGAAAAATTTAACTTATCACCCATAAATTTTAGTAAATTATTAACTGCACCATGACAAATTTCTACACCTTTTGGAACTCCTGTAGAACCTGATGTATATATTACGTAACATAAATTAGATGAATCTAATCTTATCTCTTTGTTTATTACGTAATAATCTTGGACATATGAGTCTATCTCTATGAAATTACTCACATTTAATTGATTCAAATTTGGTAAATTTGAATCACATACTGCATAAGTAACTCCAGAATCTTGTATATAATAATTCAGTCTTTCTATAGGAAATTCAGGATCTAGTGGCAAAAAAGCAGAACCAATTTTCATTATTGCTAACATAGAAATAACATATTCTATGCTCTTTTCCATATAAATCCCGATTATATCATGGTTAGAAGAAACAGAAGTACTATTTTCTAATTTACTTCTCAACAAGGAAGCTAATTTTTCTACACGTCTATTTAAGTCTTTATAAGTAATACTTTCATCTTTATAAATAAAAGCAACATTATTAGGAAAAAGATTAGCTTGAACTTCAAAATTTTTATAAACATGTTGTTCTTCGTTATACACTACTTCAGTTTGATTCCAATCATTTAATATTGATAATAATTCTACTTGATCCATAATATTAACTGATTTAACAGAAGATTTTGGATTATTAACCAATAAATTTAAAATACGATAAAATGTATTTAATATACTTTGGATAAACTTCTTAGAAAATAATTTGGCATTATATTGGATATCTCCTGAAAGACCTTTAGCTTCTAGCATTAAATTAAATGTAATATCAAAAGTTGAGGTTTTTCTGTTTGTTATGATATTTGAGCAAATAAGGTTAGAAAGTGCTAAATCAATAGTATCTCCATATTTTTGTAATATGAATAAAGTTTGAAAAATTGGATTTTTATTTTCCTCTCTTTCAAGCATTAGAGCATCTACAATCTTTTCAAAAGGAACATCTTGGTGTTGTTGAGCTTCATCACAGGTAATTTTGACTTTTTCAATTAATTCATAAAAAGTAGGATTACCATTAAGATCATTACGTAAAACTATTGTATTAACAAAAAAACCAATTAAATTTTCTAATTCTGTAATATTACGACCAGCAAATCCTGTACCAAAAGTTACATCATCTTGATTACTATAGAAACTTAATAATACAGTATATGCTGTTACTAATATAACATAAGGACTAGTATTTTTTTCCTTAGCTAATTTATGAATGGCTGTTATCAGATCTGGGCAATAAATATCAATTTTTATATCTTGCCCAATCGCTTCACCAGCATTGTCTATACACACTTCTGATACTAACTTTAATTCAGTAAATCCACTTAATTTATTGATCCAATATGGCAAACTTTCCGCTTGTTTATCTTGATTTATTTTGTGTTTTTGCCATACAGAATAATCTGCATATTGTATAGTTAAGTTAGGCAAAGAAGGTTCTTGTTTATTGATCAAAGCATTATAAATAGAGTTTAATTCTTTAATAAAAATTCCTTCTGACCATCCATCCGTTATTATATTATGCATTGTAATAACTAATATATTACAATTATCCTTAACCTTAAAAAGTCTGTACCTTGCTAAAGGTCCTGTTTCTATATTAAATGGTATATGAGTTTCATTTACTATAAGATTTTCTAATTCTTTCTGAGAAACTTTGATTGGATTAAGTTCTATATTATTTTTAGGAAGTATCTCTTGCCATGGTTCTCCATTTTTAGATTTAAATATTGTTCGTAAAATTTCATGACGTTGTATTATTATATTAATAGCCTCTTTTAAATAACTTACATGTAATACTCCATCTAGTTGGAATATCATAGGCATATTATATGCACTACTTCCTCCTCCTTCAAGCTGATATAAGTACCATAATCTCTGTTGTGCATAGGAAAGAGGAATGCGAGTTCTTTCTTTAAGAGGAACAATAATAGAACTTTCCTTGGTAGCATAATTTTTTTTACTTGCTTTGTTTGCTAATGCCTCAATAGTGGCATTAGCAAATATATCACTTATCTCAAGATATATACCTTTAGCACGTAACATAGAAATCATTTGAACAGCAGATAGAGAATTACCACCTAAACTAAAAAAATTAGTATTAAAACTCGGGACATCTTCTTCTAATATTGTTAACCATACTTCATAAATAATCTTCTCAATTTCATTTATAAAATGAATATCTACATTAGTGTCTTTTGCATCAACTTTATCTAAAGAACGTAATAGTGAAGTATAGTCTATCTTACCAGAAGGTAAAAAAGGTAATTTTGGTAAGAAAACAAATAGACTTGGAATCATATAATATGGTAGACTCTTACCACAAAACTCTCGGATTTCATTTTCAAGTACGTGTAACTCTTCGTCATTTTTATGGATTAAACTAATAAAAGCTACTATTTTGGTGGTAGATTCATTTTGTCCATATAAAACAACAGCATTTTGGTTAAGTAAATGATATTTTGATATAACGTTTTCTATCTCTTCTAATTCAATTCTATAACCACGTAACTTTATTTGTCTATCAACACGTCCTATAAATTCTAATGCATGATCTGTAAGATAACGTACTAAATCTCCAGTTTTATATAAAACTCCTAAGTTTTTATCTAATATAGAGCACTGCTCTAATTTAGCATTATTTCTAATATACCCTGCAGCAATACCATGTCCTTTTAGATACAATTCACCAATTCCTCCGAATGGAACTATATATCTATTCTGATCTAATATATAAAAATTTAAATTAGCTACAGGAAAGCCTATAGGAATATATCTTGTCCTCTCAATTTCTTGAGGTTGACATATATAATAAGCTGCATTCATTGTAGCCTCAGTAGGTCCATATAGATTAAGAAGTAAACAATAAGGAGCTAACTGATAGAACTTTTGGGTTAATTGATAACTTAGGGGTTCTCCTCCCGAAATTACATATTTTAGTGAAGTACAAGATCTTAAATCTGATAAATTAATAAATAATTTTAATAATGATGGAACAAATTCAACGCATGTAACCTTATAAAAATTAATTATAGTATTAAAATCTGCTATTTTATCATGTATATCACGCGGAGCTAAAACTAAAGTGCTTCCACTAATTAATGGTAAGAAAATTTCTTCAATAGAAGTATCAAAACTAATATTACTATGATGCAATATTATATCATTTTGATTAATAGAAAGCATTTCTTTAAGCCATAATAATCTATCTGCTAAAGCTCCATGTTCAATTACAACACCTTTAGGCATACCTGTAGTACCTGAAGTAAATAAAATATAAGATAAATCCTTTTCTTGAATAAAAGGAAGAAAAGTATCTATCTCTACTTCACTATTTAATAAATCGTAAAAAGTTATCCTCCCATCAGAAAAAAGATCTTCATAATAATTTCCATCTTGCTCTGTAAGAACTATCTGCATATTTGTTGATTCTACTATGTGACGTATACGTTCTATTGGTAATTTGGGATTTATCGGAAGATAACATCCTCCTGCTTTCATTATTCCAATTATTATATAAATAAACTCTATAGATCTCTCGGCTAAAACTCCTATAAAGTCTCCTTTTTTTATTTTATTTCTTAGTAATTGATAAGCTATAAAATTTGATTTTCTTTGAAGTTCCTTGTAAGTCAAGGATTCTTCAAGATATTTAACTGCAATTTGATCTGGAAATTCATTAACCTTTTGCTCGATTAAAGATATGACATTTTCATATCCACTGTATTCAATTGGTATTTGTGAAATCGATTCTTGAGTCTGAAGAAAAGAAATTTTATCAATATGTATAGAAGGATTCTTTGTAAGATTATAAAGTAGATTTATAAAATTTTTACTAAAATCGTCAATAAAATAAGTTGAGTAGTATTTAGGAATGTATTTTACTATTAACAAATGATGATTATCTTGAGATTTATCAAAACGGCAAAAAAAAGCTCTAAAATATCTTATTGAATCACTTAAATTATTAGATAATGATAATTCAATCTTAGCTTGATTACTATCTAAAACATGACGTAGTGAATTATTATTTCGTGGGATGGTTTGTAACAGTTTTTTAAAATAAAGAGAAATATAACTAGTGAAATTAGAGTTTGTATTTTCTGGGATTGTTAATAATTTACATGTCCTAGTTATATCTAATTCTGATTCACTATCTATATCAGTAAGTATACCTATACTTAGATATTCGCTATAATTAAAAGGAAAGTATTTAGATAACAAGACGTTAAACGCAGTAATTAATAAAATTTTAGTATCTAGTTTTGATGGATTCAAATATAGGTTTAAATGATCTATAATTTCACATGGCAGACTTATTATTTTAGTATGATACAAATTTTCACAATTTAAACTATCTCTACTTAAATCAACTAATATACAATAAAGAGTTTCTATTATACTTGCCGAAGCATTACTGAATTCTTGCTCAGAATTTGGTATAATTCTTAATATTTCTCCTGATTCTGAACAATATGTATACCATATAAAAGATTCAAAATTGTATATACTACTTAAAACAGGTTTTTCCCCATTGTAGTCTGAAGCGAATTTTTGAAGTGTTCTAATCCATTTATTAAAGCCAGTTTTATAAATTAGTTGTGAATTAATCTCTATATCATCTAAAACTATTGCATAATCAAACTTTATGCTTTCATCTAGGTCTGAAATACTGAAATATTTTAGTTTTTGAATCAACGCATATTCTTGAATTTTTTTAGAATCACTAACACACGCTACTATAGTATGACCTTGTAGTTCAATCGATTCAACAGCTTGAATTAAGGTTTCTTCTTTACCTATAATAAGAATTTTTAGATTTTTCATAATTCTGTACAATTTTATATTTTTACTTAACCAAATTTGGTACTATCTTTGCATTAATAAATGAGTTTCTATACCTTAGATAAAAACCCAAAGCATTTATAAACGCATAAACTATCATACACTCCCATATAATATTTGCATCGTAGTTCAGTAGATCCACAGCTACATAAATAGGTAATATTGCCAACAACCAAACAGAAAGAGAATTCATTATCATTACGAATTTGGTATCCTCAAATGCTATTAGGATACCAGCAAAAATCCATACTAAACCATCAAATACAAAGTAAAATAATACTAATAAACAGGTTATGTTAGCATACCTAAGTAGTATTTCTTTATTTATAGAATCTTCGTTATCACTTATAAAAAACTCGATAATTTGTTCAGGAAAAAAAACAGCTGGGATAGCGAAACATACTACTAATATAAAATGTAGCTTAATTGCAGATTTTATTAATTTGGGTAATAATTCAAGACTTCTACTACCTATGATATTAGAAGTAAGAGCTATAATAGATTTTTGTAAACCATCAGTGGTAAAAGTTAGTAAAAGAAAAATTGCCTGTCCTGATGCTAAAACTATAATGTGTTCATGACTGTGATAAGCCATTAATTGTAATAAAATAGCCCAAGCTGTCATTTCTGCAAAATAACCTAAAGAGTTAGGAATACCTATTTTTAAGCATTTTATGAAGAGATCAAAAGAAAATTGGAACTGAGCAGTTTGGTTAAATATTCTATATTTCTTTTGTAAAAAAAATATAAATAAGAGCAAAGCTTGTAATGATATAGATATACCTGTAGCAATTGCTGCTCCCAAAGTTCCCATGGGAGAAACATATGGTTCAACACCAAAAATTAATATTACGTCTAAAATAATATTTATAAAATTCGCTAAAATTGTAGAGAAAGTAACTAGTTTTACTTTTCCTAGTCCTATATAAAATGAAGATAATGCAGCAATTAGTGTAAAGACAGGACCAAAAAGCATTATAGATTTGAAATATGGAACACCAAAAACATGATATTCTAGAGGAAGAAATAACTTGCCACAAAACATACCTATTGGAAAAAAAACTACCATAGTAAATAAAGAAAACCATATCATTTGCCAAACTACGGGCCCTGTTTTGTGGTATTCTTGTGAACCATTAAATCTTCCTACAAAAACCTCAGCAATTGAAACAATGGATGCTGTACCTACTTGAAAAACTGTAAATATCATACCTATGGCAGCAACTGCTGCCATAGCTAATGCATCAAATCTTGATATTAATACTTTATCTACGAACAACATCAAATTTCCAGATAACGTGGCTAGCATCAATGGGTAAGCTATTCTCCATAATGCAGAAATGTTGGTTTTTTTATTACTATATACTATATTTTCATCTTTTTTCATTCTTATAATAACCTTGCTTGAGAAAAACTTGTTCTTATGTTTTCACTATTAAGCACACCTGTTTCCTCAAGTAATTTTATTACGTTTTTTATAATAGGATTTGCATCTTGTAAATTATTTGCTTCATATTGAATATGGGTTTCGGAAATTATAGTATCTATTACCTCTTGATCTAAACCTAAAGTTCTTAATATTTCTTGATCAAATTTAATTTGCTGTTCAGTACCTAAATATTCTTTGATAAACATAGGTAGTAGACTTCCTATAAGTTCTTTGTCTTTTTTATCAATATTATGCCAAAATATTTTTAATACCTGATTAAATATTGAAGCATGCCTACCTTCATCTTGTACATGATCTACCATTACATTTGAAAAACTTTTTAACTCCGTTCCTTCTCTACCGATATTGATTAATTCTTTTGTTAAAGTATGCTCACTGATACACACAGCAATTAATTCAAAACTATCATGTAAATAACTTGGTAGATACTTATTGACTAACTTAATGGCATTAGTATTAGGACTTTCATTCGGCATAGAAATAGGAGATATTTTAGTCTTAACTTCTACTTGTCTCATAAAATCCATTGCAACAAAAGCATGATAAGCTTCATCTATGATCACGGTAATAGCATCGTGACATATATCTTCTGAAAATTTATACGGTAACCTATTATTAGCCAACTTACATGCTGCAGAGTTTACCATTTCTGTTTCAAGCATTGCAATTTCATGCATGAATTTGTAGACCGATTGAATCAGTATAAATCTGATGGCTTTATCCCCTAGTTTTACTATCAATGGATGTACACACAAAGGTTGCCTAGACACAGGAAAATAATACTCTTCTGAATCTTCAATTATAAATCTTCTTGGTTTAGAACGTACAGAGGCATATTTATCCCATTGACGTTGCTTGGAAGAATATATTAAGTCATTTTGCTGTATATTGATCATAGTTATCCTAATATTTATTATTAATTACTAAAGAATTTTTGTATCAATTAGCAATGTAGCTACTTGATTTATTACATTTTGGTCGTTAATTATAGAAAAATGGTCTCCTGTAATTTTGCTAAAAGAAAACTTATTACTAGTACATTCTTGCCATTTTTTAGCATTTTTTGTTGAAACTATAGGATCATTATTAGCTATAACACATAAAATATTACTACGTATCGTTCCAGGAACATACGAATAACTATCTAGTAATTTACAATCTGCCTTTATTATTGGTATAATCAAATCTACTAACTCTGGATACTGTAATATTTCAGCAGAGATCCCTCCTAAGTCTATTAGATTTCTTATTAAAGTTGTATTATCTGCATCCCAATCCACTAAAAGTGTATTAAAAACAAATTGAGGAGCTGATTGTCCTGATACAATTAATGAATTTACCTTAAAATTAAAATGTTGATCTAAGTATCTTATACATTCAAAAGCAATTAATGCTCCTATACTATGTCCTATAAAAATCACTTCCCCTTCTAATTTTCGTAATGGTAAAGAAAGTTCTTTGATCAATTGTAAAAAATCCTCTTGAAATGATTCATTAATACGATTTCCTCTACCTGGCAACTCAATTCCATAAAATGTAGCACAGCTATCTAATATCTTTACAAAAGGAATAAAACTATAAACAGAACCTCCAGAATGAGGAAAAAAAACCACTTGTTTTTTATTATTACTTATTTTCCCAAGGCTAATTAAGTATTCTCCCATTCTCTATTACCCATTCTTTTTTTATATAAAGCCTCTCAGAAATTATACCTTTTTCTATACAGGCTTTTATTAATTTATCAGATTCAGTAATTTGATATGAGCTATCAGAGTAATCTAGTGCCATAATATAATTTAACCATGGTTCTTGACCCATAGCATAGACATAGACTTGTTGGGCTTTCGATAATTCTACAATTTCCAAAGCTTTTTTAAAATCTGATCCTGATAATCTTCTGGATTGATCTTGGCTATTTTCAATTTTAGAAGTTAATAATGGTCCATACTGCCATGTTAGAGGTGCTCCTACACATTCCATACCTATAAAAAACACATCTAATTTTCCTAATTTTTTGAAGATATTTTTATATAGATTACTATCCAAATTATTAGAATCAGCTGCAAATAAAAACGAGTTATTTTTAAGTTTAATAAAATAAGCAACTTTTGAATGAATGTTTAAATCACAATGTTCACCAAGAAAAGGAACAGCTGTAATAATGCCGTCTAATAATTGTAAAGATTCAAATTCTTCTAATGTAATCACAGAATTAAAGCCTATTTTATTTAAAGCTAACTTAATAGCTGGATCTGCCAAAAAACCCGTATTATTGCGAGGACAAACAAAGTTTTTAACTTTATAACGTATCTGAAATAATGTTTCAAATACCACGTGATCATCATGAGCATGAGTAAAAAGTACATAATCTATATGATCAGGAAGATCATTAAAAGTAAATCTTTTTATTGAAGTCTGGTAGTCATAACTGATAGCTGGATCAATCAGTATCTTAGTATTACTAGTTTCTAGTAGAACACAGGCATGTCCAAAATACCTTACTCTTATACCCTTTCCATTAAAATTTCTATCAGGATCTAGAAGTGGTTTACTGAAAGTAAACAAATTCTTTAACTTTTTTTCTTTTTCTTTATCAAGATTAAAAATAGAGTTTATTTCAGTCCAAGGTTTAGGATAAATTCGTAACTTAGCTAACTCATCGATCTTATTATCATTAAAAGGTAACTTCAAAAACAGTTCTTCATCAGAAGGTAAACGTGGAGTACTTAAGCAAAAAGGTCTATAATCTTTTGTTGTTTCAGATAAAATAAATCCTTGCCCAGAATTATCATAGTAATTTTCATATAATAACGGTTCTATAAAACGGATTGATGGGTTATTATCCATATCATACACTAACTCAATCATACCTTTTAATTGATCAGGAATAAGAAAATACAAATTTTCTAACGAATGCCCATCAGCCATAGTCTTTAAAAGATTACTATATGAATTAATAGCTTCTGCAAGTTCGATAAGGGATTTACAGTTATTTCTAATAGAAATAATGAGAGCTTGAATTATAGGTACTTGTGATTTGTTTAAATTAACAAATGCTCCTCCCGATAATGCTGGATTAGAGGCAGCTAATGAATGAATCTCTGGTGTACTCACAAAAGACTCCATAAGCTTTAAACACCTGTTTACTAAATTTAGTGAAGCCGTAGTAGGAGATAGAAATTGTGCCCAAGCATACCATCCCCAGATTGTTGGTTCAAGCTTTACAGAACTTTTTAGGTAATACATATGTTGTACAATAAAAATACATTAATTACACATTGAAAATTGATTATAAAATTGTTTTTATTGTGGTGTCAATTGGTTCTAAATAAAAAAATATGGGAGAGACAAGATTATTAAACATAATTATACTTTTGTGCAACAACACCACTTAATTATATAAATACATAGTATTATTAGTAGAACCATAGTTATTCTAAAAACTATCATCGTCATTAGGATGATTACCTAATAAATCTTTTTTTAATTCATCATTATTAGCAAAATATGAATTATAGTGATTTTCCATTCCCTCTATAATACTTGCTTTTACTATAAAAGTAATACAATAGTCTAAAAGTCTCATTGGAAATCCAGCATAAAATCCATAACAACCTTTTTCTACTACAATTTTTTTACATACTGCTAAAAAACTAGACTTTACAGGAGAATTAAGAAGAAAAGAGTCTGCACACAAAAGATGTTGATTTGTTTTTATCGTATCAAAGGGGTGATTAATCAAAGAAGTCAAAAAACCAGCTGTAATATATGCACTTGTATTGTTTACAACAGGATACTCAGTACAATCGCTAAAAAGAGATTTTAAGTAGCGTGCTCCTGTAATAAATCCAGCTGTATATAAACCATCACGTATAGATACAGTTTGGACACCTTTAAAAATAGATGTAATACCACCTTCCATAATCATAGATTTAGTTATATTATAAGCATTTGCTCCATTATGCAAATTAGTACTAATGTCTTTTATTTTATATATTTCATTCCTTAACTTGGTAGTTCTTATTAATTCTATAGGACTACTTAAAAACGAACTAATACTACCAGCAGAAAAAGAGGAAAAAAAGTTAATATATTGATTATTATTATTTGGTAAATAACTATTTGCTATTTCTTCAAATACATAACTAAAACCCACTCTTACGGTAGTTATAGGTAGTGTTGTAGATATATTAGTAATCACCCCATTATATAACAATGATGGGTTTTTTACTACCATTTTGCTAATATCATTAAAATTATGACCAGTTTGTATAAGGGTTTTTATGTTCCAAATTGGATGAGTAGATACTACATCACCAATACCCGCAACTGAACCAGTAAAAAAATTCCAAAAAGTTTTATTATTATAATAATCTTTATTCATATTGATATGAAATTACTTTGCAAAAACCTAAAAAATTATACAACTATCCCAACAACTATCTGAATCACCTATTAATTCTAGCGATTCGTTTTTTTCAAAAATTTGTTTAGGTGTTCTCCCAAAACTATCTATAACATCAGACTTAGCTCCTAATTCCAATAAAAGGTGATATGATTTTTTCTTTGAAAATAAAGCGGCATAATGCAGTGGCGTTAATCCATTTTTATCTGCTAAATCTAAGTAATTTATATTTTCAGATACTAATATTCTAATTATGTAATTATTTCCTTGTTTAGATGCTTCATGTAAAGGCAATACAGCATCTTTTCCTAACATAGAATAATACTGGCTATCAATACTAAATCCGTATTTAGACATAATAAATTATCTTAATATAAGAAACAAAGTCATCGTAGTACAAAATAATAAATATTTATACAATAATTTTTATAATTAATTAAATAATAAGTTCTACAATTGTTGAGTAACTTTAAAGATGAGGTCATTATGCCATATTTATCTTAATTTTCTTTAACGTCAATTATGGGTATTATGACAAGTAGAGGCCAAATCCGACATGCATCAGCATTTTTCTTGAGTTTTTGCCTGTTAATCCCCCAAATTATTTCAAGGTTTTCTATACGCATAAGTACTATTATACGCTATACTTTTGCTTGAATCTCTAGGCTTTTGTTATATTATATTGGTATTAAAATCTAAAAAACCCATCGCATAATACTTAACGTTCAAGAGGCCAGCCTAAAACTTAATAATTATTCAACATTTATGAATTCATTTGCTACTAAATTTCTAAAATCATAAGTTCCAAGCAATTTCTTAAATTCTAGCCATAACTTATTATACGATTAGTTTTTCTAGAGATAATTTAGCATAAAAGTATCCTTTATGCGATGAGTTCCTCACTAATATATCGTATAATACTAATTATACGCTTACTAAGTCACAAGATAAACTCCTGCTTAAATCCCTAAAAACTACCCAAATAATCACCCTAATGTCGGATTTGGCCTCTACTTGTCATAATACCCATTATAAGCTTTTTGCTATTTTTAATTAAAAACAACTTTAAGCCAAAATGACATATAAACTCAAATTAAGCTAAATACTAAAAATTGATTAAATAACCATCACCATCTACGAATAGAATAATCCATTTAGCATTATTACTCCATTCTCTGCCAAGACTCTAATTTAGGTATTATACTCTTAGTATTATCAAAAATTATTTTGTTGATTGTTCATTTCTAGATAGACTATTTCATCTATTTTACTCTCTATTCCAATAGCTCCAGAGTAATTTTCGGGGACTTCTAATTCATAGCAATACCATTGTTGCCTTAATTCATTATTTTTATCATTGAGCAGAACGCCTTTACCAGATAATAATCTCATAACTTCGATGGTATTAAGGGGATAAGATAATCCTTGACCAATGGCCTTTACTAAAGCTTCCTTTTTAGTCCAGAGAATATAAAAAAGCCTAAGTTTATCTCGAGATTTAAGACTGGATAAATATTTGTACTCCTCTGGAGTTAGTACCAAACCAGCAAAGTCCTCAATGTTTAGATTTTTATCATGTAATTCTATGTCGATACCCACCTTATAGTTTAAAGCTATCATATAACTGACCATATTACAGGAATGAGACATATTAAATTGGATATTACTATTTTTTTAAAAAGGTTTTCCATATTCATTATAATTAAATTCAATTTTTTGAGGATGTTGTTTTGTGTAGAAACTTAAAATATACCTTAAAATACCATGTGATATAATGTATTTGTTACTTAAATATTCAGTATGATAATTGTTTGCCTTTATTTTCTCTTGAACCGAGAGGTATTCCCAGTAGAGTTATTGTCAAATGTTGTGTATGAAAAAAATTAGGCAACATATTTTTTCTCATTTAAGTTATCGTTACTAATTTCACTTACATGAATTCCATCTATAAATTTTTCCATATTAATAACTTGGGCAATGCGGTTTTTACCTCGTAAAGGTTTCCACCTTTTTTCTGCTTCAAGGAATAATTTATAGGTAGCAGCAATAATAGTATTTCTCGAAAAACAATTCCTAGATTTTCTAGTTCTATGCTTAACCGTAGCAAAGGTAGATTCAATAGGATTAGTTGTCCGCAAATGTATCCAGTGCTCCCCTGGAAAATCGTAAAAAGCTAATAACTCTTTTTCATTTTTCAATAAGCATTCTGTAGCCTTAGGATATTTAGCAGAATAAGCCAAGATAAATTTTTTCCAACTGGATTCAGCTTCTTCTCTAGAACTAGCCATATAAATATTATGTATCATTTGCTTGGCTTTAGCTTGCTGAGATTTTGGTAACTTATTCAAAATATTAGAAGTCTTATGTACCCAACAGCGCTGATGTACCGTAGTAGGATATTCTTCTGTCAGAGCTCCCCAAAAACCAAGTGCTCCATCTCCAACAGCTAAGGCAGGAGAGTGTATCAGACCTCTGCTTTTTATGTCGAGTAATAATCCTTGCCAGCTTTCCTTGCTTTCTCTAAAACCATCATCTATAGCGACCAATTCCTTTTTTCCGTATTCATCAACACCAATTATTACCAAAATACAGTTCTTCTCCGATTCCATTCTTGCCTGTAAATAAATACCATCAACCCAGAAGTAGACATATTTCTTCTTTGTTAAATCTCGTCTTTGCCATAACAAATATTGATCATACCACTCAGATTTTAGCCTGGATATTACATTAGGTGATAAGTTCTTTGGCTTGCTACCCAATATAGGTTCAAAGCTATCAGCAAAATCTGTAGTAGATATTCCCTTTAAATAAAGTAGCGGTAATAGAACATCTATAGTAACCGTACGCCTCATGTATTGCGGAATCAGATTAGAAGAGAATTTTATATCCTCTTTACCTCTATCTCTTACCCGTGGTACTTTTACTGCTACCTCTCCTATACCGGTTTGTATGTTGCGCTCAGGTAAGTAGCCATTGCGGACGACTTGTTTACTCCCATTAGTAAGTAACTTATCTTGGTAGGATGATATAAAATTTTGTACCTCTTCCTCTATAGCTAGTTGCAACATTTTTTGAGCTGACTCCCTTAAAAACTCACTTAATACATCTGTTACTAAATTTTGTGTTGGATTTTTATAATCAATTATATTACTCTTTCTCATGGTGTATTCCTTATTTTATTGTTAATAGGATTTGCAAATTACAATAATAATATTAATTTGCGAATACGCCACCTAATCTTCTATCTCACCTCCATACACAACTTTCCATCATAACTCTTCCCAGTACGTGGATACGTTATTTATACAGCTAGTTAAATTTACGATGAAGATAAATACTTTATTTACACTTGTGTTAAATACCAATCGATCGAAAATACTGCACTCAAACATACTATTA
Source organism: Candidatus Megaera polyxenophila (assembly GCA_037101405.1). NCBI lineage: Bacteria > Pseudomonadati > Pseudomonadota > Alphaproteobacteria > Rickettsiales > Rickettsiaceae > Candidatus Megaera > Candidatus Megaera polyxenophila. The sequence continues at coordinate 16,713 of AP017967.1, read as the reverse complement.
GTAAGATTAAGCCTAGTAATTTTATTTATATTATTAATCATATAATTAATTTATTATCTTCCTACTAAGAAAATGATGACATTTCCTTAGTTTAATATGAAGGATTAAATCCTTATTTATATATTACTAAATCCTTAGCTTTTGTGATGATAGCTGTTTATATAAATATTACGTTTAAGTATCATAAACTTTGCATTGATATTAATAACTACATATTATTAGTATTATTTTAAACTATATTTTCTATTTAGCTTCTAAAAATACTTTCTGACATTATAAAGATTTATATTAAACAAAATATTTTAAAGAGGATAAAAAAAAACTTAAACATGGATGATAAAATTTATACAACAATATGCGTATTATTTGCGGTACTTATTGTTATGGGTAATATGATATATCAAAAATTTGTTGTTTTACCAATATTACCTTTTCATACTTTTGAACTGTCAGTGGGAGCCATAACATACCCTCTAACTTTTTTACTGACAGATTTAATAGCTGAGTTTTATGGTAAAAATAAAGCTAACTTTTGTGTCAAGCTTGCATTAACAATGAATGTAATGGTAGCGATATTAATAGCAATCATGGATTCACTCACTGCGACTGAGTGGTCCAAAATTGACGATATAATTTTTCATAAAGTATTTGGATTATATAGTGTAGCATTTATTGGATCCATTATCGCATGCTATACTGCTCAGCTAATTGATATTAATATTTATTTATGGATACGTAAAATAACCAAAAGTAGATATTTATGGTTAAGAAATAACGGTAGTACTGCAATCTCATTATTAGTAGATACAACCATTGTGATTAGCTTTATGTGCCTTTTTGGTGCACTACCAATCGATAAAATGAGTACACTTATAATTAATAGCTATTCATACAAACTATTCTTTGCAATATGTAGTACTCCATTATTTTATGCAATTGTTAGTTTAATAAAACACATAAAAAATTATAATTATTAGTTCTGTACTTTTTAACATGGTATATCAGTTTTAAAATTTGCTAGGTTTTTGTACTGAAGAAATACACCATCAAATTGAGGAACATAATACTACCACTAATGTTGGCTTTAAGTGGTAATAACACTCACGAAGTATATTAAAAAGGCCTTACTCTCAAGCTGTTTACTTTCTCTAGGCTAAGACCAGTTAACTCGGCTACTTCTTCTGCGTTTTTACCTTTAGCTAGCATTTTTTGGGCTATTTCTAATTTTTCTTGAGTTTTACCTTTTAACTCCGCTTGCTCTACTTTTTCTTCAAGTTTAGTTATTTTCTCTAAATACTCCTCAACCTTAATTTCTTCTGCCTCCATAGCTAGTTTAGCCCTAATATAAGCATCATGTTCGCTAGCATTCCACCTGTATTGCTCTAAATCCTCATATGCAGATAATACGCTGCTATTTTTTATTGCCTTAGGCGGCTCTTGTTCATTATGAGCACATTTTAATAAATGTAACCATTGGTCTATATCGTTTTCTATCTTGTTGCTATCAAACTTGCCTAGCTCTACAAAAACATACATCAAGGAAAAGAGGTATTGCTTATTGGTGTTCGTTTCTTTTAGGCAATGGTAATTAATACACGGCAATTCATCGTCAAATACCTTCTGACCTATAATAGAAATAACCACCACGGGCAATAGGTCTTTATGTCTTACTCCCTGTTCTATCTGGTTCACGTATGAATAACTGCCGTAGAATTGAACTCGGTTAATATAGTCCCTTTCCATTTTACGTTGCATCTCAATAATATACCAACGCCCAGCTTCATCTTTTACCTTAAGGTCAAATATACTCCTCTTGCCGTCTAGGAATAAAGGCATCTGCTCTTGTGGTATATAGTCCAGTTCTTTTATTCTATTCCCCTCCGAGAGCTTAAGAATGGAATTAAGCAGGTTTATTAAGCGGTCTTTATTACTAAAGAGCTTTTTAAAGGCTACATCGTTCGTTGCGTCTAAATATCTGTGAGTCATAATAAATATCCTTTCCTAATTTATTTTATATATTTATTTTCTATTTTAAGCGGTTTCTAGCGTTATATTTTATATTTAATATGGTTTTGTACTTTAGTATTAAAATCGCTCTTAAAACTCCTTTTGAAAGCGTTTTTTAAAACATTATGTCGTTTTTTATATCTTCCGTCATACAATCACGTAAATCTCTACGGCTTTCTTCTTCCATATATTCTTCCCTTTCTTCATCACTAAAGTCTCTAGTATGAGAGCAACCAGAAAGAACTAATATGCAAGTTATTAAGATTATTTTTTCCACCTAAAAAACCTCTTTAGAAATTGGTTATCAAGCTTTAAATACTTATCAAATAGTTTAGTAAATTCTTCCGTTACACAAAATGTTCCTAAGTCTTCTATGTTCAATGTAACATGAAAAAATTTATTGTTCTCATCTAAGTCTAAGGTGGCCCAATTTGTCTAGACTAAAAATCAGAAATTATGAGATATAATTTGCGTTATAATTTTAGCCAATAATTTTTGTTAAATACACCTGTTCTGGAGTTAAATATTCCAAGGATTGGTGCATCCTTTTACTATTATAAAAAGTTATGTAATCTGTTATAGCATTTTTTACCTCCTTGACAGTATTTAAAATTATCAAATATATTTTTTCTTGTTTTAATGAACGCCAAAATCTTTCAATAAATACATTATCTAAAGCCCTACCTTTACCGTCCATGCTAATCTTGATTTCACGTTTAACAAGTTCGTGGATGAAATTTTTTGACGTAAATTGAGAACCTTGATCGGTATTAAAAACCTCAGGTTGACCGTGCTTTTCTAGGGCTTCTTCTAGTGCGTCGATGCAAAAATCACTTTCTAAGCTAATTGAAACCTTCCAGCTCAGAATATAACGGCTAAACCAATCAATAATGGCTACTAGATATACAAATCCTTGTGCCATTCTAATATAAGTTATATCGGTGCTCCATACCTGATTTGTCTTAGTAATTTCAACGCCTTTTAAAAGATAAGGATATACCTTATGAGCTTGGTTGCGCTTGCTTAAATTCATTTTAGGATAAATGGCTTCTATTGCCATTATTCCGTAATAACGACTTACCGCTTTGCGACCGATAACAATTCCAAACGGTACAAGATGCCTGGACATTCTTCTGGCCCCGAAATACGGATGCTCTGTGTAGATTTCATCAATTACTTTCATTATTTCTAAGTCTCTTGTAGTTATTCCTTTTGCCTTGTAATAATAAGTAGATTTATTAATTAAAAGTAGATCGCATTGCCTAGCAATGCTTAGATTTCTACAATTATTATCAATCATACTTTTCCTAGTTTCCAAGTCCAAACAATGTAGATTTTTTTTTCAGCCAGTCACGCTCAACGCTTAACTGTCCTATTTGTTCATATAATTGTTTTATCAAATCTTGATTGTCTGGATCTTTTGTTGCCGGCTTAACTTGAAAACCACTAACTAAATTTTCTATACCTCTTTTTTTCCATGCTTGTATTTGAGTTGCATGAACCCCGTACTTACTGCTTATTTGTGCTATTGTCATTTCAGCTTTTATTGCTTCTATAACAATTTTTGTTTTTTCCGTCGCACTATATTGCTTCGCTTTTTTAGACATATAATTTCCATTCCCTTGTTGTGAAATTATATCTCATTTTGCATTTTTAGCAGTCCAGTTTTTGGGTACCATTATAGTCATTAATTAGTAAATTTTTTATAAGGTCTGCTATTTCATCATCAAACAACCATCTAATTTTAGATATTAGGTTATTATTAATAATCTCTTTATATTGTTTTTTACTTAATCCAGTATTTCCTAAAAATTCGGATTCTTCCATCTGATAATATAATTCTTCCTCGATGGAATGTTGCTTGGTTGCTTCTAAATATTTTTCTTTAAATTTAATTACAATCTCTTCATAAATCTTCCACCTTATTTTAAACAAGTCATCTTTGCGTTTTTGGTTAGCTATCTTAGCTGTAACCGCAGCAAATATCATTATTCCAAAAGTCAAGAAACACATAATTAAACCATTATATTTATCTAAAAAATTAATAATATTAATCATACACCCCATTGTTTAACTCTATAGTGGACTGAAAAATCAAGACAAATTTTTGTAGATTTTGTTTCCTATTATCATGCTGCATTTTGTAATGCATTGAGATAAACATCCATAGGTTTTTTATAACCAATACTAGAATGAAATCTTCTATTATTATATTTATCTACATATATGTTAATCCCCTCCCTAAGTTCTGAGATATTGTTAAATTCATTTATAAATATACAATTATATTTTAGAGTCTTAAAAAATCTCTCCATAACAATGTTATCGATGCTTCTGCCTTTACCGTTCATAGAGATTTGTATACCGTATTTCTCGAGTATTTTTATATGTTCTGAGCCGGTATACTGACTACCTTGATCACTATTGAATATCAGCGGAGGTGGGTACTTACTAAGAGCGTCTTCTAAAATACTCGTTACAAGGCTTGCATCCATTGAATTTGACAGTTTATAACTCAATATAGCTTTACTGTGCCAATCTATAATTGCTGCCATATACATAAAGCCTATCGGGGTTCTAATGTATGTTATATCCCCGCTCCATACTTCATTTGATCTTGGTACGTATACAGACCGACTACCGTTATATATTTGCCAATAAGGCTCAAGGAGATATGGATATATCTTATGATCTTTATTCTGCATAGAGATAGATTTCTTTTTCTTTGGATAAATAGCCTCTATACCCATAATACCCATGTATTTGAGAGTACGATCTCTACCAATATTTAATCCTTCCTCTAATAAAGATTTATAAATAAAACGATAACCATACTCTGGATTATCTGTATATATTTCATCTATTCTATCCATAATCTTTTTGTTGTATAAGCTCATTATTTGGGGCTGATAATAAAGCATAGATCTATTTATCTTCAATAATTCGCATTGTCTTGCCATTGATAATTCTTTCAGCTTGGAATCGACAAGATCTCGTTTATTTGCTATATCCAAGCCGTTTAGCTTTCCCAACGCCCAGTCCCTCTCTATTGTAGCCTTCCCCAGAGCTTTTGCTAATTCATCATTTTGAGATTTTAACTCCTCAATTTCTGTTTTGTACTCACTGACTACTTTTGCCGGCTCAAAAGCCATTGATGCATTACTTAAAAAATGCTTCTTCCAATTTTGAATAGTCTTTGGAGTAATTTCATATTTCTTTGATAATTGAGATATAGTTACCTCCGATTCTAGTAATTCCAACACTACTTTAGTTTTATATTCTGCACTGAAATTTTTAATATGCTTTTTTGTCATATATTTAAATTATGTTTCTTTTAATTTTATATCTTTTGCGAAACAAAACTATTGATTTTACTGTCTGACTTCTTCAGTCCACTATAAAATAAAGGGCATATAGTTTTATACAAAGATGGAGCTATGTTTGGAAAGATAATTAAAAAAAGTGTTTTGTTCTTAAGTGATGGTAATAAATTTATAAAAATGGAAAGTAAACTAATATCTAGACTACTTGGGCCTAAAAATCAACTTGACCAATCAGACTTTGATACGTTTTTATTTGAAGCTAGCAAAGCGTGGTGGTTGGCTAAAGGAAAAACTATAAATATTTCAAATATGCGAAAAGTTTTAATAAAAACCTAACCGGTATTAAATTTCAATAACTCCAGCTATCTCTTCCGTAACAAGCCTAAGTTTATAGGAAATACTAAAGCTAAAAAATAGGAATTAGTTTTAACAAATAAGTTATCAACAATTTTGTTGATAAAAATGTAGAAAACCTTCGTTAACGGAATCTCTATAAGTTCAAGAAGTGTTGCTTATATTTTAGGCAGTTGAAAAATCTGGCGTCAACTTCAATTTTTAACTTTCTGGTTTAAGTTTGGTAAAAATACGAGATATCCTTATCTAAAACTTTTGCTATTAAGGATAATCGTGCTGCGCTAATTCTATTTTTAGCATTTTCGTATTTTTGCAGTTGTTGAGCGGAAACACCAATCTTTTTGCCTAGTTCACTCTGAGACATATTATTATCTAATCGCAAGGAATAGATTTTTTTACCAATTATTTGGTCCACGTTATTAAAATAATTTTCTATATGCTGCATATGGTTATTTGAAAATTTTTAAAATCTCAGGAGAGGATTTAAATTCACTAATTTTAAACTCTTCAACTACTACTCGATAATCACTACCAAGTTTTAAAAAAAGTTCAGTGTATTTAAAGTCATTGTTCCTGTCAAAAACTTCGGTGCAGTAAAAATCATCATTAAAATCATATTGAGAGAATTTTCTTTTAAGAAAAGTACAAATTTCTTGCCATTCTTTTTGACTAATTTTTAGTTCATATCTTTTGTATTTTAAAAGGAAAAAGGCAAAGATATTCATCAAAATTAAAACATGAAGTAAGCCAGCGTTAAAATCGTTTAATATATGGTATTTTAAAATATTGTTAAAGAATAATAATCCTGTTAGAAGGGAAATCCAAAAGGGGGGAAATGGCAAATATCTTGATAAAAGTATTTGCATCTTAAAACTTAAATTCATAAATGTATTCCATAATTAGGCACTGCACATTATATATTATAAGTTGAACTCTAACAACAGTTTTTCATGAATTACCCAACGCCTTAAAGAGCGTTTGGCTTCTTGCTTAATAATATCATAACTAATGAAGAAAAATAACAGAGAACTATACAGCATAACCTAAAAATATTTATTTACTTCATCTTTTATCTTCTGTCTAGTCAATTTGATTTTTGGTGAATCTCCTAATTTTAGCCACAAAATAGCATGCTCGGATAAACCTGCAGAATTCAATTCTTTATTCACGATATTAGTGATTTCTTTTTCAATTTGTTCTTTTTGATTAGAAAAATTGCCTAAACTAAGTGTTTGACCTAATTGATTAAGAGAGTTTTGTATATTAGGTTGGACTACTTTTTTTACAAGTGTTTCTAAGTCTGATTTGTGAGTTATTAGCAATTCCAAAGCTTTATCTTTTGTTAAAGTAATATCAAAAATTAGATCGATGTAAAAAAAATATTCGGATTGCTGTTGACTATTTAGTAAGGTATCCTTATCTGGTCTAATACTTAATTTCCAATTATAAGTTTCCTTTTGAGGAAAAGTATATAAGTTACGTAGTAAATTTTTTGATAACGGAAGAAAGTGATCTCCAGCAGATAATTCCTTGATTTCATTGTGATTGTCTGGATTTCCTACAAAGGTGATTTCTTCTGGTTTTACAGTATAATAACCGGTATTGACGATAGAAACTATGTACCAAGTGGTAATTCCGCACATAACTAGTAATAATAAAAGATTTTGGATTATAATTGTTATACGATCTTTGCTGATTAGTAGCTCTATAAACCCTATAAATAGAATAATAGTCAAAAATATTAATACCATTGATAATATTATTAATAGAGGGGTTGGAAGAAATGAAAAAATAGAAAGTACAAAAACCAGCAACAATATACCACCTAGGGTTTCTGTGTATGATAGTGGTTCTTGAGGTTTTTTGATGTTCTTTGTTTGAGTATTTATGGCTTTCATAATATTACCTATTTGGATTAATTGATTAATTGCGGACGCAAATCAAGAGGGTAAAGTATAAATGCAGTTATCAGGTCACTGATGTTGGTTAGATTTCTCTTATTTTTGCGGCACTTAAAATCACAGTAGTATTTAGTGTAGTATGATGAATTGAATTCCTGATCTTTAGTTCTTAGTTCTAGCTCTGCTAGTTTAAGCGAATTGGTCGGATTTGTATTTGGTTCAAATTTTTTAATAAAATTTTTTGTTCTGTTATCTATTTCATCAGCAAAAAAGGAAATAGAACAGGGCATCTTTTCATTTTTTAAATCGTATTTCATTTTTACTTTTTCAACAAATGAGTTAAAAAATCTGGGGGTAGGGGTAGCCATTTCCATAATCAAAGGTTCTCCTACAATTGCTGCTAGTTCTTTGTTAGGAACAATCTTAATATTCAAATTAATGTTTCCATTTTCAGTAATTATTTTTAAAGGGAACTCAGTATTTTGAGTAGAATTAGTATAATGGTACCCAAAAACTGGACTGCTAAAAATGCAAAATGAGATATAATTTCACAACAAGGGAATGGAAATTATATGTCTAAAAAAGCGAAGCAATATAGTGCGACGGAAAAAACAAAAATTGTTATAGAAGCAATAAAAGCTGAAATGACAATAGCACAAATAAGCAGTAAGTACGGGGTTCATGCAACTCAAATACAAGCATGGAAAAAAAGAGGTATAGAAAATTTAGTTAGTGGTTTTCAAGTTAAGCCGGCAACAAAAGATCCAGACAATCAAGATTTGATAAAACAATTATATGAACAAATAGGACAGTTAAGCGTTGAGCGTGACTGGCTGAAAAAAAAATCTACATTGTTTGGACTTGGAAACTAGGAAAAGTATGATTGATAATAATTGTAGAAATCTAAGCATTGCTAGGCAATGCGATCTACTTTTAATTAATAAATCTACTTATTATTACAAGGCAAAAGGAATAACTACAAGAGACTTAGAAATAATGAAAGTAATTGATGAAATCTACACAGAGCATCCGTATTTCGGGGCCAGAAGAATGTCCAGGCATCTTGTACCGTTTGGAATTGTTATCGGTCGCAAAGCGGTAAGTCGTTATTACGGAATAATGGCAATAGAAGCCATTTATCCTAAAATGAATTTAAGCAAGCGCAACCAAGCTCATAAGGTATATCCTTATCTTTTAAAAGGCGTTGAAATTACTAAGACAAATCAGGTATGGAGCACCGATATAACTTATATTAGAATGGCACAAGGATTTGTATATCTAGTAGCCATTATTGATTGGTTTAGCCGTTATATTCTGAGCTGGAAGGTTTCAATTAGCTTAGAAAGTGATTTTTGCATCGACGCACTAGAAGAAGCCCTAGAAAAGCACGGTCAACCTGAGGTTTTTAATACCGATCAAGGTTCTCAATTTACGTCAAAAAATTTCATCCACGAACTTGTTAAACGTGAAATCAAGATTAGCATGGACGGTAAAGGTAGGGCTTTAGATAATGTATTTATTGAAAGATTTTGGCGTTCATTAAAACAAGAAAAAATATATTTGATAATTTTAAATACTGTCAAGGAGGTAAAAAATGCTATAACAGATTACATAACTTTTTATAATAGTAAAAGGATGCACCAATCCTTGGAATATTTAACTCCAGAACAGGTGTATTTAACAAAAATTATTGGCTAAAATTATAACGCAAATTATATCTCATAATTTCTGATTTTTAGTCTAGACAAATTGGGCCACCTTATGTCAACACTTTTCCGGACAGTTTGTTTAGGCACATTTTTGCATTTCTTCGTATTTCACTGGTGATAGATAGTCGTTAGTTGAATGCATCCTTATGCGGTTATAAAATACTTCTATATATTCAAATATAGCATCTTTTGCTTCCTCCCTGGTTCTCAATTTATGTTGATAAATTAGTTCTGCTTTTATTGTACCAAAAAAGCTCTCAGCAACAGCATTATCCCAGCAGTTTCCTTTACGGCTCATACTCTGTGTAATACCATGTTGTTTTGCAAGCTTTGAATGGCTATCAGAACAATATTGGCTGCCTCTATCAGTGTGCCAAATAAGTCCCTTAGGCGGTTTACGTTGCCATATTGCCATTAGCAAAGCATTATTTACTAAATCAGCTCTCATATTGCTATTCATTGACCACCCTATAACTTTCCTGGAAAATAGATCAATAACAGTCGCTAAGTATAACCAACCTTCTTCGGTTGGAACATACGTGATATCCCCAACCCAACAACAATTAGCAGCTGAAACCTGAAACTTCCTATCCAATAAATTAGCAGCAACCTGCTTGTTATGGTTAGAATCAGTGGTTGCTTTAAATTTATGCTTAGTTTTGCATACTAAACCAGCTTCATTCATTAACCTTGTAACCCTCTTCCTGCTAACAATTGTACCTTGCCTCGATAGTGCTTTTTTTATTGACCTAGCACCATAATTACCTCTACCTTCCTCAAAGATAACCTTAATTATACTTGTTAACTCCTTATCTTGTTTGTCCCTATTGCACCTAGGGTTAGTTAACCACTCATAATAACCACTACGTGATACTTTCATAAATTTACACATAGTCGCAATTGAAAAATCACCTTGATGCTCTTTTATCCATGCGTACCTTATTGGGACTCTTTCGCAAAGTACGCGGCAGCCTTTTTTAATAGGTCACGCTCTTGGGTTACCCTAGCTAGATCCTTCTTTAGCCTCTTTAATTCATCATATAGATGTTCATCTGTTCGCATCATTGATTTCTTGGGGGTAGAATATTTATCTACCCAAGTATACAGAGTAGTTCTTGTAATCCCTAATTCTTTAGCTGTTTGAGCCATGGGCTTATTGGATTCAATTGCTAGCTTCACTGCTGATTCCTTAAATTCAGCCGGATAAATCTTTGGTTTCGGTTTCGTCATTCTGTACTTCCTTTCTGTTAATATTGTCTTATATTAACTGTCCGGAAAAGTATAACCATATCAGTAATACCAGAAAAGTATAGAGATTATATCAACAAGCCAAAGACTAATGGTTATCGCTCCCTGCATACTGTTATTCTTTTAGGTTCATATGGATTACCTGTTGAAATACAAATACGCACTAGGGGAATGCACAATATAGCTGAAAACGGTAAAGCTGCACATAGTAGATATAAACAAAATCAAGAACAACAGACTGTTACTCCTAGAAAACTTAACCTTTTAACGAAAGCTTATGAAATCTTAGATCAAGATGACTTAACAGAATCTTCTCTGTTTGCTTATTTACAAAAGGTTACAAATTATTTGGAACGCAGCTTTGTAGAACTTCAGAATAAAACTAACAGCGATAATTGTTATGAAAGCCCATAAACACCAATAAAACTATGGAACTTCTCAGGCATTTGTGATACAATATTTGTTGAGCAAAATAATCAGTAAAAAAACAAAATAAAGTACTATTATGAGTAATGATAAACCTTTGGTATCCTTTGATTACGGGATAAAGTATCTCCTTAAGGATAAAGGTGATTACGCCGTAGTAGAAGGCTTTATTTCAGCTCTGCTTAAAACAAAAGGCTATAAAGACGTCAAAATAGTTGCCTTACTTGAGAGCGAGAGTAATAAAGAGTATAGTAAAAGCAAAAGAAGTCTAGCGGATTTAATCGTTGAAGACGAAGATCACCATAAATACATTATCGAGATTGAACGTAACGTTAAAGATTCTTTTATTCATAAATCACTATTTAATACTTCCAGACTGATAGTCGACAATTTAGCCCAAAGGGAAGACTACACCCAGATAATAAAAATATTCCATATCTCCCTGCTCTATTTTCCGATCGGTAACGGAGCTATTTATCACGGCAAGACTATTATTCATGAAATAGAAACTAACGAGAAACTATCCGTTCATATTAAAAATCAGCAAACGGGTGAAATATTTGATGCAACCGATATTCTACCTGAATATTTTTATATATCGATACCGCAATTTAATGATCGTTTAGAAAAAGAAATAGATGACTGGCTACATGTCATGAAGTATGATGAAATACCAGAAAATTATCACTCACCTTATATGGTTCAGGTAGCAGAAAAGCTTAGTATCCTGAAAATGACTCCTGAAGAGAGGGCAAACTACTCTTATTACCAGAAGAAGCTTTATAGCGACAGGGACGAATTAGCAGCTGCAGAAGCTAGAGGTATTGAGAAGGGTAAAACTGAGGAGAAAATGGAAATAGCCAGGGCTATGCTATTAGACGGAGATGCTATTGAAAAAATATCTAAAATTACCGGTTTAACTGTTAAAGAAATAGAAAAGTTAAAATGACCATGAGTAACGATGCACATCCCATTTTGATTAAGACAGCAATTAATATGATAAACCAGAAGCTGGATGATAAACTGATTTCTTCCGTAACAGGACTTAGTTTAGAGGAAATAGCAAAGCTAAAAAGTAAAGCTTGAAAAGATATGAGAGGAAAAACCCTACGTGATCTTAAGTACCTTAAACAAAACTACAAACCCAGTGAAATACAGAAGCTTTTAAATAGCAGTAAACTTAAAAGAGAAGTATACCAAGAATTGAAAGTATCTGAGTATGTTTTAAATAATTATATAAAGCATTATAAGCTTTCTAATATACACAAAAATGGACAAAGATCATTAAATAAAAACAGTATAGGAAACGAGAACCAAAAGAAGGTATCGATTGACAATTCTATCTTTCGAGAAATTGAAAATCCTGTAAGGAGATTTCAAGAAATACTGGCTAAAACGAAAGAGACAAGAATATTAAAGGAATTAAGAGATCCATATGATTAACAATCAGAAACATATTACAGAAAAATATGTAATTATCGCTAACCGTACCTAATACTATAGGTAATAATTATTAATTAACTAATTAAAGGTTTAACCCATGAATAAATCAGAATTTATCACTCATATCGCAGACCAACATAAGTGTACAAAAGTAGAAGCTGAGAAGGCAATTGATACATTTACTTCTTCAGTAATTGATGCAATCGGACAAGGTAAAGAAATATCCCTCGTTGGTTTCGGTAATTTTAGTATAGGTAAAGTTGCAGCTAGGACAGGACGTAATCCTAAAACTCAAGAACCTCTACAAATACCGGCTTATAACCAACCCAAATTCAAGGCAGGACAAAAACTAAAGGATGCTGTTAATCCAAAATAACAAGTAATTCTAAACAAAACAAGCTAAGATAAATTTTTAAAATCAATAAAAGAGAATATTATGCATATAGGAACGGTAAAATGGTTTAATTCAACAAAGGGATACGGTTTTGTAGAACCAAATGACAAATCACGTGATGTATTTATACATATATCAGCATTAGAGCAAGCCGGGTTAAGAGATTTAAATGAAGGGCAAAAAATTAAATATAACACAGAATCTCACCAAGGCAAAATATCAGCAATTGATATAAGCTTAGTATAGTAAGAAGATTAAATGTTTAAGCTCTTATAGATAACATGGATGTAAAACTAGCAAAAGTTCTCAAGTTAATAAATGATTTAACAAAACAAGAATTGATGATTTTAAATCAGGCCGTTGTGTCTCTTATTAAAACTCACACAGATGTAGATTTTAAAAAAGCAGCTATTAATTTTCAGGTAGGAGATATAGTATCCTTTGTTGATTCAAGCGGTGTAAGAGTACATGGGGTAATTACTAAAAGAAACCCAAAAACCTTGCAGGTTACTACTTAGAACAATTACTATGTTAACATCCCGGCTACTTTTTAAGTCTTGAAAAAAACATCACAAAAACTATTAACTTTTAAAAAAGAAATAGCTCCTACGAAAGAAGAAATAATTGAGACTATGAATTATCATTTTAAGAATAAATCGTTCCATTAAAAGTATCCCGGATGCTCCTGTTCCTATTAAAGAGTTTGTATGCCATTTTGTATAGAAAATAAACTAAACTGGCTTTATATAGATATTAATAGCTACTTTGCTACAATAGAGCAGCAGGTCAACCCAGATTTAAGAAATAAACCTGTTGCAATCGTGCCTTTATTGTCAGATAGCACTTGTGCCATTGCCGCAAGCCAGGAAGCAAAACTTAAAGGGATTACCACGGGGACAAGAATCTATCAAGCTAAAAAACTCTGCCCTGAACTTATTTGTATAAAGGCAAGGCACAATCTGTATGTTGAGTACCATCACAAAATATTTAACGAAGTAGATCGCTACTTGCATGTTGATCACATATTTTCCATAGATGAGGGAGCATGTCGCCTGACGGGTAAATATTGCCTAGAGGAAGAAGCGGTATCCATAGCAAAGATAATAAAAAAGGCCATACGTGATAATGTCGGCGATTATATTACATCTTCCATAGGAATAGCTCCTAATCGATATTTAGCAAAGATTGCATCAAATATGCAAAAGCCCGACGGTTTATCGGTTATTAATCCATCTGAATTGCCCAATAAACTTTAAGGTGGCCCAATTTGTCTAGACTAAAAATCAGAAATTATGAGATATAATTTGCGTTATAATTTTAGCCAATAATTTTTGTTAAATACACCTGTTCTGGAGTTAAATATTCCAAGGATTGGTGCATCCTTTTACTATTATAAAAAGTTATGTAATCTGTTATAGCATTTTTTACCTCCTTGACAGTATTTAAAATTATCAAATATATTTTTTCTTGTTTTAATGAACGCCAAAATCTTTCAATAAATACATTATCTAAAGCCCTACCTTTACCGTCCATGCTAATCTTGATTTCACGTTTAACAAGTTCGTGGATGAAATTTTTTGACGTAAATTGAGAACCTTGATCGGTATTAAAAACCTCAGGTTGACCGTGCTTTTCTAGGGCTTCTTCTAGTGCGTCGATGCAAAAATCACTTTCTAAGCTAATTGAAACCTTCCAGCTCAGAATATAACGGCTAAACCAATCAATAATGGCTACTAGATATACAAATCCTTGTGCCATTCTAATATAAGTTATATCGGTGCTCCATACCTGATTTGTCTTAGTAATTTCAACGCCTTTTAAAAGATAAGGATATACCTTATGAGCTTGGTTGCGCTTGCTTAAATTCATTTTAGGATAAATGGCTTCTATTGCCATTATTCCGTAATAACGACTTACCGCTTTGCGACCGATAACAATTCCAAACGGTACAAGATGCCTGGACATTCTTCTGGCCCCGAAATACGGATGCTCTGTGTAGATTTCATCAATTACTTTCATTATTTCTAAGTCTCTTGTAGTTATTCCTTTTGCCTTGTAATAATAAGTAGATTTATTAATTAAAAGTAGATCGCATTGCCTAGCAATGCTTAGATTTCTACAATTATTATCAATCATACTTTTCCTAGTTTCCAAGTCCAAACAATGTAGATTTTTTTTTCAGCCAGTCACGCTCAACGCTTAACTGTCCTATTTGTTCATATAATTGTTTTATCAAATCTTGATTGTCTGGATCTTTTGTTGCCGGCTTAACTTGAAAACCACTAACTAAATTTTCTATACCTCTTTTTTTCCATGCTTGTATTTGAGTTGCATGAACCCCGTACTTACTGCTTATTTGTGCTATTGTCATTTCAGCTTTTATTGCTTCTATAACAATTTTTGTTTTTTCCGTCGCACTATATTGCTTCGCTTTTTTAGACATATAATTTCCATTCCCTTGTTGTGAAATTATATCTCATTTTGCATTTTTAGCAGTCCAGTTTTTGGGTACCATTATAACAGGTCAGTTGGCAAATATCTCCCCATACGTCTTGTTGTAATATTGGCTTAACTAAAGGTTGTTTTATCTGTAAGCCGTTACGTCCATTTACAGGATTACAGACATTTTCTACAACGTACTCTACACTTTCTATATCTAGCTCTGAAGTCGAATAAATAGACTGAACCTGACTTAAGACAACGTCTTTCTCATGCTGACTTACATTGCAGTCGGTTCTTAAGTAAATTCTTACGACACTACCAACAACCACAAAATCTTTTATGTTTAACAATAGCTCGTAACTTCTTAGAGGTGCAAGGACGTTAGCAAGCCTTGCTTTTAGTTGGTTTTCGGAGCAAACATAGGCAATTGCTTGCTGCTCTATCTTGGCTAGGTATTTCTCTATCTCTTTTTCCCTGTCTATTTCCTTTTGATTTATTGGAGTGATGTTTTCTTTTATGCAGAAGTTATCGTTGCCAGTTTTTACAGCATCTCGCATCTCAAATCGCAGACATTTACCGAAATATACAATAAATTGAGCTTTTGAACAAAAGCGTTTATCTAGCTTCTTTGACATATCAAGGAGTATTTCATTCATTGCATTTAAGTTAAAATCCCGACCTGATAGGCTTTGTAACCGACTAGCATCTTCTTTGGTTAACGGATAGTGATAGTTTAAGGTTTGTGGCTCTTTATACTGGTTAAAA
This sequence comes from Candidatus Megaera polyxenophila, assembly GCA_037101405.1. Lineage (NCBI taxonomy): Bacteria > Pseudomonadati > Pseudomonadota > Alphaproteobacteria > Rickettsiales > Rickettsiaceae > Candidatus Megaera > Candidatus Megaera polyxenophila. The sequence continues at coordinate 701 of AP017967.1, read as the reverse complement.
TAGTAAACTTTTGCCTTTTTTTCTGCATTAGTAGGTTTTTTCCGTTCGTTAGGAAGTATTTTTTTAAGTTTAACAGAGTTAATAGATTCTGGTGGAAATACAGCTACTTGAGGTTCTCTAATTTCTTCAATCTTAATTTCTTCAGAATTTTCTAAAAAATTAGATTTTAGATCTATATCTTTATCTTTGTTAAAGATATCCCTATTAGTATAAGTAGACCGATTTTTTTCGGGGTAGAATTCTGAATTTAAAATACCTGTATCCTTTAATTCTTGGACTATTTTAGGATGTAACTCGATGTAATAGTGGCGGGAAAATTTTGTTCCTTTATCGCTATTATAAAGCCTATAAAATTGTATTTTTAATATTTTTGCTAATTGTTTTAAAATAAGTACGTTTTGGTCAGATTTGCACCTAGTAGCCTGAGTAATATATTTATGATTTATTAAAATATATCTATTACTAAAGAGTTTTTTTAATATAGCTCTAAGCAACTTTTTAGCTTTTTCTCCAAGATAAACAGTTTTGTCCGTAAGTTCTTTTTCTGGAGTGATATTAGCTCTAATAAGCTTGTCCAGTAGCTTATAGCGGTTTGGTGTTCTATGCTTAAAGCTTAAAAATACTTGTGTTTCTAAGGATAGTTCTGTTTTTGACTTGTGATTTAAATATTCGTCTACTTGTTTGTATTGTAAATAAACCAT
>AP017966.1 GCA_037101405.1 Candidatus Megaera polyxenophila | reverse complement strand
GACTCCCCTCCAGTCTCATTGCCGTTAATAAGCTTGCGGATATCTTCGACTCGCCAGGCGGTTATACGTTTACCTAACCTCACGGGTCTTGGAAAATATCCTGATTTAACGCCTTCTAGCCATGCTGACCTGCTAATAGGAAATAGTTTTAAAATGGTAGGAAGCCTCACAAAGGCGGAATCGGGTAGGATGTTATTTTGCATATCTCGCTCCGTTAAAATGTTAATTTACGTAGAGAAATATTAATGCGTTTTTTTAAGAGGTGTGAGCGACCATGTGATTTTCGTGCCGAAAAAGTACTTGTTTGGGATGCCTAAAAGATATATGTAGACTGGCTTAAAAGGAAAAAATAAATTAAAAATACCTAATCATCTCAAGATTAGTTCTTTGGGATGGTTTTATTATTATTTTCATACACACGAGGAATACCAAGTAGTTCCCTAGCAGGAGCTATATATTTACGCATAGTCTCTTCACTCATTATTTTAAAATTAAATTTACAATTGGCAGCTTTATCTGCAATATTATGAGCGTTAAAACTATCCCCAGTAAGATCTTTGTTTATCTTTGCCATAATAGCTAGCATTTGTATAAATCCTTTTTCAGTTCTACTATCAATTTTACTTTCTTGTTTCTTTAGTTCTTCAATTTCTTTCTTTAATCTTTCATTTTCTAGTCTAAAATCTGCTACATTATGGAACTCTTTTATCATAATAGCTAATTTTTTAGGAAAAGGATGTTGATAATTCTTTTTTTCAGTCCATAGAACAAAATTTAAAAGATTTACACTATGAACTATAGGTATTCCATTACTGTCAAAGGAAGTATTAGTCTTATTTACATGTTCTATTTTAGGGGAAAAGGCTAAGGCTGTAAAAATGGTTTCTAACTCTTTAGTATGTATTGCAGCATCTTGAATCTTTCTTGTTATCTCTATAGCTTTTTGATAAAGTTTTCTTTCCACCAAATATTGGTAATATCCTTCTTGATCGTTAAACTCATCAGGATTAATATCAAGCCATAACATGAGAGCTGTACCGAGTGATACTAAATCTCTTTCGCAATAAACTTTATAGAAATCAGGGATATCATCATCAGTATTCATATATAGTGCTTATACCTTAATATTCTCCAACTAGTCACCCCACCACTGCATCATTTCTCTTCTAGATATTGAGCATGGTTATTGAATTAATCTTAATAAGGTTTCTACATTAGCAACATCGGTTAAATATTTCTTACCATCAGGAGCTTTTAATTTCAACCCGTGATAAAATGTCACGACTTCACTTTTTTCTTGAATTAATCGTTGTTTTAATTTTCTCCAATAAGCACTGGCATTAGTACTATCGGTTAATGCACCTACAACATCAACAACCGAGAAAAACCATGTGTCGGTTTTTTTGTCATATGTCCTACGAATTTTGTGGTCTTCAAAAATAGCTAAATCATTCTTTGTCATTTCTCATTACTTAAAAATATCGTTATGTGTACCTGTACGTTCTAGTCGCAACACTTCGTCATCTAAATAATAAACTAGCAACCAATCAGGCTCTATATGACATTCCCAGTAGCCTTTATATTTACCTATTAATTTATGAAGGCAATACTTTTCCGGTAGTAATGAATGATGTTCTATTCCTTTATTAATATTATCCAATAATAAATTTATAACCTTATCTAAATTCTCTTTCTTTTTACCTCGTCTTAGCGACAATTTAAATTCTTTGTCAAATTTATTAGTAGAAATTATATTAATATTCATCAATTTCTCTCTGCTAACTCTTGTTCTACTTCTTTTTCTAATTGACTAAGATGTTTTAAAAAATCTTCTTTAGAGCTAAAACAAGTTATACCAACACCTTTTCTTGACTCTTCAATAGCTTTTATGGTTTCTCTATTAGGTACTTTTTCCTGATCAATTTTTTTGTATATGGCATCTCTTACAAAATCTACCACAGTTACTTTTTTTCGTGCCGTATGTATTTTGAGATAATGGTGTAATTCATTTGGTATATCTATACTTAGTCTGGTCATTTTTGATTCTCTTGGTTTTTATTACTTACTTGAGTATATAAGTAAATATATTAACTGTAAATAAAAAATGAGTTTTGATTTTTTATATTATGAATAAATGAGCTGAATATACTAGATATTTTCTAAAAATCCTTTTGTAGCTGAAATAGTCCATATCTTACTTTTAGCCAACCACCAGGACTTAGTAGCTTTAAATAAGAATGAATCACAGTCAGATTGGTTAATTTTGTTTTTAGGTATAAATAACCTAGTTATTAACTCAGTGTCCACTTTAATAAATTTATTATTGTTACTTAACAATAAAACACTTTGCTCAACTATCTTGCCAAACATAACTCCATCCTTATATAAAACTATGTGGCCTTTACTTTTTATCGCAATAATATCAGGCATCGGGGACAATACTTCAAGTATTTTAACAACAAATTCCTCTTGTTTCATAAATTAACTGTTTTAGTTTTTATTAAGAAATGTTAATAATATTGTACTATGGTATCTTTGTATAGCTAGAAAATAGAGAGGTTAACTAATTAAAGTTACTTTGCTTTTTTTATTTTTTTACGCAATCATCCCTTGACATTCAATAATAGATTGTATATTACTGATATATTTGGTCAGTTTTATAATAATTTATTATGTTGGAATTTTTTAAACAAGTTTCTAATACTATTGTCAGTGATTATATCAAAGATTGGCTGGACAGTAAAGCATTACCTTCTTTTGCTTTTATTTGCAGTAGTTTGGGGTACTATATGTTAACGCAACAGTTTTTAGGTGCTATATTTTTATCTCTACCTCTCGTTTATTTAGTACATAAATGTAAGCAAAATTATAGTATTAAGGATAAATTATTGATAATTCCAGAACCTAGATTAGAATTTCCAGATAATAATATACACAACATTCGAATTGCTATGTCAGTTTATAACTGTTCTACTCAGGTGATTAGTTGTTTTTTAGACCAAGAAAAGACAGTTATAATTGTTAATGGTCAGACACATCAAAAAGATGAAATAGATGTAATAAATAAATCATCAGTTTTACTTCCACCTTATTACCTTTCTAATGCAGCGACAGGGATAATTAAAGTAAAAGATATAAACATAGCTAAATCTTTAAAAATTACAGCAACTATTGCTTTAAAATACGGTATTTTAAATAATGAAAAATATGAAGTTTATCATAAAGTACATATAGAAGGTATTTTAAATCGTTTAGAAAATGGAAGTCTCTCTATTCAATTCGTTAGAAAACCGCCTGTTGTAAAATCAAATTAAATACACAACCATTTTCTCTAGTATTATATCTAAAAGCAAACTCATCAACATACTTTTGAAGATGCTTAGCTGATACGTGGTGATATATGCCGAGTATTCCACGCTTTAGAGTTCCCCAAAAGTTCTCCATATTGTTGGTGTGAATGTTACCGCTGGCTACATATTCTTTCGTATGGTCTACTCTTAAATGGATATGGCTTGTTTTCTTACCGAGGATATTATATCCTTTGAACTCATCGCTAATAATGACGCTATCTTGGGTTATAACTTGATTCAATACATCTAATAGCTGCTTACCTGTTAATTTCTTGCCATCGTTGTTTTTAATCATAACTTTAGCAAATACAGACTTATTTATCTTATCAATACAACCAACAACAACGTTCTTTTTAGTACCACGCCCCCTTTTATTTACTGGTGGTAAGTTATCGTTATCATCATCTCTATTGTTTTTCTTCCTAGGTCTACCGCCTACATAGGTCTCATCCACTTCAATTAAAGTACCAAAAAATTGCTGGTTTTCAATATTACCCATAGCAAGCCTGATTTGCTTAAGCATACGCCAAGCCGTTTTATAAGTAACGCCTATTTCTCTTTTTAGTTGGTAGCCTGATATACCTTTTTTACTATTTAAAAACAAGTGAATAGCATAAAACCATTTACGTAAATCAGTGTCAGACTTCTCAAATATTGTCCCTTTGAAGATTGAGAAACCTTTATTACAGAAGATACATTGAAAATTTTTAGGTGTATCTCTTCTGTGTGTTAATCTGTCGCTCCCGCAATGTCTGCAAACGGGTTTATTATTATACCTAATTGTGATAAAGTACTTTATACAATCAAGTTCAGTAGGAAACTGTTTGTTAAATTCAAAAAAGTTCATAATTCTTTACCTTATTATAAACCTAAGTATAAACTATTATCTATTGAATGTCAAGGGATGATTGCGTTTTTTTATAATGAATATTAATATTTTTGATATATCCAATTTTACAGTGAGACTCATTGTGCAAAAACTTCATGCCATCATACAATTGGACATGCCTGCAATCTGTTATTTTGCCGTCAAATGAAACTGCCTGATTTTCTAAACCTTTTTGTGCTATTTCAAATAAAGTCTCTGTGGCTTTGTTTTTATTGATAACGGCATAATCGGCAATTGGATTATTTTTTTTAGTGTTTAGATGTACTTTGTTTAATGATAATACTTCCTTGCAATTACCGAAGTAATCAACTTCTTCACTAATTGCTCCGACAGTAGCTTTGAAATGTTTATAATTATTTTTGCTACCACTTCTTTTGTTTTTATTCATAATTAATAGCCTCTTTTTAGATTATAACTACTTGATATCTCCTTAAGCTCAAATCCTAAGTCTTTTATTATATTTATAATTACTTCTCCGTAGTTATCTTTTACCCATTGCTTAACAAACAAATTTGGAGCTTTTAGCTCAATGGTTTTAGCTTCCTTGTCAATAACAGGAGTTAATTTGCTAAACCAGTTTCTATAAGCATATTCGTCATAAATAACAATGAGTTTCTGGCAAATATTTCCCCATATTCCTTCCGGTAACTTCAGTAGTTTAAGTTGTTTCTGCTGTTCCTGATGTTCATCACTGTTTGCTGGTATATTAGCCTTAAACCTAAAATTGATATTTCCTGTTTTAACTGCGTCGTGTTTTTCATAACGCAAAGCCCAAGCCATATAAGCAATAAATCCGTTTTTATAATCAAAACTAGCCTTTATCTTGGAATTTTTAGACATTTTTAAAACTAGCTGGATAATGAAGTTATCAGAAAAAGGACGACCTGACTTAGAAAGGAATAGAACATCATTCATTACTACCGGAAAAGTATTGCCTTCATAAATTAATAGGTAAATATAAAGGCTACTGGGAATGTCATATAGAGCCTGATTGGTTGCTAGTTTATTATTTAGATGACGAAGTGTTGCGACTAGAACGTACAGGTACACATAACGATATTTTTAAGTAATGAGAAATGACAAAGAATGATTTAGCTATTTTTGAAGACCACAAAATTCGTAGGACATATGACAAAAAAACCGACACATGGTTTTTCTCGGTTGTTGATGTTGTAGGTGCATTAACCGATAGTACTAATGCCAGTGCTTATTGGAGAAAATTAAAACAACGATTAATTCAAGAAAAAAGTGAAGTCGTGACATTTTATCACGGGTTGAAATTAAAAGCTCCTGATGGTAAGAAATATTTAACCGATATTGCTAATGTAGAAACCTTATTAAGATTAATTCAATAACCATGCTCAATATCTAGAAGAGAAATGATGCAGTGGTGGGGTGACTAGTTGGAGAATATTAAGGTATAAGCACTATATATGAATACTGATGATGATATCCCTGATTTCTATAAAGTTTATTGCGAAAGAGATTTAGTATCACTCGGTACAGCTCTCATGTTATGGCTTGATATTAATCCTGATGAGTTTAACGATCAAGAAGGATATTACCAATATTTGGTGGAAAGAAAACTTTATCAAAAAGCTATAGAGATAACAAGAAAGATTCAAGATGCTGCAATACATACTAAAGAGTTAGAAACCATTTTTACGGCCTTAGCCTTTTCCCCTAAAATAGAACAGGTAAATAAGACTAATACTTTCTTTGACACTAATGGAATACCTATAGTTCATAGTGTAAATCTTTTAAAATTTGTCTTATGGACCGAAAAAAAGAATTATCAACATCCTTTTCCTAAAAAATTGGCAAATATGGTAAAATTTTTTCATAACGTACCTGATTTTAAGCAAGAAAATGAAGAGTTAAAGGAAAAAATCAGTGATGTAGTAGCTCAAAACTCTAAACTAAAAGCAGAGTTAGAAACTCCTATAGATATAAGAACTGAAAAAGGATACATAGAAATGCTAGCTATCATGGCAAAGATAAACAAGGAGCTTACAGGAGATAGTTTTAACGCTAATAATATTTCAAATAAAGCCGCTAATTGTGAATTTAATTTTAAAATAATGAGCGATGAGACTATGCGTAAATATATAGCTCCTGCTAGAGAATTACTTGGTCTTCTTCCTGTAGCTAATAATAAAATCATCCCAAAGAACTAATCTTGGGATGATTAGATATTTTTAATTTATTTTTCCCTTTTTAGCCAGTCCATATATACCTTTTAGGTATCCCAAACAAGTACTTTTTCGGCACGAAAATCTTATGTTCCCTCACACCCCTTAATAAAACGCATTAATATTGCTTCCACTGTTTAACCATAAAAAGGAGCAATTGAATATGAGTCACCATTTATTACCAGATAAAGCGGCCTTTGTGAGGCTTCCTACGATCTTAAAACTGCTGCCTATTAGCAAATCAACTTGGCTAACAGGTGTTAAATCCGGTCATTTCCCAAAGGGGGTAAGATTAGGAAAAAGAATCACCGCTTGGCGTGTTGAGGATATCCGCAAGCTTATTACAAGTAATAAGGAAGGAGGGAATTATGGAACTAATAATTAATCCAGAATTTCAAAATCTTATTCCAAGTTTAAACCTAGAGGAATTAAGTTCGTTAGAAGCTAGCCTTAAGCATGAAGGTTGCCGTGATCCGCTAGTAGTATGGAATAATACCATAATAGACGGACACCACAGGTATGCTATTTGTACTAAGCACGGCATAAGCTTTGACGTAGTAGAAAAATCAGAGTTAGAAACCGAACTGGATGTAAAACTCTGGATGATCAATAACCAGTTTAGCAGAAGGAACTTGCCAACAGAAACTAGACTTGCTCTTGCATATAGGTTCAAGGAGTTTGAGGCGGAAAAAGCTAAGGAAAGGATGCAGGCTACTCAGTTTAAAGAAATAGATAATACGGCTAGTAAACTAGTTTACACACCGCAACTAGATAATGCAACACCAGAAAACACAGAAAAGGGTAGAGCATTAGAGGCTATAGCTAAACGTGCAGGTGTAAGCCATATGACAGCTTTCCAGTATGATAAAATTCAACAACAAGGCACTGAGGAACAAAAAGCCGAAGTTGCCGAGGGCAAGTCCAGTATTAAGAAAGTCTATACCCAAATTAAAAAAGCCGAGCGTCTAGAGAAGAATAAAGCTACAGAGTGGCCAAAAGGTAAGTACCGAGTTATATATGCCGATCCACCATGGCAATATGGGGACGAGAGAAGCGGTTTTGGCGGGGCTACCGATCACTACAACACAATGACTATGGAGGAGCTTAAAAGCATGCCTGTTGTCTCTCTATCTGAAGAAAACGCTGTTTTATTTCTATGGGGTACAGCTCCGTTATTACCAGAGGCACTGGATCTCATAAATTCTTGGGGCTTTAAATATAAAACCAATATTATCTGGGATAAGGTGCGAGCCAACCTCGGTAATTATACTTCTGTAAGGCATGAGCATTTATTTATAGCTACTAAGGGAAGCGGCGTGCCTGACAATACGAGTAGAGTTGACTCGGTACAGGTTGTTGAGAGGGTTGGGCGTCATTCGGAAAAACCCGAGGAATTTAGGAACATAATTGAAACTCTATACACCTACGGCAACAAGCTTGAACTTTTTGCTCGCAAGTCAGTAGAAGAGTGGGAGGTTTTTGGCAATGAAATTTGATCATTATAAAGAGCTTTATCAATCAAGATTACCTATAGGGCAAAAGTTTCAGGATTATTGTGCTGTGCAGATTATGAAGAATTTAAATATTCCTTTAGTTAATTTACAGAGTAAGGAATTTCAATTTGAAATAGGTGAAAACCTACAGGGGTTTGAAATCAAATACGATCAAAATTTTGTCAGTACCAATAACCTTTACATTGAAACAGAGCATAGAGTTTCTCCGGAGCAGGAATATTACAAAGGCGGAATATTTAGAGAAGATAACTCATGGTTATACTGTATAGGTAATTATGAGATTATTTACATATTCCCAAAGAATCTACTAATCCTTTTATACAATTCAGGACGTTATCCGGTCATAGAAAATAATTTGATGACCTCGAAAGGATTTTTATTACCTAAAGGTGATGCTGATAAATATGCAGCAACAAAAATAGCAACGAAGAGTGTAGTTAATGAAACTGCGGGAGTAAAAAGTGAGAAATGCACTAATTAATAATAGCTCTTTAGCTGAAGTAGTTATTTCCATAAGTCAAAAAGAGTGCCGATTACCTCCACTTAAGTTGATTATTAACGAGATCATCGAAGCAGATGCAAGGGCTTCTTTAGTAGATGCAATGCTGTTTACCAAGGAAGCGTCCGCCAAGTTTAAGAAAGGCAGTGAAAATTTTATCAACCAATTAATAGAGCAAAACAATGAGTAAATGGAATAACTTTAACGATGCCGAAGACCAAATGTCTTACGAATTAATACCGCATAAAACCATAGCAAAAGTTCGCTTGCTGATAAAAAAAGGCAACCACGTTACAAAAGAATGGCCAGATGGATGGGCAACTAAAAGTAAATCCGGGTCTTGCGTATATCTTGCCTGTGAGTTTGTAATCTTAAGCGGCGAGTACGAGAATAGAAAGGTCTGGAGCAATATTGGTCTTCATAGCGATAATTCGCCGCTATATGCAGAAATCGGTAGGAGTATGATTAGAGCAATACTTAACTCTGCTAATTCGCTGCATTCTAAGGACAAATCACCAGAGGCAGAAAAACAGAGACAGATTAAGAGCTTTGCCGACTTAGATAACCTAGTATGCCTAGCGGAGATTACCATTAATGACAAAGGTTATAAACCTCGTAACGAGATTAAAACCATACTGACGCCCGATCATGCTGAATATAGCGAGTATATGAATGAGAGAAGCGGTAAATTTACGATTAGTTCAACGAGTAATAGACAAAGTACCGGTGAGCTTGTTAGTGACGAAATACCATTTTAAAGAGGTTTTTGATGAATCAGGAAATACAGCAGAATATTACTAATTTATACAATCTTATTGACGATTTTGATAATACCAGAGATTTACTTGAAATTCGTTATTGGCTTTTAAGTAGCAATCTTGGTCAGAATGATAATTTTCTGGTTGCTAGATTTAATATCGAAAAACAAAAAGAATTAGTAACCAGGCATTTAACTCGGCTATCGGAATCGGTAGATGATCTTGAGATAAGTGTTAACCGCTGCAAGCAGCTAGTTTTAGTAGAGAGGGAAAAAGACCCTAAATTTGCTAGAGCATATGATAAATATCATAAAAAACTCAGTAGGTAAGATACAAGGGGTTTTTCCTTGATAATTAGCCGTTAATAGCATCATAACAAAGGTAAAAAAGTACGAGAAAATCAAGATCAGAAAAATGTATGGTAATATAAATTTTAAGGACTCTCCTTCTTCTGCAAGGCGGCAGAAGAAAGGCAGAGCCAGCAAAGCCATTAAAAATGACTAGCAATGATGAGATACACAGGAATAACTACAATACCCAACAAGTTTTTAGTTATTTCTTAAATATCATTATAGCATATTTTAAGGGAAATAGAGATTTTTTTTGCTTTATTAACCTAATAAAATAACTAGCAGTCGTTGTTTAGTCACTATTTTAAAGGCTTTTTTTAAATTATTAAAAAAGGTTTATAAACATGACTAATCAAAATAAAGACATATCAGTGCAGAGCGATTCTATTCAAGATAATGTAGAAGCCGAAAAATTAATAAATACTTCAGTACTTATTAGCTTTGGCAAAAATGTAAGAACCAAGGAAGTCCAAAACGAGGAAATTAATTGGGATGAATTTATTGATAATTTTATTTTAAAACCAAAGGAACATATTGTTGAATACGATAACCGAAAACGTGATGAGAAAACTTTTAAATTTATTTACGATAATAACAAGATAGTTGAGTTGGATCATCTAGATGCTATAAAGCAACTGATTTCAATAGAGAAAAAAACTAATCTACCTTATTTTGTTGGCGGTCATTTTGAGCCTGCACAACGAAATAATAAGAATCTTCAATTTAGGTCATTGCTCGTTTTAGATATAGATAAATATCCGGAGGGGATAGAGCAATTAGAATTAAAACTAGAACAAGAGCTTAAAGATTTTGAATACGTGGCATATTCCACCCCAAGCCATACCGCTAATATAGCTTGTGTGCGGGTTTTAATAAGGTGCAATGAGTATATAGAGCCAAAAGATTACAATAGAATAGTCAATAATTTTTCCAAAACTCTAAGTTTTCAAGAATATATCGACCAGGCTTCAAGGACTCCAAGCCAAGGTATGTTATTGCCTGTGGTCATTACAATTACCGGTCAACCCGACTTAGAAGTTGGGTATAAATATGAATTATGGTCAAAAAGAAATGTCGGCAAATTATTTGACCATAAACTCTTTCTTAGCCAAGAAGCAGGAAGTGAGGCCGTAATTCAAAAAACCACGGATAAAAAAGTTAGTAATAATAGAATTGATAAAAACAGATTTAAGCCACAAAAAGTAGAACGTATATTAGAATTGTATCCTGTATCAAATTTGAATTATCAGGAGTGGTTAGAAGTAGGGATGGCGCTACATCATTACTACGAAGGAAGTGAGCATGGTTTGGCTGTTTGGGATCACTGGTCTTCAAAAGATGAGCACGAGGATCGTTATAGACCTGAAGTAGTAGCTCGCACCTATTATTCATTTCAGCAAGAAGTGGAAAACCCAATTACGATGCTTACTATACAACAGAGGGTAGCTAAAAATAAAGTAGATAATTTCAATAAGAGCGAAAAGATAAAGCTAAGAAAAAGTATGGGTAGCTATGATTTTGTTTTAACCGATGATACCCTTTATTTTATGACTAAAAATAAAGAAGGTTTCGGTATAATACAGGAAGTACCCGTAAGAATATCCGACTATATAGAGCTGAAAGGACAGGGTCAAAATAGCGAAGGTCAATATTGTTTTATAATGTCAATCATTGACAGGCATAAGATCAAAAAAGAGATATTGATTCCGTTAGTAGCTAAGAATGACACTTTAAAACAGCATTTACTCGATGCGGGGCTTAACTTCAACCCTGCACACTTTTTTGCTTTAACTGTTTATATTCTAGTTAACAAAACTGACACTAACGTTTCTATGATATATAGGTTAGGTTGGAATGCAGACTTAAGTTGCTACAATTTACCGAGTAAAGAGGGATTACAAACATTTTATAGAAACAGGGAAGAAACAAGGCAATTAAACGTACTCGAATTTAAAATGAAGCAAAATGAAGTGCGGCAACAAAAAGGAGAATTGAAAGAATGGCAAGAGCATATTGCAAGGCTAGCAGAAAATAACTCTAACTTATGTTTTGCTATATATACGGCATTTACTCCTATATTTTTAACGCCTTTAAACAGGGACGGCACGATATTACATTTCTTTGGTGAAAGTTCAAAAGGTAAGAGCGTGATGTTAGGAGTTGCAGGTTCAGTTTGGGGGAATTATGGCAAAGGTTATATTCCTTGGAATGGAACAGCTAACGGCATTGAAAATCTTGCACTACAAAAAAATGATTCACTACTTTGTTTGGATGAACTGACCAACCTAAAAACTCGAGAAGTAATAGAGCAAGTAGCGTATCTCATTATTAACGGGCAAAGTAAAAACAGGGCAGATAGTAGAGGTATCGGTTTTGGTAATAGGACTGCAAAAACATGGAATACCATGGTTTTAAGTAGCGGAGAGCCTAGCTTTGCAGCACATATAGCCAATCTTAGCGGGGAAATAAAAGGAGGGCAAACAGTTAGGTTTATAGATATTCCTGCCGTTATTTCCGCTGAATACGGAGTTTTTGAAGACTTACATGAATTTAAAGAAAACCCCAAGCAGTTCGCAGAGTTTTTGCGTGATGCGTGCTTCCAATATAAAGGAACTCCCATCAATGCGTTTCTTGATTATATTTTTATAGAGAATAACTTTGATAGCATATTAAAAGAAATAGAGGTTTTAAAAACCGAATGGCTAGGCTTTAACTTGCCGGCTAATGCTGCTTCCCAAGTAGGAAGAGTTGCAGAAGTATTAAGCAGTATTGCAGCGGCAGGGGTTATAGCTATGAAAAGTGGGGTCTTACCTAAAAAATATGGCTTCACTAAGATTGCGGTTTTTGAAGATGTGGCAAAAATATTTAGGCGTTGGTTGAATGAAATTGAAGACTATACGACTCCTTCTGAAGTTAAAGTAATAAAACAGAGGTTAATAAAATTCTGGTTAGAGAACCAAAATAATTTCTATTGCAATGGCCAAGAGGAATGGTTACGTCCACCGATCCAACATAAATGCGTTGGGATTATGTCAAAAAAACCTGATGAACAAGAACATAAGTTTTCTGTAATAGATCAAACTGTTTTTTATATTTTTCAAAATTTTTTAGAAAATGAAGCATTAAAGGGTTTGAATCTCAATTATTGCAAAAAAATAATCCGAGAAAAAAACTATATCACTCCTTACGTAGAAAAGTACGGCGATGATCAAATAACTTATCGTTCTACGTGGATGGTGCATTATACCAAAACGAATAGCAAAATGAGATGTTATAAACTGAATTTAGAGGCACTAGGTATTACAGAAAGTACGCGGAATGCTCCGGCACAAATTATTCCAATGGCAGTTCCGGCAAATTATGAGGAAGAGGAAAGAACAGCTATTCAAGCCGAGAGCTTGAATTAATTGAAAAATTGTCAAGTTTCCAAATTTTTTTAAAGTTTCCAAACCTTTTAGCATTGGAAACGAGAATTGGAAACCAGAGAATCCATTACATTATATGGCTTTCAAGGTTTTAGTTTCCAAGTTTCCAATTTTTTGTACATATATACCTATATATGACATTGTATGTTTTATTTATGCAGAAAATATATATAAATATAATTTTTAAATACTAAAAAAGTACGCAATCATCCCTTGACATTCAATAATAGATTGTATATTACTGATATATTTGGTCAGTTTTATAATAATTTATTATGTTGGAATTTTTTAAACAAGTTTCTAATACTATTGTCAGTGATTATATCAAAGATTGGCTGGACAGTAAAGCATTACCTTCTTTTGCTTTTATTTGCAGTAGTTTGGGGTACTATATGTTAACGCAACAGTTTTTAGGTGCTATATTTTTATCTCTACCTCTCGTTTATTTAGTACATAAATGTAAGCAAAATTATAGTATTAAGGATAAATTATTGATAATTCCAGAACCTAGATTAGAATTTCCAGATAATAATATACACAACATTCGAATTGCTATGTCAGTTTATAACTGTTCTACTCAGGTGATTAGTTGTTTTTTAGACCAAGAAAAGACAGTTATAATTGTTAATGGTCAGACACATCAAAAAGATGAAATAGATGTAATAAATAAATCATCAGTTTTACTTCCACCTTATTACCTTTCTAATGCAGCGACAGGGATAATTAAAGTAAAAGATATAAACATAGCTAAATCTTTAAAAATTACAGCAACTATTGCTTTAAAATACGGTATTTTAAATAATGAAAAATATGAAGTTTATCATAAAGTACATATAGAAGGTATTTTAAATCGTTTAGAAAATGGAAGTCTCTCTATTCAATTCGTTAGAAAACCGCCTGTTGTAAAATCAAATTAAATACACAACCATTTTCTCTAGTATTATATCTAAAAGCAAACTCATCAACATACTTTTGAAGATGCTTAGCTGATACGTGGTGATATATGCCGAGTATTCCACGCTTTAGAGTTCCCCAAAAGTTCTCCATATTGTTGGTGTGAATGTTACCGCTGGCTACATATTCTTTCGTATGGTCTACTCTTAAATGGATATGGCTTGTTTTCTTACCGAGGATATTATATCCTTTGAACTCATCGCTAATAATGACGCTATCTTGGGTTATAACTTGATTCAATACATCTAATAGCTGCTTACCTGTTAATTTCTTGCCATCGTTGTTTTTAATCATAACTTTAGCAAATACAGACTTATTTATCTTATCAATACAACCAACAACAACGTTCTTTTTAGTACCACGCCCCCTTTTATTTACTGGTGGTAAGTTATCGTTATCATCATCTCTATTGTTTTTCTTCCTAGGTCTACCGCCTACATAGGTCTCATCCACTTCAATTAAAGTACCAAAAAATTGCTGGTTTTCAATATTACCCATAGCAAGCCTGATTTGCTTAAGCATACGCCAAGCCGTTTTATAAGTAACGCCTATTTCTCTTTTTAGTTGGTAGCCTGATATACCTTTTTTACTATTTAAAAACAAGTGAATAGCATAAAACCATTTACGTAAATCAGTGTCAGACTTCTCAAATATTGTCCCTTTGAAGATTGAGAAACCTTTATTACAGAAGATACATTGAAAATTTTTAGGTGTATCTCTTCTGTGTGTTAATCTGTCGCTCCCGCAATGTCTGCAAACGGGTTTATTATTATACCTAATTGTGATAAAGTACTTTATACAATCAAGTTCAGTAGGAAACTGTTTGTTAAATTCAAAAAAGTTCATAATTCTTTACCTTATTATAAACCTAAGTATAAACTATTATCTATTGAATGTCAAGGGATGATTGCGAAAAAGTATATGCTTCTCTCTCCCTATATATATAATTCTTCTAAAAATTGGAAACTTGGAAACTTACTTATCTCTATCCTACTTCTCTGCTGGTATTTAGAAGTTTCCAAATTAGTTTCCAATGTTTTTTAGGAAAATAAAAATATCAGCTTGCAAGTCATATATCTTAAAGTGTTGGCGAAGTTTCCAAATTTAGTTTCCAAATTTACATATCGCTCGGCTGGAATTAGCTAAAATAAAAAAACAAAATTCCTCAATGTTAGTTAATTTTCCTCTGAATATTTTTGTATAAAAACCTGCTAAAAAGCTTATATTCTAGCGGTTTTTTAGGCATAAATATTTGTATTTACAGGTAAAAAATGGTATAATTTAATTAATTTTTAGGAGGTTTGTTATGCAATTTGTAAAAGGTAAGTCCGGTAATGTGAAAGGAAGACCTAAAACCACCGATAAGAGCTTAAGTGAAGCTGTACTAAAAGATCGCTTGAAGGCATATAAGTTCGTTCAAAAAGCAATGAAGCATGGAGAGTCTTGGGCGTATGAGTTATATTTTAAAGCTTTGCTTCCAGCTGTAAAAGAAGTTGTTAATCATAATTAAGTAATATAGGTCATATATATGGATCAAGATACAATTGAAATTACCGGTAAAGGCGAAGAAAATAAGGCATTAATGCTCAGATATGTAAACCGTGGCATGCTCGCTGAAACTTTTGATAGAGAACTTGCTATATTGGAAGAAATAGACAAGTTAAAAGGCCAGGAGTCTGACGAAAAGCTAGATAAGTTATTATCCGAATTTACTGAAGCCGTTAAATTAAGGAAACGCCTTGAAAAGCGGTATAATAAGTTTTTAAAAGAATCAACAGCATAAATATTATGAGTAAAAAAATAACACTGGATGAGGCCCAAATAGCTCAAGTAGAAGCATTGTCAGCTTATTTATCCATAGAGCAGATAGCCAATTATTTTGGTTTTTCAGAGGATACATTTTACGAATTAAAAAAGAGAGATAGAAGAGTACTCCGAGCCTATAAAAAAGGGAAAGCAAAGGCAATAGGTATAGTTGCCAGTAAGCTGATGAAACTAATAGATCAAGGTGATGTAACGGCTACAATATTCTACCTAAAAACTCAAGGTGGATGGTCTACTGATAGTAAGGGTACTAATATTATAAAAATATCATTTGGTAATAGAACAGCTACAGAAATAATAAATAGTACTTTAACCGCTCTGGAAGAAGGCAAGATTAGCGTTCCTGAAGTTCAACAACTTACTGGTTTAGCAATAGCTAAAATGAACATAGAAAATAACAGTTCTGGGGATGATAAAGCAGTTTACCAGCAAAGGAGTAGAGAGGAAGCGTTGGAATTTGCTGCTAAAATAAAGGAAGCAAGAGAGAATATAAAGTTTTTTAATGAAAATAATATAAAACCAGAAACAATTAATAAAAGTGGGAATGCCTAATAGGATGGATACTATTAACTCTCAATTAATCGAAGCAAGCAGTACCGGTTACCAGTTAACTATAGAGCAGAAGCAATGTGTAGAAGCGGCACGTGTTGGTAAGGACGTAAAGATAAAGGCATTTGCCGGTAGCGGTAAGACTTCCACTTTAGTAGTAATATCTAGGGAGTTGTCTGGTAAAGGTTTATACCTTGCTTATAATAAAGCTATTGCCGCTGATGCCGTTAAGAAATTCCCCTCACATGTTGATTGCAAGACGGCTCATAGTATTGCCTACAGGGCAACTGCTTATCGAATAAAAGATCGGGTTCATACTTTGAGTATTTTTGATATTACAAGGTATGTGGATATAAAACGAATATACAGCTATGAAGAGAACGACATAGCTTTTCTGGTATTGAAACTATTACGTGTTTTTGTTAATAGCGATAAGAAGGAAATAGACAGGAAGTTTAAATATAGCGGTGTATTGGATGATGTGGCAGGTGAGAGCTTGGAAGAAACAGAGTCTATAAAAGATTACGTCATTGAAAGGGCAGCGGAATATTGGCAAGCGTGTACGGAGAGAGGATCAAATTTGCCTATAGAGCATGATTTTTACCTGAAGATGTACCAGCTATCAAATCCTGATTTAAGTGGTGTTTACGATTTTATCCTATTTGATGAGTGTCAGGATGCCAACCCTGTGTTACTGGATATCTTACTTAAGCAGAAATGTCAGAAAATTTATGTCGGTGATGAACACCAGCAGATATATTCATGGCGAGGGTCAATTAACAGTTTTGCTAAATTGGGTGGTGAAGTCTGTTATTTAAGCAGGTCATTCCGTTTTGGTAATGAAATAAGCAGGCTTGCAAACATAATTATTTCTGCAAAGAATGAAGCGCAGCTTTTATGCGGCAGTGCAAGCATAGAGAGTAAGCTTGTAGTAAACAAATTAACAGCTCCGTTTACTGTCTTATGTCGTACCAATGCACGGATTATAGAGAAAATATTAGCTTTTCAGAAACAGAAGCTTCATGTGGTTGGAGGCGTAAGTGAAATATTAAATCTAGCTAAAAGCGGTTATGCACTTTTTACCTGTAATAAAGACAAGGTCAGTCATAGCAAGTTAAAGCACTTTAAGTCATGGGAGGCAATGTTACATTTTAATCATAAGTACCAAGACCCCGATATTACTTTCCTTGCAAAGTTAATTAAGGAGCATAAAGGTTCTTTTAAAAAAATTATTAATCAGATAGAGGATGCTTACTATGTTGAGGAGAGCATGGCAGAGGTAACATTATCAACTATTCACAAGTCAAAAGGTAGGGAATGGGATAACGTAGTACTTGAGGACGATTTCATTATTTTTAACAATGAAGTGCCGTTAGAGGAAATATTGGTTTATGATGTAGAGGAGTTGAATTTGATATACGTAGGAGTAACAAGGACAAAGGCTAATCTGTTATTGAGTACTGGAGTAAGCAGCTTTCTTAAGAGATTACAAGGGTTTACTACTAAAAGAATGAATCTTATTCTTGATGTAGAATTAAAGGATTCTGCCAAGGTTTATCAGTTTCCTTCTCGTGAAGTTGTGGTAATTTAAAATTGTCTAAAAACTAAAAACCTGATTTAAATCCCATAGAAGAGTTAACTTTGTACATACTTTTGTTAGCAACTGTTTTTAGTTGCATTAATTTTGTTAATTTGTTATTCTTAAATAAGATTATAAAAAAGTTATAAATGGGTTCAAAAGATAAGCTTATAAAGAAATTAAAATCTAAGCCAAAAGATTTTACGTGGGATGAATTAACTAGATTACTTGGTGCATTAAATTTTGAAGAAACTTTAAAAGGCAAAACTGGTGGTTCTAGAAGAAAATTTTATCATCTAAGAACTGGATTGATAATTAACTTACATAAACCTCATCCTACTCCAATCATAAAGTCTTATTTAATTGAACAAATAATTAAAAAATTAGAAGAAGAGAATTTGATATGACCAGAAGTGACTTAATTTTCTACAAAAATTATTATGGATCAGTGCATTTTGATCCACAGGAAGAGTTATTTTTTGGAAAAATAGAATTTATAAGAGATTTAGTAAACTATGAGGCATCAGAAGCTAAGTCTTTGATAAAAGCTTTTCATGAAGCAGTAGATAGTTATTTAGAAGATTGTAATAACCTTGAAAAGGCTCCTGACAAACCATTTAAGGGTAGTTTTAATGTTAGAGTTAATCCTGAACTACATAAAGAAGTAAGTTTATATGCTTTGCAGCATGGAGATACTTTGAATGGGGTAGTTAGAAAAGCTTTAGATGTTTTTATTAAAGGAAGTTGATTATGAGTCGCAGTATCAAGAATAAGTATTTTTTATCGCATGCCTGTTGTCAATCTGAAAAGAAAGATAAAAAAATATGGCATAAAGCATTTCGTAAGAAAGAAAAACAAAAGATAGGCAGTAGTGATTTAGAGGAGCATATAACTACTCATCACAGAGAAGTAAGCAATCCCTGGACTATGGGGAAAGATGGTAAGCATCGCTATTCCAAAGGTTACTTACTAAGTTCAATTAAAGGAATTGCTAAAAGCTTTTATAAGAATAAAAAGGAGCGTATAGCTAATGAAAGCAAAATGTTTTATAGGTGGGTAGGAAAGTGAATACTAAAAAACCATTTTCTTGTGCACCTGTATTAACCGAAGAAGATATAGAATGGTTAGAGTTTGGTATGGAAGAATGGGTTGACGCTTTAGAACGGATCGAAGGTAAGGGAGAAAAACAAGAATGACAATATTAGAAAATAAGCTAAATATTGATAATCAGATTGACCTAGCTAAAGCAGAAGAAAAAATCAGTAAACAAAAAGCAAAGCAACTTTTTGATAGTGGAGATATCAATAAGGTAGAAGTCGGTACTTTTACAGGGCTTGCTTTTATACATGCTTATTTGTTTGATGATATTTATCACTTTGCCGGTCAAGTTCGTACTTTAAATATTGCAAAGGGTAATTTCCGTTTTGCTCCTCTTATGTACCTTAAACAATCGTTGGAACATATTGATGGTATGCCGCAAAACAATTTTGATAAAATTATAGAAAAATACGTTGAAATGAATATTGCTCATCCATTTAGAGAAGGTAATGGACGTGCTATGCGTATCTGGCTAGATCTGATCCTAAAAACAGAAATAACCCAAGTAATTGATTGGAATTTGGTAGATAAGAAAGAATATCTTTCAGCTATGGAACGTAGCGTTGTCAATGACGTTGAAATAAAAAATTTGCTAAGACAGGCATTGACTGATCAAATCCATGATCGTATCTTATTTATGAAAGGTGTTGATATCAGCTATTACTATGAGGGTTACAGCGAATTTAAAACCGATCAGTTGTAGAATTAAATAAAAACTAAATACAAATTTATTTGTAGATATGCCTGCTAAAAAAGGTTCAAAATATTTAAATGCAAAAACTTCTTCTATCTTATCGCAATATAACCCTGAAGATATACAGAAACTTCTAAATAGTGGGGAGTTTAAATCAGATATAGCTAAAAAGCTTGGGATACATATAAAAGCTTTTAACTCTTATATACGTGAGCATAATTTAACTTATAAAACTCCAAGACACACAGGCGGCATTCAACCTAATGCAAAAAACAAACCTAAAAAAAAGAATTCAGAGCCACTAGAAGAACCATTGGATAGATTTAAAATATAGTGGACTGAAAAATCAAGACAAATTTTTGTAGATTTTGTTTCCTATTATCATGCTGCATTTTGTAATGCATTGAGATAAACATCCATAGGTTTTTTATAACCAATACTAGAATGAAATCTTCTATTATTATATTTATCTACATATATGTTATAAGGTGGCCCAATTTGTCTAGACTAAAAATCAGAAATTATGAGATATAATTTGCGTTATAATTTTAGCCAATAATTTTTGTTAAATACACCTGTTCTGGAGTTAAATATTCCAAGGATTGGTGCATCCTTTTACTATTATAAAAAGTTATGTAATCTGTTATAGCATTTTTTACCTCCTTGACAGTATTTAAAATTATCAAATATATTTTTTCTTGTTTTAATGAACGCCAAAATCTTTCAATAAATACATTATCTAAAGCCCTACCTTTACCGTCCATGCTAATCTTGATTTCACGTTTAACAAGTTCGTGGATGAAATTTTTTGACGTAAATTGAGAACCTTGATCGGTATTAAAAACCTCAGGTTGACCGTGCTTTTCTAGGGCTTCTTCTAGTGCGTCGATGCAAAAATCACTTTCTAAGCTAATTGAAACCTTCCAGCTCAGAATATAACGGCTAAACCAATCAATAATGGCTACTAGATATACAAATCCTTGTGCCATTCTAATATAAGTTATATCGGTGCTCCATACCTGATTTGTCTTAGTAATTTCAACGCCTTTTAAAAGATAAGGATATACCTTATGAGCTTGGTTGCGCTTGCTTAAATTCATTTTAGGATAAATGGCTTCTATTGCCATTATTCCGTAATAACGACTTACCGCTTTGCGACCGATAACAATTCCAAACGGTACAAGATGCCTGGACATTCTTCTGGCCCCGAAATACGGATGCTCTGTGTAGATTTCATCAATTACTTTCATTATTTCTAAGTCTCTTGTAGTTATTCCTTTTGCCTTGTAATAATAAGTAGATTTATTAATTAAAAGTAGATCGCATTGCCTAGCAATGCTTAGATTTCTACAATTATTATCAATCATACTTTTCCTAGTTTCCAAGTCCAAACAATGTAGATTTTTTTTTCAGCCAGTCACGCTCAACGCTTAACTGTCCTATTTGTTCATATAATTGTTTTATCAAATCTTGATTGTCTGGATCTTTTGTTGCCGGCTTAACTTGAAAACCACTAACTAAATTTTCTATACCTCTTTTTTTCCATGCTTGTATTTGAGTTGCATGAACCCCGTACTTACTGCTTATTTGTGCTATTGTCATTTCAGCTTTTATTGCTTCTATAACAATTTTTGTTTTTTCCGTCGCACTATATTGCTTCGCTTTTTTAGACATATAATTTCCATTCCCTTGTTGTGAAATTATATCTCATTTTGCATTTTTAGCAGTCCAGTTTTTGGGTACCATTATATTAATCCCCTCCCTAAGTTCTGAGATATTGTTAAATTCATTTATAAATATACAATTATATTTTAGAGTCTTAAAAAATCTCTCCATAACAATGTTATCGATGCTTCTGCCTTTACCGTTCATAGAGATTTGTATACCGTATTTTATAATGGTACCCAAAAACTGGACTGCTAAAAATGCAAAATGAGATATAATTTCACAACAAGGGAATGGAAATTATATGTCTAAAAAAGCGAAGCAATATAGTGCGACGGAAAAAACAAAAATTGTTATAGAAGCAATAAAAGCTGAAATGACAATAGCACAAATAAGCAGTAAGTACGGGGTTCATGCAACTCAAATACAAGCATGGAAAAAAAGAGGTATAGAAAATTTAGTTAGTGGTTTTCAAGTTAAGCCGGCAACAAAAGATCCAGACAATCAAGATTTGATAAAACAATTATATGAACAAATAGGACAGTTAAGCGTTGAGCGTGACTGGCTGAAAAAAAAATCTACATTGTTTGGACTTGGAAACTAGGAAAAGTATGATTGATAATAATTGTAGAAATCTAAGCATTGCTAGGCAATGCGATCTACTTTTAATTAATAAATCTACTTATTATTACAAGGCAAAAGGAATAACTACAAGAGACTTAGAAATAATGAAAGTAATTGATGAAATCTACACAGAGCATCCGTATTTCGGGGCCAGAAGAATGTCCAGGCATCTTGTACCGTTTGGAATTGTTATCGGTCGCAAAGCGGTAAGTCGTTATTACGGAATAATGGCAATAGAAGCCATTTATCCTAAAATGAATTTAAGCAAGCGCAACCAAGCTCATAAGGTATATCCTTATCTTTTAAAAGGCGTTGAAATTACTAAGACAAATCAGGTATGGAGCACCGATATAACTTATATTAGAATGGCACAAGGATTTGTATATCTAGTAGCCATTATTGATTGGTTTAGCCGTTATATTCTGAGCTGGAAGGTTTCAATTAGCTTAGAAAGTGATTTTTGCATCGACGCACTAGAAGAAGCCCTAGAAAAGCACGGTCAACCTGAGGTTTTTAATACCGATCAAGGTTCTCAATTTACGTCAAAAAATTTCATCCACGAACTTGTTAAACGTGAAATCAAGATTAGCATGGACGGTAAAGGTAGGGCTTTAGATAATGTATTTATTGAAAGATTTTGGCGTTCATTAAAACAAGAAAAAATATATTTGATAATTTTAAATACTGTCAAGGAGGTAAAAAATGCTATAACAGATTACATAACTTTTTATAATAGTAAAAGGATGCACCAATCCTTGGAATATTTAACTCCAGAACAGGTGTATTTAACAAAAATTATTGGCTAAAATTATAACGCAAATTATATCTCATAATTTCTGATTTTTAGTCTAGACAAATTGGGCCACCTTATTTCTCGAGTATTTTTATATGTTCTGAGCCGGTATACTGACTACCTTGATCACTATTGAATATCAGCGGAGGTGGGTACTTACTAAGAGCGTCTTCTAAAATACTCGTTACAAGGCTTGCATCCATTGAATTTGACAGTTTATAACTCAATATAGCTTTACTGTGCCAATCTATAATTGCTGCCATATACATAAAGCCTATCGGGGTTCTAATGTATGTTATATCCCCGCTCCATACTTCATTTGATCTTGGTACGTATACAGACCGACTACCGTTATATATTTGCCAATAAGGCTCAAGGAGATATGGATATATCTTATGATCTTTATTCTGCATAGAGATAGATTTCTTTTTCTTTGGATAAATAGCCTCTATACCCATAATACCCATGTATTTGAGAGTACGATCTCTACCAATATTTAATCCTTCCTCTAATAAAGATTTATAAATAAAACGATAACCATACTCTGGATTATCTGTATATATTTCATCTATTCTATCCATAATCTTTTTGTTGTATAAGCTCATTATTTGGGGCTGATAATAAAGCATAGATCTATTTATCTTCAATAATTCGCATTGTCTTGCCATTGATAATTCTTTCAGCTTGGAATCGACAAGATCTCGTTTATTTGCTATATCCAAGCCGTTTAGCTTTCCCAACGCCCAGTCCCTCTCTATTGTAGCCTTCCCCAGAGCTTTTGCTAATTCATCATTTTGAGATTTTAACTCCTCAATTTCTGTTTTGTACTCACTGACTACTTTTGCCGGCTCAAAAGCCATTGATGCATTACTTAAAAAATGCTTCTTCCAATTTTGAATAGTCTTTGGAGTAATTTCATATTTCTTTGATAATTGAGATATAGTTACCTCCGATTCTAGTAATTCCAACACTACTTTAGTTTTATATTCTGCACTGAAATTTTTAATATGCTTTTTTGTCATATATTTAAATTATGTTTCTTTTAATTTTATATCTTTTGCGAAACAAAACTATTGATTTTACTGTCTGACTTCTTCAGTCCACTATAAAAGACTGTTTCAGGAGAACAAAGAGAAAAGAACCTTAAAAGAACTAAAGGACTCTTATTATTAAATGAAGTGTAAATATTGTTTGCAAACTAATGTGGTCAAAATCGGTAAATTAAGCTATGATCAGTATTATAAATGCAGGAGTTGTAATAAACATTTTGCTTATACAGGATTAGATCAAGTTGACCCACAAGAAATACAGCATTTATTAAGTAGTGGTATTTATAGATACGCAATTGCTAGGCAATATGGGTGTACTCATAACGCTATAAATAGGTATATAAAGAAGCATAATTTAATTGAACCAGTCATAGAAAGAGTTAATTTTAAAAGTTAGTTTGATTTTAAAAATGTTAAGTAATAAAAAGTAGTTTTTAAATACTACACAGAGCGATTACGCTATTTTAGCTTTATACCCGTTAAATATTAAATATAACGCTAAAAACCGCTTAAAACAAGAAATAAGCCTATATAAATAAATTGGGAGAGAATAATTTACTATGACGCACAGATATTTAGACGCAACGAATGATGTCGCCTTTAAAAAGCTCTTTAGTAATAAAGACCGCTTAATAAACCTGCTTAATTCCATTCTTAAGCTCTCAGAAGGTAGTAGAATAAAAGAACTGGATTACATACCACAAGAACAGATGCCTTTATTTCTAGACGGCAAGAGGAGTATATTTGACCTTAAGGTAAAAGATGAAGCAGGGCGTTGGTATATTATCGAGATGCAACGCAAAATGGAAAGGGACTATATTAACCGAGTTCAGTTTTATGGCAGTTACTCATACGTAAACCAGATAGAACAGGGAGTAAGCCATAAAGACCTATTACCCGTGGTTGTGATTTCTATTATAGGTCAGAAAGTATTTGACGATGAGTTGCCATGTATTAATTACCATTGCCTAAAAGAAACCAATACCAATAAGCAGTATCTTTTTTCCTTAATGTATGTCTTCGTAGAATTAGGTAAGTTTGATAGTAACAAGATAGAAAACGATATAGACCAGTGGTTACATTTATTAAAATGTGCTCACAATGAACAAGAACCACCTAAGGCAATAAAAAATAGCAGCGTATTATCTGCCTATGAAGATTTAGAGCAATACAGGTGGAATGCTAGTGAGCATGATGCTTATATTAGAGCTAAACTCGCCATGGAGGCAGAAGAAATCAAGGTTGAGGAATATCTAGAGAAAATAACTAGGCTTGAAGAAAAAGTGGAGCAAGCAGAACTTAAAGTAGAACAAGCCGAGTTAGCAAAAGCTGAGGAAATAGCCAAAAAAATGCTAGCTAAAGGTAAAAACGCAGAAGAAGTAGTCGAGTTAACTGGTCTTAGCCTGGAGAAAGTAAACAGCTTGAGAGTAAGGCCTTTTTAATACACTTCGTGAGTATTATTACCACTTAAAGCAACATTAGTGGTAGTATTATGTTCCTCAATTTGAGGGTGTATTTCTTCAGTACCAAAACCTAGCAAATTTTCTATGATTTTAGTTTGACTGTTTTGTTCTGCTTCAAATTTTTTATTGACTCCTATTACGGATGCTGGGGTTATTACTAGCAGCGTCCTTGTCAATTTGTTTCTTTCAAAGAAAGATCTAAATATTGCAATAATGTATTATTTAAGCAACAAAAGCAATAAAATGGAATAAAGTGAAAGTTTTGATTATTGCAATGTAATTTGATTAAGTTATACATGTTATGTAATATGCTATTGTTAAAAATATGTTATCAAAAACTCTATCCATAACTAAATCAAAATTCCTAATAAAACATCAAGATTATTATGAAAAAATTATAATCGATATTTGGTGTAATATCTTACCTTTTCCTATAGAAAAACTTGATCCAAATGATAATTTTTTTGATATTGGAGGTGATTCTTTTATGCTAGCACGTTTACGTTTCCTAGTTAATGAAAAGCTAAATCAAGATATTAAAATGATTGATTTATTAGAATATTCTACAATTAGGTCATTAGCTAAATACTTAATGTATAAATCTAATAATACTGATGTTTCTTTTTAACAATTAACAAATATGAGGTAATAAATGTCAAATAATAAAGAAGAAATAGCAATTATTGGAGTATCGGGTAGATTTCCAGGAGCAAGCAATATAATGGTACCCAAAAACTGGACTGCTAAAAATGCAAAATGAGATATAATTTCACAACAAGGGAATGGAAATTATATGTCTAAAAAAGCGAAGCAATATAGTGCGACGGAAAAAACAAAAATTGTTATAGAAGCAATAAAAGCTGAAATGACAATAGCACAAATAAGCAGTAAGTACGGGGTTCATGCAACTCAAATACAAGCATGGAAAAAAAGAGGTATAGAAAATTTAGTTAGTGGTTTTCAAGTTAAGCCGGCAACAAAAGATCCAGACAATCAAGATTTGATAAAACAATTATATGAACAAATAGGACAGTTAAGCGTTGAGCGTGACTGGCTGAAAAAAAAATCTACATTGTTTGGACTTGGAAACTAGGAAAAGTATGATTGATAATAATTGTAGAAATCTAAGCATTGCTAGGCAATGCGATCTACTTTTAATTAATAAATCTACTTATTATTACAAGGCAAAAGGAATAACTACAAGAGACTTAGAAATAATGAAAGTAATTGATGAAATCTACACAGAGCATCCGTATTTCGGGGCCAGAAGAATGTCCAGGCATCTTGTACCGTTTGGAATTGTTATCGGTCGCAAAGCGGTAAGTCGTTATTACGGAATAATGGCAATAGAAGCCATTTATCCTAAAATGAATTTAAGCAAGCGCAACCAAGCTCATAAGGTATATCCTTATCTTTTAAAAGGCGTTGAAATTACTAAGACAAATCAGGTATGGAGCACCGATATAACTTATATTAGAATGGCACAAGGATTTGTATATCTAGTAGCCATTATTGATTGGTTTAGCCGTTATATTCTGAGCTGGAAGGTTTCAATTAGCTTAGAAAGTGATTTTTGCATCGACGCACTAGAAGAAGCCCTAGAAAAGCACGGTCAACCTGAGGTTTTTAATACCGATCAAGGTTCTCAATTTACGTCAAAAAATTTCATCCACGAACTTGTTAAACGTGAAATCAAGATTAGCATGGACGGTAAAGGTAGGGCTTTAGATAATGTATTTATTGAAAGATTTTGGCGTTCATTAAAACAAGAAAAAATATATTTGATAATTTTAAATACTGTCAAGGAGGTAAAAAATGCTATAACAGATTACATAACTTTTTATAATAGTAAAAGGATGCACCAATCCTTGGAATATTTAACTCCAGAACAGGTGTATTTAACAAAAATTATTGGCTAAAATTATAACGCAAATTATATCTCATAATTTCTGATTTTTAGTCTAGACAAATTGGGCCACCTTACTAATAACTCAATAATATCTAAGGTATTATCATAAAATTCTATATCTATACCAACTATACAATTAAAGGCTATTACATAACAAACCATATTATGTGAATGAGACATATTAAATTGAACATCGCTTTTTTTTAAAAATGGCTTTCCATACTCGTTATGTATAAATTTTATGGACTGGGGTGGTTGCTTAATATAATAACTTAAAATACATCTAAGGATTCCGTGTGATACAATATACCTATCAGCAAGGAATCTATTACTATACTTCTTTACCTGCTGTTTTTCTTTAACAGAGAGATAATACCAAAGTTGAGTTTTGTCACCTCTATACTTGTTCATATCCATAAAATAAATAAAAACTTTATTAAGATTTTTATCCATTTTAAATAACTCTCTCATACTATCATCAAAGATATTATCTGGATTCATATCCATAAAATTAAACGGATTAGAAATTAATTATGAACTAACATTAGGATTAATTTTATCATCTAACAATCTAACTGATAAAGTTGGTAGAGTATAGTAAAAATAATCTACTTGTTAACACTATAGTAGAGTCAGTATATATATGAATAGGGTGATTTATAAGCTATAACTCGCATAGCTAGTGGATATAATATGTCTTATACGTACCATATTTAAGAATCTACTTGTATTATACGAACTAAACCTATATGCTAACACAATATCCTATTGTTCGTATAATACAAATTGATTATGTTAGGTAAATTATTAAATGATTTTAAAGAAAAGATGATCGCTGAAGATACCAGTGATAATACCATCAAAAATTATGTCTCAGATATCAAAATCTTTTATAAATGGTATCAAGAAATAGGATTTTTAGAAAATATCGATAAAATAACCCATTATCATTTAAACACTTACAAGGATTATTTAATTCATAATCAACGAAAAAAAGCCTCCTCAATCAATAGAAATATCCAGAGTTTAAAAAAATTCTTTCAATTCATGGCTGATAAGAAACTTATCAAGGAGAATCCATCAGAAAAAATAAAATTTTTAAAACAAACAAAAAGAACAAAGCCTAAGGCACTAACCAAAAATGATATTCACAAACTATTATCAGTAACTTCCCATTCATCACATGGAACAAAAAAGCGTAATTATGCCATTATACAACTTTTGTTGCAGACAGGCATTAGAGTCGGAGAGCTAGTTAATCTGGAAATAAGGGATTTAACACTACATGATAGATCAGGAGAAATAAGAATTATTAATGCCAAGGGCGGCAAAGAAAGAACTATACCTTTAAATAGTTCTGCAAGAAAAGCTTTACGTAATTATTTTGGAGGAAAAAATCCGGAAGAAAAAAGAGTAGTATTTTTAAGCAAACAAAATAAAAAAATGACCGTCAGAGCTATACAAAAGGTAATTAATAGTTTAGCAGGTAAAGCAGGTATAGAAAATATGAGTCCACACACTTTAAGACATACTTTTGCTATTAACTACTTAAGGTCTAATCCTGAGTGTCTAGTAGAATTAAGTACACTATTAGGACATGAATCACTTGATACTACTTCTATTTATACAGTAGCTTCAAAAGAAAGATTAGCTAGTACAATAGAAAATGCAGGGTACTATATCAATGAATGATAAAAGTTTTAGTCCATATAAAACTTAGCTTTAATAATATTATCATTTGATATTATGAGTAAGTGTTCATATTATTAAATGATAACAAGAAATTGTAATAAATATGGCAAAAAAGATCAGTATTTTAAATCCAAAAGGCGGTTGCGGGAAAACTACTTTAAGCTCAAATTTGGGATCAAGCTTACTACTAAATGGATATAAAACCTTATTAATAGATACTGATCCACAAGGCACTTTAAGAGATTGGAAATCAATGGATGAAAATGATAGTCAACCTCAAATAATTGTTATTGATAGACCTAATTTACAAAAAGATCTAACTTCAATTGCAATTAATTTTGACTATTTAATTATTGATGGTGCAGCTAAATTACAGGACATGATTACTTTTGCAGTAAAAAACTCTGATGTCGTCCTTATACCAATTCAACCTTCTGCTGCTGATATATGGGCCTGCGAAGCATTAATTCATTTAATAAAAGCAAGGCAAGAGGTAACAGATGGAATACCTAAAGCAGCATTTATAATTAGCAGACAAATCAAAAACTCCAATCTTGCTAGAGATATAGATGAAGCTTTAAAACAATTTTCTTTTCCAGTTTTTAACTCTCGTACTACACAAAGAGTTATTTACGGTGAGGCATTAAGCTCAGGTAAGAGTGTTTTTAATATAGAAAGTAGCGGAGAAGCTGCTTCTGAGATACAAAATATAACAAAAGAATTGCAAAATTTTATTTATGAACAAAAAATTTAATTTAAACGATAGTATCAAAAACAAGAGACATTTTAGCAACAGTGAAAATCCTATATTTGGTCAACTAATGTCTGATGTACAGAAAGATGAAGTAGAATTAGCAAGAATAAATTTTGAAATAGATAAAAGGATAAGACACAAATTTAAATCCAAAGCTAGTGCAGAAGGTAAACAAATGAGAGAGATTTTAGTTAAATTAATTGAAGATTATCTTAATGATTAAATGATAACTTACTCATTTTATCAGTTGATAAAAACTTCAAATTAGTATTTAGCTAAATTACAATTAAAAATATATTAATTAATAAAATTAATTGTTGTTAAATAGAAAAAATGGTAGGATATTTAATTAATATTAAATAATATTATTTATGGATTATTCAGAACCTTGCAAATATTCGATCAGATTAATAG
Organism: Candidatus Megaera polyxenophila; assembly: GCA_037101405.1. Lineage (NCBI taxonomy): Bacteria > Pseudomonadati > Pseudomonadota > Alphaproteobacteria > Rickettsiales > Rickettsiaceae > Candidatus Megaera > Candidatus Megaera polyxenophila. The sequence continues at coordinate 118,221 of AP017966.1, read as the reverse complement.
AAAAACTGAAATCACTAGATACTAAGAATATACTGGACTTTGGTTTAATTAATAAAGCTATCTACTGGGCTAAAAAATATCATGGCGACCAAAAAAGGAAAAGCGGCGAGCCGTATTATTCACATCCTCTGGAAGTAGCTTATATGATATCTGAACATAAGCTAAAAACCGATGTAATAGTAGCTAGTATATTACACGATATAATAGAAGATACCGAAGTGACGGTAGGAATGATATTTGATAATTTTAGCTGGCGAATAGCTCAAATGGTTGACATGCTTACCCGTGATAGACCAGATGGTACTAAGTTAACTATAGAGGAAGTAATCACCAATGCTTATAAAAAAGCTGATAAGGAAGTGTTGTTAATTAAGTTAATTGATAGGTTGCACAACATTCAAACTATAGAAAGCATGAGCACTCAAAAAATAGAAAAAATTATTGCTGAAACTTTAACAAACTTTATAGCTAGTTCGATGTATCTTGGATTATTAGAAATAGAACAACAGTTGACCGAAAGCTGTATGTACTATGATTCCAAACAGAAAAACAAGCCCTACAAAAAAAAGTCTATATTTTCTTTTAATGATCATACCTCCCCGCTGTTATCTCTAATTTCTTAAAATGAAACAACCCAAAACCAAATGCTATACTCATAGGTATCATCAGGATTGCAATACCCCAGTGACCAAAATATTTCTCTAGATAAACAAGTCCAAAAGAGGTTGTTATATGCATTATAGCTCTTGATAGGGCATATATAAAACTCCCGAAAGTGAAGCGCTTAAAAATAGGAATATGAGTATAAAAAACCGGCGTAGCAGGATTAGTACTGAGAACAAAGAGTACAAAGAATGCTTGAATACAAAATAATTGTATATGATTATCTATATTATCTAATAAATATGGGGTAATTAGTGCAAATGGAAAAAATACCCATAACTTAAACTGTAATATTTTTAGAGGATGTATCCTACAAGATAACCAGGTTATGATAATGTAACCAATTAATGCAATGATCGAAATAATAAAGTTCTGATGTATCACCTCATCAGCCGTGAATCCTAAGTTCTGTTTTAAAAAATTACCACAATAAATATATGTAAAGTAAAAACACACTGGCCATCCGCATTGGATAAAAAATAAAGATAGCAAAGTTATTTTATTGCCCTTCTCCTGGTAAAGATAATTGTTCTTTAGTATTTCGTTTGTTAAATCTTTTTCTAAAGTGATTTCCATTCTACGTTTAGCATCGGCAAAATCTACAGTTTCTTTTAATGTAGTTCTTGCTATTGCGCCTACTAAAGCTATTACAGTACCTACCCAAAAAGCATATCGCCAATTGAATCCGTAACTCGTAAAAAGAGAAGCCAGCGCTAAAGCAAATACGCCTCCTAGAATAGAAGCAACAGCGATCATCATTACAACTGGATATTGTTGTGGCGGTTTTACAACCTCGGTTAGATATATTTCCGCTCCTACTATCTCTCCCATAGAAGACATGCCTTGAATCATCCGACAAATAGTAACAACCCAAGATGCGGTTATACCTACTTGAGCATAAGTAGGTAAAGTAGCCATTACTACGCATGATATAGACATCAGAAAAGTGGTTATTACAACCGTAGCCTTGCGGCCTACATTATCACCAATATAGCCAAATATTAAAGCCCCGAAGGGTCTAAAAACAAAGATGGAACAAAAAGAAAAAGCTGATAATAAAGATGCAGTAAAAGGATCAGTTTTCGGAAAAAATAACTCGTTAAGCAATACTGCCATATGAACATATAACATAAGGTCGAAATACTCGAGGAACGTGCCTATAGATAGTAATCCTACAGCTTCTTTTTGTTCTCTTGTAAGGCTTTGCTGATTCTCTACTGCTTGCATTTAAGATTATTTATATTTCCTTAACTCTAGTTTTATTCAATATTAATATTAGAAGCCCTGCAACTATAATTTAGCCCTATCAAAAGATAAAATACCTTTTAAGTTGCATAATTTCATTATTTTAATTACTTATTGCTATTTTAAACACAACATTTTTACCATTTCTATCTTATCTTGATATTTTGCTCCATTTTCTAAATTCCCGTAGTGATTGGAAAATCTACTATAAGCATCAAATACTTCTATGGGTATATTTATAGAGCTTCCATAGATTTCAGAGCGTAAGTAATTAATTTCTTCTTCAATTTGATCTTCCTTAAGTTCAATAGACCAAGCCCTTTGTTTATCGTTTTGATTCATGCTCCATCTATAACCACGCATCTTTAATAGGTCTTTACTTTCATAAGGAGCATTAGTTGCCCATAATCTAAATCTTATAGCTAAAGCACTCTCAAGTAATTGCTTTAAAACTGGTTGTTTTGAAATTAGTGATTCTTGAGATAAAATATGTACCCCAGCTAAACAGTCAGTTATTGCTCTGTGCCCTTCAAAAAAGAAATTATATTTATAAGCAATATATTCCAGTTTATGACTTGATATCCCTTCATTCTTCCAATCTATATCATACATCGAGCAACCCCAAGGCTTAGGTGTAATAGTAGGAAAGATTATCTCAAAAAAAGCTCTGTCAAACTGAGCATTATGAGCAATGATTATATCTACATCTTTCAAATAAGAATCTACCTCTTCTACGTTTATCTGATGACCTTTTACCATATCATCAGTAATGCCAGTTAGTTTAGTAATTGCTTCTGGAATTGGCATACCTGGGTCTTGATACCTATTGAATTCATCCAATAACCGAAAAATACGACCGTCTTCGGTATATTCAAACTTTACCATTCCTAATTCAATTATCCTGTCTGTAACACAAGATAATCCGGTAGTTTCTGTATCTAAAAATACTCCTATCAATTTTTTATCGGTAGAACTATCCGTGTTATATCCTTCTGGTTTGTAATATTTATTAATAATACGATATTGACCACTTTGACGAAGTTGTTCAGCTATATCCTCCAGTATCTTATTTAACATAATTTATACCAAAGATTATTCATCATCTGCCATAGAAGTAGCTTTTATGATCGCTGAAAAAGACTTTTTGTAAATATTATATATATCTTCGTCAATCATCTGTTCTGCATTACGTACTTTATTTTCAATAACTATTTTTAACAATTCAATAGCTGTAGTCATAGTAGATGAAACCATCTGACTTACAGTTTCTTTTGTTGTACTATGTTCCATATCAAAAATACTGTCAAAAACCATATTTGATAATTCGTTAGTATCAAACTTGGAAACTTTAGGGGCTTTATTGAATTTCTTTTTTTGCATTTTATTATATTCTTTTAGTATTGAGCCTTATCACGATCTTTTCTTAAGCAATTCAAAAATGCCTTGAGCGGACTATGAGGATTTATTGCTATTATTTCTTCTAAAACTGCCGTTAATTCTTCCTCTCTTCCCAAATGAAATAAAGGTTCAACTTTTACTGAATATCCTTCTTCATTCTTAGGATCAATTGCAATAGCTAGGTTTGCACTATCAAGAGCCTCTCTATAACGTTCCATCCTATTTAATGCCTTTGCCTTTTTTATATACATTTGGTAAGCAGCAGGAGAAGAAGGGTCTGCTGCTATTGCTTTATCACATAGATATATAACTTGGTCATATTCTTCATTGTGTAAAGCTACATGAGCTTGATGATGTAAATGTCCGTGGTCATCTACAGTATTATTTGAAAAAAAGATTTTATATATAAAAAATCCTCCAAGAAGAAATACCAGTACGAATAAGTATTTTGCGTAATTAAATTGCATTTTTATTCCCCATGTCTCTCATCTGTTAGATTAACTTATTTAGAATAGCTTTTGAACATCCATTATATCAATTTAATATTAGTAGCCGATAACTTACCTTTTTGTGTTACAGTTTCAAAACTGACTTTCTGGCCTTCATTAACGCTTTTGATACCAGCTTGCTCTAAAGCTGAGAAATGAAAAAATATGTCTCTTGATTTATCGCTAGGTTCTATAAAACCGTAGCCTTTTGTAGAATTGAACCATTTAACAACCCCTGTTTGCATAATATTATGTACCTTATTAAACTTTATTTATTACATACATCCTTTAGCTTCTTCCCTACTTTAAACCTAGGTTTATTATATGCTGGAATATCCAAAGCTAATCCCGTTCTTGGATTATGCCCCCTCCTTGCTGCTATTTTACTAATACCAAAATTACCGAAGCCAACGAGGGATATTTCCTTACCTTGCTCCATAGCATCAATTACTGAAGAGGTAAATGTATCAATAGTCTTTTCAGCTTCCTTTTTTGTGCACCCATGTTGATTTGCGATATGGTCGATAAATTCTTGCTTATGCATAATGGTCTATTTTTATTTAATTATTAGTTCTAAAATTCAATTATAGTTCATCTTTTATAAACATTACTAATCAGTCATCACTTCTCCTGATTCCAAAAAAATGCAGTAGCATAGTAAATAAGTTGATAAAATCAAGATACAAAGTAAGTGCTCCGTATACTGCTATACTACCTGCTCTTGCTGTAGTTCCGTTCATGGAATAATAAATTGATTTAAGTTTCTGAGTATCATAAGCGGTAAGTATAGTGAATATGCCCACTCCTATAAAAGAAACTGCAAAATCAAGTGCCGCAGAACGTAAGAATATATTAATCAGACTAGCAATAATTAAACCTATTAACCCCATATAAACAAATGAACCAGCAGCAGTTAAATCCTTTTTTGTAGTATAGCCATATAGACTCATTACTCCAAAAGTAGACGCTGTAACAAAAAATGTTTTAGCAATACTTGCGGTCGTATATATCAGAAATATAGAACCGAGCGATAATCCGTTAAGAATGGCAAATATACCAAGGTGTAACATAGCCTGCTGCTTATTCATGCTCATCAACTTACGACCAAAGAAAAAAATATGAATAAGCGGCGCAAACATCACAACATATACAAGAGGGGTAGTAAATATCACCATTGCGACTGGAGCACTATTACCTACTATATAAGCGACCAGTGCCGAAATACCAAGTGCTAGGGACATATTCTGATAAATGGAAAGCATATATACTCTTAAGCCTTCATCGTAATAACTGTTTGCTTCTTTCGTAAAGCTATAATTATTGTATTTCATAGTATTTTTAATAAAAAATGTTAATACTTAAATAAGTTTTTGGATATCACTAACCGATAAGCCAGTGATTTTAGCAATCTTATCAACCGGATTACCTTGGTTAAGCATCATTTTAATTAATTCAGCTTTGCCTTTCTCAATACCTTTCTCAATACCTTTCTCAATACCTTGTAAGATACCCTTGTTAAAGCCTTCTTCAATGTATGAATCTGCTATAGTTCTCATAATATTATTTGCCTCTTCTTTAGGTAAATTATCTATAATTATTTGTTCCAATAGTTGTTTTTTCTCTTCAGGAACTTTGGAATCAGTATACCATAAAATCAGCTTAGTGAGAACATAGTTTTGTTCCTTGTCAATAATAATAGCTTTACTACAACGTCTTATCGCTTCTTTAAGCATAAGGATGGTATCCCGCTCATGAATATGTTTCATCGTATAAAGTAAAAAACTTAAGTGTTTTTCGTAATCCATCTCATTATCCGATATTGCCTGAAGATCGATAAGACGATAATCTTCTTCTATAGTTTTTCTTGCTATATCAGGATAAGTAAATAACTCAAATATATTCCTCGGTGCAGAGTATTTCTTTTTACCGTTATATATGACTATAGGTAGAATAACTGGTAATTTATTTCTTTTGATAGCGTGCCTCTCAAGTAATAATAAGGAATATTTAAGTAGTCTTAATGCTATCCAATAATCAGAGTAAGACTGGTGTTCTATAAGCGTGTATATAAAAGCATCATATTTTTTATCTTCGGCTTTATTGTGCATTTGCACCGAAAATACCATATCGCTAAGTTTTGTTCTTAGTGATTCCTCAACATACGTTTCTTTTTCAGGTTTAAGGGTAGTTAAGTCAACTAGCTGTTTATATTCTTCAGGTAAATATTCTTCTAGAAACTCCCGAGCTAAACTGGGATTTTCCATAGCTTTTTTAATAAGAATATCATGATTTGTTTTGTTGACCTTTTCCTGTTCTGCTGGGGTGCTTTTTGCTTTATTTATTTCTTCTTCCGTTACTTTTCCTGTTGGTTGTCCTGCAAGATTAACTCGATCATTACCAACTATCAGATTATTACGGTACTCTTTTAAACAGGTATATCTCGCTAAGAACCTTCTGATTTCTATCCGTGAAAAAGGTAAGTTTGGAATAGCAAATAACTCTTTATGAATACCAATAGCAAGTGGCAAAGGAGGAGAGTTACTTGGAAAAGATTTAGAATAATGTGTTTGCAGGTATCTTAGCACAGTAGCATAATCTTTCTTTTGGATCTGCAAATTATTAGATATGGTATTATTCCTTAACTTCGGTAGTTTGGGTTTATCCGTCATGCACAGTCACGATAAGTATTGTTATGTTCTTCGGTATTAACAATCTTGTACTTCCCTTGAGTAGTTTGTTCAAGCCATTTTCCTAGTTTCTCCAATGAGACATGCATATCAGCAGAATATAACCAGTTTAAAATAATATTTTTAGGTAACGTGGAGATTTCTTTATTCATTTTCAATAATAAAATATATGATAAAAGACCAGTTATAACAAGCTGTTCAACTATAAAATGTCATCATAAGCCTTTTGTAACTCAGTGTTAAAAGCTTCTTTATCTAAAGAATGATCAACTTTAACTAATACGCCGTTATTTACAAGATATAACTTTTCTGCATGTATTTTAGCAAATAAAATTCCATCCCTATAAAGACCTATAAACTTATCGTGCATCCTGTACTCTACTTTACCTATAGCTACCATAGATGTCATTATCTTTTTGATTAAAGATCGATCCATTAGCGATAGAGGATTAGCATCGTAGGTAATAAAAAGCCCGATTATAGGAATATTTTACTGCAACTCAAGGGATAATTTTATTCCTATAAAGGAACAAGCATTAAATAAATTTCTTACTTTTTTGAAACGATAATCAATTTTTTAATATAACAGTCTCAAATCTTTGTATATCAAAATTTATAGAATAATTGAAAAGCAAGCAAAGTTAGTTTGCCTATTGCGTATCACAAAATTTTGCGAATGTTTATTGTAACTTTGATTTTCAAATTAGATCAAATTCTAATTAAGAAATAATCTGGAATTCATGATAATACGCAATACGCCATTCAACAAAAATTTGAATAGTTACCCTTAGTTCAAGTGATTAAAATAATGACTCTGAATTGGTTGGCTTTAAGAAAATTCATGAAATTACGAAATATTTTAAGCTGCCTCTATGTCTTGCGAATAATTATACTGCTTATGTATGTATTCTATACAGGCTAGTTGCCTTCCTTCTCCTAAGTCAGCAATACTCTCAACATTTGCCTTACTGCACCATTTTTCTATTATCTCGCTTGGTACGTTATGCAATTTAACAAGTTCTAGCAATTCTAAAAGTGTTTCACTTGGTTCTTGGCTTTTTACCTCACCCTCCTGATGAGATAAAACCGAATCAAGTTTACTACTTATACTTTGAGATTTTGGGATTATATTTTTAACTTCTATTTCAAGATCGTTAAAATTCTTCCCTTCCATCTCCTCAGCTGTCGGATGCTGACTGACTATTTCAGGAAAAGCTTTACGCAAGGCTTGTGCCTCAGCACATTTGGCAAGCTGTCCATATGGTCTTTTTTTCCACATAGTATTGGGTGCTAATTCATCTTTTTTAGCAGCATAATTTTCTAGCCAGTATTCTTTAGCAGTAAATTCAACAATAGTATTATTCACCAGCTTTTTTACTGTTACCCTACACCATTTTGGATAAGTAATCTCAGCGCCCCCTAAATTACATGTAACATCTTCGCCGAATTCAGGCTCGCTTACACCTGCATATTGCTGGCTTCGTGCCGCCTGTATCCTATATAGACCAACACCCGCCATAACCACGTCTTTGTACTCGTATTTGCCGGTAACGGCATTTTTTATACTCATCGGAACAATATGTACCGGCTTTTGCATTGGGTCTAATTTTGCTGCCTTACAATAATCAAGAACCATTTTTATACTTTCATCTCTTGCACCGGTATATAAGCTGTTTTTTAGTGCTGACCATATATGCTGGTCAATTTCATTACTGGTATTTATTGCTGTTATGTTACTCATTTTCTTCCATTTCCTCCTCTTCTATTTTTTTACTAAAGTTTCTATACAAAACTGCTATCCATATACTAGTAGCTAATATTAATACTGCGTACGCTATAATCTTATACCTCCTTTTTATCTTCTATAACTTCCCAATCTTCTGCTAAGATATCCGTTCCCGAAAAAATTGCAGGTTTATAATGGTACCCAAAAACTGGACTGCTAAAAATGCAAAATGAGATATAATTTCACAACAAGGGAATGGAAATTATATGTCTAAAAAAGCGAAGCAATATAGTGCGACGGAAAAAACAAAAATTGTTATAGAAGCAATAAAAGCTGAAATGACAATAGCACAAATAAGCAGTAAGTACGGGGTTCATGCAACTCAAATACAAGCATGGAAAAAAAGAGGTATAGAAAATTTAGTTAGTGGTTTTCAAGTTAAGCCGGCAACAAAAGATCCAGACAATCAAGATTTGATAAAACAATTATATGAACAAATAGGACAGTTAAGCGTTGAGCGTGACTGGCTGAAAAAAAAATCTACATTGTTTGGACTTGGAAACTAGGAAAAGTATGATTGATAATAATTGTAGAAATCTAAGCATTGCTAGGCAATGCGATCTACTTTTAATTAATAAATCTACTTATTATTACAAGGCAAAAGGAATAACTACAAGAGACTTAGAAATAATGAAAGTAATTGATGAAATCTACACAGAGCATCCGTATTTCGGGGCCAGAAGAATGTCCAGGCATCTTGTACCGTTTGGAATTGTTATCGGTCGCAAAGCGGTAAGTCGTTATTACGGAATAATGGCAATAGAAGCCATTTATCCTAAAATGAATTTAAGCAAGCGCAACCAAGCTCATAAGGTATATCCTTATCTTTTAAAAGGCGTTGAAATTACTAAGACAAATCAGGTATGGAGCACCGATATAACTTATATTAGAATGGCACAAGGATTTGTATATCTAGTAGCCATTATTGATTGGTTTAGCCGTTATATTCTGAGCTGGAAGGTTTCAATTAGCTTAGAAAGTGATTTTTGCATCGACGCACTAGAAGAAGCCCTAGAAAAGCACGGTCAACCTGAGGTTTTTAATACCGATCAAGGTTCTCAATTTACGTCAAAAAATTTCATCCACGAACTTGTTAAACGTGAAATCAAGATTAGCATGGACGGTAAAGGTAGGGCTTTAGATAATGTATTTATTGAAAGATTTTGGCGTTCATTAAAACAAGAAAAAATATATTTGATAATTTTAAATACTGTCAAGGAGGTAAAAAATGCTATAACAGATTACATAACTTTTTATAATAGTAAAAGGATGCACCAATCCTTGGAATATTTAACTCCAGAACAGGTGTATTTAACAAAAATTATTGGCTAAAATTATAACGCAAATTATATCTCATAATTTCTGATTTTTAGTCTAGACAAATTGGGCCACCTTAAATTGTCATACCAGCCTCTTGCCTTAATCTTCTCAGTTCTTCTGCTTCTTCTTTAGTTGGTACTGGATATTTTCTCATCATCATTTAATTAAAAACATTCTCGATTGCTTAGCATGACTAATATACTTCAAATACAGGTCTTTTGCCTCATCTTTAAACCTTTTTAAGTCAAAAAATGACCTTGGAGTGCTATTCTTCCATGTAGCTATCACGTTACCGTTATTATCAATTAACACGTCATAATCTCTCATAAATTCCTGTATATCGGTCTTTAATTTCTCAATAGTGCTTTGTATCCTGCTTTCTTCCTCCTTTAAGCTTTTAAGTTGTTCCCATTTTTCCATGATGTTACTTTCTGCTACTATTTCGTGATGGTTACTTTGTGGGAATAAGTTAAATGTATCCCTAGTATTTACACATTTAGGCGGTATCCTTTTTTCTATATGGTTATGCCAGAAATTAACGCCAATTTTAATAATTTTATCCTCTAAATCCTTATTTCTGTTATAAGTATAAATTCTAAAATCCTGTCCTGCAATTAGCACTGCTATATCAACCTTTGGTACATCGCATATACTTGCATAAAATGCACACTGTATCAGATAACTCTCGGGAATCTGGTCAGTCCTAACCTCTCCCCATTCTTTGCCCCGAGTAAAACCTGCTGTCTTACATTCCAAAACATATTCTTTATCGCCAACCCACCTATCAATATTAGCTCCTAAAAACTTCATTGAAGGGTGATAGATTGTGTTTGGTTCTATTTCTATCTTTTGACCAGTAACTTCTGCATACTCCTTAGCTATAGTATCTTCTAAAAGAGTACCCCACCTCATTGCAGGGCTAGTTTCGCACCTAATATCATCGCTGGTTTTATCTAAATATACGTCAAGAGCAGTCCTATAAGGATTAAGTCCTGCTATAGCACTCAAATCAGTGCCACCTAGATAGTTCTTACGTTCTCTTAGCCATTCTTGCTTGTTTTTCATACTAATAACTTTATTTCTTTATTATTATAAATAACGTTTTATTTCTTCAATCTGTCCTAATACTTTCTCAGGATTAAACAACAAATACTCCTTTGCTACTGTCTGTCTTTCTAAAAATGAAACCATTAAAATACAGAATTCTCTTGGTACTACCACAAACTCATCATCAGTCTTTGATTTAATCCACATTGATAAGCTATGAGTAGAAATATCACTAAGCATACCCCAGAGAAGTTTTGAGATTTCTTCTCGTGGGATAAAACGATCCTTTATAGTCATTTTATACCTCCACTCCTCTGGTTAGCGAAAAATAAGAGCGTAATTCTTGATCAACCGTGTAAGCATTATACTCTGCCTCCTCTATTGCCTGCTCTAGAGCTACTGGATCGTATTCGCTAGTATCCCAGTCAACACAATAGTCTTTTGCCTTTTTAAGTAAATACTCGTATTTATCAATATCAACCATTAACTGGTAATAATTATCGCCGTAGGTTTCATAGGGAATGTTATAAAAGCTAGCTCTCTCAATCTGCTCCTTTACAAATGCTTCTCTTACCCTTATACCAATTCTGGCAAATGTTTCCTTAGCAGAATCAGATAATTCTAAGCTTTCAGTTTTAGATTCATGAAATTTGGGTGTTTCTGCTATATTAGCTGGTAATGATTGAACAGACCGTTGCTTGAATATTTCGTTAGCTTCTCTGGCAGCTTCAAGATTTGAAAATACCTGCATTACCTCCCTTGGCTTAAGCAAATTCTTTGTTAAAGCTTCTTTTGCCTTGGCAATGCTGATTTCTTCAAGAGCCTGAATGTTTTCTTCTGATAATTCATGGCTTCTTAATTCTATTCTACCATGATTTACTGGATTATTAGCCTTTTTGTAATTTTTTGACTTTGAAAAAGCACCTTGACATAAAGGTAGCCTTAAGATATTTTGCATATATCCTCCATTTATGGATAAAGTGATTAAAAGTAAGAATTGTTGTATCTAGAAAATAAAAAATTCTTACCACTTATAAGGTTCTAAAAACGTCTTAAGTTTGCAGCTTAGGGCGTTTTTTTTATACCTTGCTTATAAATTTTAATATATAAGGAAAAAATTAAATTGTCAAGTATTATTATGTAAAAATAATGTTTATTTTATGTTAGATGATTTTGATACAAATCTTTCTCTTATTTCCTTCATTCTTTCTTGATTAGGTGAGTATAGATACACATTATCTTTAGAACGACTTATAAAATTGCGTTTTAATAACATTTTTAAAGAAAAACTTACTGATGGACGAGATAACCCTAATATATCCTCTATCTCTTTTGCAGAAATAGGATAAGAACTAGAGCAAATTACTTTTAGTACAATTTTTTGTACTCTTGGAATAATCGCTGAATTTTCTATAGCTTCTTTTAACAAATCCATAACTCTATATTTGATCATATTTATAAAAAAAAAGATATAGGTTTATTTTGTTAATTGTCAAGGTTTTTTATTGACAACTTCCTAAAACTAGTCTTTTATAAAAAGTTATAAATTTCTAAAAGGTAAAGCTATGTAATATGTTTTTTTAATTCTTATTGCTACTTTTTTGATTGGGGAATCGATTTTGTAGCTATTAAATCAGATGTATCTAGTGATACTTCAACCGTTATTTTTTTACTCAAAAACCAACAACGATTGGTCTGAGAATAGTATGGTATTGCCTGCTAGTCAAGAGCTTTCTTGTTGGTTTTATGAAAATTTTTTAATTTACATTAACTAACAACAAATAAAATGGCTTATTTAGCACAAAAACATGAACAAAAAGCTCAAAGACCTATTTATCCGGAAGCCTATCAATATTATTTAGATTTATATGCAGAAAAAGAGACTTGTTCCTTCCATATAATCAAAGATATATGGGAAAATATTCCACAAAATAATACTAGGGATAAACCATTAACCGAATCCCAGTTAAAATTGGTAGCTATTATTTACGCTCTAATAGAGAAATCAGATAATAGGGTTACATATTTTTCTTTAGAATTTCTTTGTACAAAACTTAAAATCACAGATAGACAATTACGCACAGTAAGAAAAGCAATAAGTCATATATTCCATAGTAAATGGAGAAAAGCTATTAAAATTAAAGGGATAAGGAGAGAAAATATATACGTTTTTAGTTATGCCTGTAGAGGCAAAATCATATTAGAGGCTACTGATAAATATTACAAAAGTATTAAACTCGGAAGTACACTTCCGACTTCTTATAATAAGTATGAAAATAATAAAAAGAATATAGATCATGAATCTACTTCTTTTTTAATTTCTGAAGAAGTTATAACCGAGGAAAACACCACTTCAGAAATAGTCCTGTTTCCAAAAGAGCCTATTAAACCTGTTAAGCTTAAAAAACAACTACTTAACAAACGGAAAAAGCCGACTAATGCGGAAAAGAAAGCGAAGGTCTATAAACCTTTTGCTTATGCTAAACCAAAAAACTTAGCAGACATGTTACCTCTAATTGACCATGCAACTTGTGATGAGTTACGTTATTAATATTATCCAATAATAAATTTATAACCTTATCTAAATTCTCTTTCTTTTTACCTCGTCTTAGCGACAATTTAAATTCTTTGTCAAATTTATTAGTAGAAATTATATTAATATTCATCAATTTCTCTCTGCTAACTCTTGTTCTACTTCTTTTTCTAATTGACTAAGATGTTTTAAAAAATCTTCTTTAGAGCTAAAACAAGTTATACCAACACCTTTTCTTGACTCTTCAATAGCTTTTATGGTTTCTCTATTAGGTACTTTTTCCTGATCAATTTTTTTGTATATGGCATCTCTTACAAAATCTACCACAGTTACTTTTTTTCGTGCCGTATGTATTTTGAGATAATGGTGTAATTCATTTGGTATATCTATACTTAGTCTGGTCATTTTTGATTCTCTTGGTTTTTATTACTTACTTGAGTATATAAGTAAATATATTAACTGTAAATAAAAAATGAGTTTTGATTTTTTATATGGTGTGTATAAATAAGCTTAATATGCTAAATATTTTCTAAAAATCCTTTTGTAGCTGAAATAGTCCATATCTTACTTTTAGCCAACCACCATGACTTAGTAGCTTTAAACAAGAACGCATCACAGTCAGATTGATCAAGTTGGGTTTTAGGTCTAAGTATTCTAACTATTAGTTCACTTTCTACTTCAACAAACTTATTACCATTACTTAACAATAAAACATTTTGCTCAATTATCTTGCCAAACATAACTCCATCCTTATATAAAACTATGTGGCCTTTACTTTTTATTGCAGTAACATCAGGCATCGGAGACAATACTTCAAGTATTTTAGCGATAAATTCTTCCTGTATCATAAATCAATTATTCTAGTTTTATTAAGAAATATTAAGATTACTTCACCTAGAAGTATTTGTACAGCTAATAATTTGATTATCTATTTATTAACCTTTTTCCTGTATATTTCCACACACTAAATGATTAAACATTTTTTTGCTTCCTAGAAAATGGATAAATACATAATTAGAACAATCATTATAACGATGACTTCTATAGGTCAAGTGGAGTATCGTATGCACGATCAATTCACAGGTATTTATAGAGATGGAATATTATTTGCCAAATTACATGCTGAAGGACTTTATCTATTAAATGACCAAAATATATTTATTAAAATTGATAAAGAAAAAGAGATTAAAGACCAATTGAGACAAGCTTATAATATTGCTTTAGTATCTGCCTGAACTAAAAATATGAAACTTGATCTGTTTGCAACAAAAGGTACTTATTTTTTTGTTATTTTCAATTTTTATTATTAGAACTTAAAAAAATTAGGTTAAATTATAAATTACCATAACGGTTAGACATCTTTTAAGGTAAGGCAATTATTTTATAGTTGCCTTATTTTTAACTAAAACTCTTTCAACTTAAATTCTAATTTTTATACTTTTTAGGTTAAGTATCTAAAAAGAAATTAATATCATCTATATTTAGTGGCCTTTTAGCTACTTATCCTCATTCATAAGCTAAATCTTTAATTAAAAGAAGATTGATAAATTGGTTGTTAGGTATAATAACAAGGATATGGGTGTATATTTAGCCTACTAGTTAAGCAGGGGATTTTATGAATATTTTATACTATGGAGACAACCTATATGTAATGAAACAAAAATTAAAAAAAGACAGTGTTGACCTTATATATCTTGACCCTCCTTTTAATTCTAAACGCAATTATAACATGATGTATAAAGCAATGACTGGCTACCCTGTATCTGAATCAGCAGAGGCTTTTTGCGATACTTGGACCCTTAACGCAGAAAAAGAAGATAAATTAAGAAATATGGAAGTCTTAATGAAGGAATATGATATTGACGATACTTATGTTGTTTTTTGGAGTACATGGATAAAGGCTTTAAGAAATACACAACCAGCTTTACTTGCTTATTTAGTCTACATGGTAGAAAGATTATTGCATATGAAAGTTATATTAAGACCTACTGGTTCTATTTATCTTCATTGCGACCCTACTGCAAGTCATTATATAAAAGTAATGATGGATGGCATATTTGGGCATCAAAATTTTAAGAATGAAATTATTTGGTGCTATAAAACGGGCGGTAGATCAACAAAATTTTTTCCTAAAAAACATGATATAATATTGTGGTATTCAAAAAGTAATCAATATACCTTTAATTATAATGATGTATGTATACAACGTGATTTTTCTACTATGCACGAACCGACTTTTATAGATGAAGAGGGGAAGATTTATCAAAGAAATATAAAGAATGGAAAAGAGTATCGTTATTATCAAGATCAAGGAGTATTACCTAATGATTATTGGATAGACATACAAGCACTTAACCCATCTTCAAAAGAACGACTAGGTTATCCCACCCAAAAACCAATAGCTTTACTTGATAGAATAATTAAAGCTTCTTGTCCTCCTGATGGAGTGGTATTTGATCCTTTTTGCGGATGTGGAACAACAATATATTCAGCTTTGAAAAATCAAAGAAAATGGATAGGATGCGATATTGCAATGCTTCCTATAATTCTTATCAAACATCAATTAACAGAAAAATACCGCCTTGTTGAGACAGAACATTTTGAAATAGACGGAGTACCTGTAAGTTTTGAACAAGCAGAAGTATTAATGAAATATTCACCACATCAGTTTCAACACTGGGCTATAGAACAAGTTAAAGGATTACCTACAAAACAGAAAAGCGGAGATAAAGGAATTGACGGTCGTATATATATAGATACAACTGAAGGATTAAAAGATATGGTGATTTCTGTAAAAGGAGGGCAAAATATTACTCCTGCCAATATTAGAGAATTAAGAGGAGTACTAGATAGAGAAGATAAATCAGTATTAGCAGGTTTTATATCTTTACAAGAACCAACAAAAGGCATGAGGGAAGAAGCGGCACAAGCGGGAATATGGGAATATAAAGGAATAAAATATGATAAAATCCAATTATTAACCATACAGGAAATATTAGAAGACAAAAAAACATTTAATACTCCTACTAAAGTTGGTATAAAAGGAACAACTGGGCAATATAGTTTAAGAATTTAAGGCTCCTGTCTTTTTAAATTATTTTTACAAACTTTAATCCTAGGGTGGTAGCAATATTATTAATTGCATTTTTATAATTGTGTTCTATCCACTCCTTGACAAACAAATTAGGAGCTTTTAGCTCAATAATTCTATTCTGCTTATCAATAATGGGAATTAACTTGCTAAACCAGTTATTATAAACGTGAATACCGCATGTTTCTATTAACTTTTGGCAAATATCTCCCCAAATGCCTTGTTGTAATGTCTGAGTGGCTACAGTTCCTTTTGTCTGCACATCGTCATAGCCTTTTACTTGCTGACAAGCATTTTCTAGTAAATACTCCACGCTTTCTATGTTTACCTCATGCGTTGAATAAATAGACTTAACCTGACTTAAAACTAAATCAGTTTCAAAACCACTCAATTGGCAATCGGCTCTTAAGTAAATTCTTACAATACCGCCTACTACCGCAAAATCCTTAATGTTTGACAGTAGCTCGTAGCTTCTTAGTGGTTCAAGGACGTTAGCAATCCTTGCTTTTAGTTGGTTCTCAGGGCAAACATGGGTAATCGCCTTCTGTTCCACCTCGGCTAGGTATTGTTCTATCTGCTTTGCTTTAATTATTTCCTTTTTGTTTATTGGAGTGATGTTTGCTTTTATGCGGAAATTATCGTTGCCGGTTTTAACAGCATCCCGCTTCTCGTATTTAAGACACGTGCCGAAATAAGCTATAAATTGAGCTTTTGAGCAAAACCTGTTATCTCGCCGTTTTGACATATCGAGAAGTATTTCATTCATCGCATTTAGGCTAAAATCTCGCCCTGATAGGCTTTGTAACTTATCGCCATCCTCCTTAGTTAACGGGTAGTGGTAGCCTAAGTTCTGTGGCTCTTTGTACTGGTTAAACCGGTAAATTCTTGCCTTACGCTCGGAGTTAGTAGGTTTTTTTCGCTCGTTAGATAGTCGTTTTTTAAGCTTAGCAGGTTTAACAGGTTCTTTTGGAAGTTCTACTATTTGAGGTTCTTTATTTTCCTCTTGTTTGATTTCTTGAGTATTTTGTGAAAAATTAGATTCGTGCGCATGCACGTTAGATCTAATACTTTCAGTATTATTATTTTCTATAGACGTATCAAAACTGGCTTGTTTACTGAAGTTTAAGGATTTCTCTCGCTTAATAAATTGAGCGGTAGAATTATCTTCTTTAGATACTATTTCCTGTTTATAATATGCAAATTCGTAACTATGGCGATATGTTTTGCCGTCAACAGTAATAGAATTATGGTAGGTAATATCTAGGACAGATTCTAATTGCTTTATGATATTACAATTTTGCCCTCTTTTACAAAAGGTAATTGTAGAAATATACTTATGATTAAGGATGACACGCTCGCCTTTTTCTAGTTTTTGTATAACGGGAGCTAGAATATCTTTTGCATCCTTACTTAAGTGCTTAGATTTTTCACGGATAGCTTTCCTGTTAGCTCTCTTTATCTTATCCCAGTTAATATAACTCTTACGATAGCGGGCTTTCTCTTCCTTAAATGAGTAGAGTTTGCATAGTTGGTCTTGGTTAATTTGAGCTTCCTGCTTCCTTATATGAAGAGCGGTGTTAATCATAATACACCTCCTTTCTCTTATTGGAGATTCCTACTGTTTCTTTTATTATTGAGTGTATTTGAAAAACATAGCACCGCTTATATTTTAAATATTTCCTTTTATATTCAAAATTAAACAATCTGCCTAATTGGTGTATAAGACTTCTATTCTGATCAGCTAAACATCTAGTTATTATCTGTAACTGTTTATGTGTAAGTATAGCTTCTTCAACTCCTGCATATGCTAACTTGTTAAGAATTTTTTCTGCAATAGTACGGGCTTTTGGATGTAATAGCCTTGTCTTATTAGTAAGTTGTTTTTCTAGAATGACATTAGCTCTAGTTAATTGATCTAATAACTCATGCCTATTTTTACTTCTACGTTTGAAAGCTAAAAATACTTGTGCTTCTAAGGATAGTTCTTGAGTTTGTAAGGTTTGAGCTTCCTGCTCTGTTCGTAATGCTAACTTAGACATTTATGGTGTTAGTTAATTAAAATTAAAGCAATATTCAACTAACCAAAAACAAAGGGCTTGACAGTAAAATAATACTTTACTATTCTAAGACCAATCGTTGCTGGTTTAGTCGTTACTGGATAAAAAAGCACGGTTGACGTATCACTCGATACATCTGGTTTAGTACTAGATAAGTTTAAAGACAATATCCTGGCAGATGTGTGGTAAACCTATCTAATAATTTCTTTCATTTTCTTAAATCTTACTTCAGTATAAGGGTTTCTCCTGTTTGTGTTATTCATACTTATTGTTAGTGTAGGTTAAAGGTATTGTTTTTTAATGTCAATAACTTAAATAACACTTCAAAAAAACTTATTTAATTCTAGGTAACAATGACTAATTCACTTGATTTATTAGAGCCTAATCTTTTATTAGAAGCTATTGGGAGCTATGATTATTACACACCATCACAAAGATTAATATTACAAATAATAGTGCAAACTTCTATTGCAGGAAAAAGCAAAATAACCACAGCGTTTATTGCTGAAAAAGCTAATGTTTCCCGTACTGCTGTATATAAAACTTTAAAAAAATTTATAGAAGAAGGTGATATTTCGTTTGATATGCATAATAAAACACGGCAGCGTAGTATATTATTAAATATTGATTCCATGCAAAAAATAGTTTCACTACACTTATCGAAAAAAAATATAAAACCTAACCTTAGTTAAGGTGTAATTAAAGTTTAATAAAAAGAAAATATAAGTTGACAATATAATTTCCATGCATTATACTAATCTATAAGTAAGGCATAAAAAAACGCCTTAAGGTTCACAGCTTAAGACGTTTTTATGTATTACTTGTTGAGAATATTCTTACTTTGATCCGTCGGGATATTCTCAACTTTATCAACTCAACCTTTGCAGGAGAATTATATGCATAATAGCAACAATTCCGCCTTAAGTAAAGATACAATCTTTGGGGCAAAAAATCACACCAATATTAATTCCATATTAAACAGCGCATCACGTCTAGAAGACATCAGCGTTGCTAAGGCTCGTGAAACTTTAAGAAAAATGCTACTACCGACAAAAGAAGCGGTACAAGTATTTTCTAATCTTGAGCAAGCAAAGCTAGCTGTAAAAATCTACAATGAGCGTCAAGCAGTAAAATTACCAACCAACATAACGGAAACACCTAAATTTCATGAAGCTAAAAGTGAAAGCTTAGAGTTATCTGATTCTGCTAAAGAAACACTTGCTAAAGTTGGCGAAAGAGCGAGGGCGAAATCTCTTGATGAGCAAATAGAAGAAGCAAGAGCTCATTTCAAACAAACATTTACCAAAGAGCAAACAAGAAGAGCAAGAAAATATAACATTCCGTTTGATGCAAACAGCGTGGATTACCACCAGTTAAGCAGAAAGATTGACCAATACGAGTTTTTACTTGATGAAGCAAAAAGATGGGACATTTCTTGGGACATTAAGATTTACGATCCTGCGGCGTTAGAACAAGAGCTAGAGGAAGCTAGATCAAGATACTGGGGAGAAACTAGCAAGTTGCGTAGCGATTACTATTCTTCTCGGAGGGTAGCGGTATGACTACCTCCAATAAAGAAACAAAGGGAAAAAATCACTTTAAGGCGATATTTAGTCATTACGTGGCGATTAAACACCAACCTCACTATGTTTTTACTACTGAGCAGGCACTTTTAGTTAAGTGTAACGATTACCCCGACATGATCGGGGAATTAAATGCTTATGATAAGGTAAGCCTTACTGCTGACATTCAAGAAACGTGCAAAGATGGCGTGATATTGAAGAACGTAGAA
The DNA here is from genome assembly GCA_037101405.1 of Candidatus Megaera polyxenophila. Taxonomy (NCBI): domain Bacteria; kingdom Pseudomonadati; phylum Pseudomonadota; class Alphaproteobacteria; order Rickettsiales; family Rickettsiaceae; genus Candidatus Megaera; species Candidatus Megaera polyxenophila. The sequence goes on along the minus strand of AP017966.1, from coordinate 98,114 downwards.
TGGAGGGTGGTAAATGAGTAATAGAGAAACTTTTTTGCTTGATCGCAAGCTTGGAATAGGGGGAAGCGACATTGCCCCTATCATGGGGTTGTCTCCATGGTGTACGCCTTTAGACGTCTACAGAGACAAGATGAACCCTGCCGTTATTTATGAGGAGGAAAGCGAAGATTTAAAACGAGGTGCTAGAGTTGAGAAGTATATATTGCAGGAATACAGCGAAGTAAATAACTGCTCTCTTGAAACTAACCTACCGCCCGTTATTGACCCTAAGTATCCGTTTATGCGGGGTAATGTTGACGCAAAGGTATTAGGTGAGAATGTAATCGTTGAGGCTAAGTCCACAAAATGTCCGATTGCTAAGTGGGAAGAGGGAATACCAGAATATTACAGAACACAGGTAGCATATTACGCCATGCTTACAAATGCCGAAAGGGTAGACGTTCCCGTGTTGTTCAGTAATTGGCAATATGCCTGTTTTACTTATTGGCGGGACTATGAATATGAGGCTCGGATTCGGCAAGCGGTGATAGATTTCTGGAACAATCACATTGTAGCGGGTATTCCGCCTGCTCCTTCTAATCCTGCTGAATTGCAAGAAGTTTATCCTAAGTTAGAGAGTGCCAAAACGATTAAAGCCGACAGCGGTATAAGGGAAAAGATTTGTATATGGCAAGAGGCGGCAATAAGACGCAGAGAACTTGAGAAACAGGAAGAAAAGCTAAAAATTGAAATCCAAAATTTTATGGGTGATGCGGGTATTCTTGATGCGGGGTTTTGCAAAGTAGCTTTAAAGGAAAGAACTGCTACCAGACTTGATACCGGTGCATTAAAAGAAGCGATGCCTGAACTTTACAGGGAATACTCAAACGATAATACATATAGAATTCTACAAATTATAGGAGGATGAAATGAACGGAGCAATACATGCAAGAAATCAACACAACGAAGAATTATATCAAACGGCGATGTCGGTTTATGAAGTAGAAAACTCGCAAAACGAAAATAAAGCCCACAGGGAGCTAAATAATACAAACATAGATAATCGTAGCTTAAACACCGATTTAAATGCTCAAGAAGCGTCTATGGAGGTTATAGAGCGGGATAAGGTCGCAGCAATAGTACCCAAACCCAAAGACGGAATATATGAGCTCTGTAGTGCAAGAAAAGATAAGCTACTGCCGTTTCTAAATAACAACGGCTTATTATTTGAGAAGTTAGCTAGGTCATTTGCGTGGGAAATCAATACCAATGATAAGTTAAGAGCGTGTAGTCAGTTATCGATAGTAAATGCCTTTTATAAATGCTGTGAGTACGGACTAGACCCTGCCTCTTCACTTGGACAAGCTTGGCTTATTTCTTATAAGTCAAACATTGATTTGCAGATAGGTTATAGAGGGTGGCTAAAACTGCTCCTTAATAATCCTCTTGTTTCTAACGTTTACTCTTACGGGGTATATAAGGATGACTTCTTTGAGTATGAACTCGGGATGAATCCTAATATTAAGCATATCCCGTCAAAAGAGAAGCAGCACAAAGATAATCTGATTGCTACTTACGGGGTGGTAAAGCTTAAATCTGGCGAGGCTCAAATCAAGGTGTGTTTTAGGGATGAGATTAACGAAAGTATGGAATGTTCCTCGGGGTCTTATAAGTCCGACTCGCCGTGGGTAAAACATTTTGAAGCGATGGCGTTAGTCGTGCCTATTCGCAAGCTAGGGAAGAATTTGGGGTTACCGCTTAAGATTGAGGATTTTGGCGAGAGTATAAATTAACAAACTAGAAGTATTAAAGGAGGTAAGAATGATAAGTACGGCAGAAATTGAATTAATAGGGTACGTAGGGAAAGACCCTATATTACGGAAGCCTAATGAATACCCGAACTTTGTAACTTTTTCAGTGGGGGTATCTAGAACATGGAAAGATAAACAGGGAAAAGAACAAAAAGAAACAACGTGGTTTGAGTGCAACACTAATTCGGAGGGACTTGCAAAAGTAATAAAAGCATATGTAACGCAAGGGACTGGGATACTTGTAAAAGGTTATCCGAAGGTAAGAAGTTATATAGATAAATCAGGCAACGCCAAAGGTTCTATAGAGGTAAATATCAATCACATAAACCTCTTAACAAGTAGTAAAGAGAAACAGAGTAACGGCGAAATCTCAAGAGAAAACTATATAACCGAGATTGAAGAATTATCAGCTTTACCTGATGAAATTCCCTTTTGAGTGAATAGGTAATTGATTAATACAACTTGATAAGTGTACACATATCAAATAACATCAGAGTAAAATGAGTTTATAAGGAGTAATTAAATGTTAATCAACAAGAAAAATCAAAGAGAAAAAATTATGAAAAGCGATCGATACAAGAAGCTAAAAGCCCAATTGGTAATATGCGCGGAAGCGGGGGTATATCTTGGAGTAATAGCGGTTGTTATGTCGGGTAATACGGCTTTAGCTACCGATTGGTTTAAGGTTGAAGATTTAGAAGCCGGGATGATTTCGCCGCTTTACAAACTTGTAAATAACAACATAGGCAAGTTAGCCATTGCTGTTGGATTAGGTACGACATTTCTTGCTCGCGGAGGAGATATGTACCAAAAAGGAGTGGCATTTGGGGTAGGATCTCTTGGTACTGCGGGAGCAATAAAATTGTCTCAACTCGTAATACCGGTGGCTTAAAAGGTATGCAAACAAGAATGTGGGAGACTTTGCGAGCCGAAATCAAAATATACGGGATGCCTTTACTTGGAGTGATTATGGCTATGGTTGGGGTAGTTGTAGCAATGACGCTATTTAGTCTTATGGTTAGTGTTATAGGAGCTTTGCCCGGTTACTACTTAGGCGACTACCTCTCTAAAATCCTACATGACGGCAAGGCTCAACGTTTTATTCATTGGTACTTCCCGTCTCGGTTAAAAGGGTCAATGCCAGATTCTGCAATTAAATATTTTTATTAAAGTAAATGGACATAAGAGAGCATCAGAAAAGTATTTATTTAACTAGGCAACGTAATTTCTTTGCAGGGCTTAGCGGTTTAGCGGTAATTGCCAACTTTTTACTTGTAGGGAAATTAGCCGTAATTGAAGAAAAAATTATCATGATACCAGGTATTGCTAGGGAAATGATAATAGAAGGCGCACAGGTATCGCAGAGTTATCTGGAAGAAAGTGCGCTGCTTTTTGCTTCCTGTTTACTTGATTTAACAACGGAGACGATCCCGGCAAAAAGGGACATAATATTAAAGCACGCCTCGGCTCGGTCTAAAAAGAATATAGAGGCTTTGCAGAGCTATTTTGCGGTTAAGGAGGAAGAGCATAAGAAGTTTGGCTTAATGACATTCTTTGCTCCTAAAAAGCTACAGGTAGATACAAAAAACCTGCGGGTAGTAGTTGAAGGAACGCTAACGAGTACGTTTGGTAAAAAAGGAATTGAACAAGAAAACGTTAAGTATCTGATGTCTTTTGATTTTGTCGGCGGTTTACTGAAAATAAAGGAATTTAGCCGTCTTTTACCGCAAAAAGAGGATGAGAAAAAATGAAAATAGGAAAATTATTAAGGTTAATCAGTTGTTTTTTGATTATTTGCCAAGTAGGTATCGGCAAGGGAGACGTTTATCAATATACCGCAGGTAGCATAATAAAGGGCGAGATATCGAAAACGGGTTTAAACAGGATAAGTAACCCGCCTTATAAGATAACACAGGTTACGGGAGACGAGAGTAAATACAGGCTTAAGCATGATGAAGACGGATTAAATATTTACATAATGCCGTTATGTGAGGTAGGCAAGGATATAGAAATAAGCATTAGGAATAACGCAGGTTTTGTTCAGGATTTATTACTCCGTGTTAGCGATACTAAAGGGAGAGTTATTGTCATAGAGGGCGGCAGAGTAAATAATCCAGAGCAGTTACGGACTTCTATATTATCTCGGATGCTAAGAGCAATGAAAGATGATGTAGCCGATATTTTCTATGTTCAGTCGGGATTATTACAAATAAGCGATACCGGCGGGCTTAAAGCAAAACAGATAAAAACCTATCAATATAAAAATTTAAGAGGAGGAATATTTGAATTACAGAATCCTACTCGGGAAATAGTTAATTTTAGCGGAAAAATATTTGCACAAGGGTTTGATAAGGTAATCGGTGTTTACCCTGATGAATTAGCAATCATGCCGAAGCAAAAAGTAAAAGTAATGCTGGTGCAGGAAATAAAGGATAAATGAGCATGGACAGAATAAAAAGCATATTACAAAACATCAGAGAGAAGAGCGGTAGTTTTTTTAAGGGTAGTAATGTTTTGGAAAGCAAACAGGCCATTACAAAAAAGCAATGGATCAACCTAAGCTTGGTGGTTGTTATAGGGTTTACCGGTCTAGTAGCTTTTCTTGTATTAATCGGCACAGTTAACACTCCCGAGAAAAAAACTGTAGATAAAGAAAATATAGTAGAGGGGCATCAGAAGATAGAACTTGCAACGGATGCTACAGGAGCAGATACGAAATGGCGCAATTTTTTAGAAGAATCAATAGAGAATGAAGGAAAAACCAGAGCCGAGCAAATAGAGTTACTTAAAAGTACGCTTGTTAAGCAGCAGCAAGAGGAAAAGTCCAGTTCGGAGGAGGCGTTAAAGGCGTTAAACTCTAGATTATCTTATGCCCTGCAAGCGATTGAGGAATTGAAGGTAGATAAGGAAAACCTAAAAAATGAAATAGCATCTTTAAATCCTGAGGAAAAACTGGCAGCTATAGCGGCGGAACTCGGTATGACAACAATTAGTACCAAGCCTGCGATAACGCCTCCCGTATCTTCATATAGTTATATACCTGCAACCAGTTATGTTAGCGGTCATTTACTCGGCGGCATTGCGGTTTCAACTTCGGTAAATACACAATCAGAGCCTATACCTATCGTCATCAAGTTAACGGGTAGAGGAAACTTGCCGAAAGACTTTGCGGTAGATATCAAACAATGCAGGTTACTCGGTAGTTGTTATGGGGATATTTCATCGGAGCGGGCAATTATTAGAGCCGAGGAGTTAGTATGTGAAGACAAAAAAGCAGGGCTTGTAATTTCTACAAAAGTTGCGGGAGTAATATACGGAGATGACGGAGCAAACGGCATACGAGGCGTTGTTGTGTCCATGTCCGATAAACATCTAAAAAGTGCTTTTATCGGAGGCGTGCTTAGCGGTTTTACTAATACTGCAAAAGGACAAAGCGGGCTTAATATTAGTCCTTTGGGAGCGATTAACACAAACAAACGGAGTATGCAGGATATGGCGCAGGAAGGGATACTAGGAGGAAGTAGTAGCGCTGCCGAAAAGCTAGCGGACTACTATATTAAACAAGCTGAGAATATATCACCGGTGATTTTAGTACCTGGGGGAACGAAAGTGGATGTGGTATTTACTAAATCGGTAGAAGTTGGGGCAAGTGATGTCGCAGAAGCAATTAAGGATGAAAGGAGTGGAAAATGAATAAATTTATGTTTTTACGTATCGGTATACCGACAATATGGCTAACAATAGTGTTCTGTTTAATTTATTCGTATTTTGATGAAAAAAGCACATGGTGGTTTATGACTTTAGAATGCTTATTATTATACTTTGCGGTTAGTTTTATTGATGACAAGACATTAGAAAAATACAAACGTTCTAAAGAGTTTACTAATCGTTTAACGCTAACATATAAGGGTAATCTGAACGAATTAATCAGTGATTTTCGTACATGCGATTTATTTTTTCATAAACAGATAGGAGATTGTTATACCTTTAGTTCAAAAAGGTCTATGTGGTACAATCAAATGTTTTTTGTTGAGAAGATAGGAGGCGTATTGCATATCGTAAGTGATCAATATTCGCTAAAGCAATTAAAGCAGCATCCCGCATCATCTAATTTTATACCCAAATTTACGAGCCAAATAAAAAAAACCGATAATAGTGATGATTTTTCCCGGATTATCTTTGATAAGATCAAGTAGCCAAGTAGTCAGGGCAGAGGGGATTTTATCTACTCTAAACCAATCGGCGGTGTAAGTAGATAGGGCAGTAAAACATAAGGTTAGAATAGATAAACGAAGAATTATTTTAAACAACATAAACATTTAAGAAATGACTAAAAATAGAACGAGTATAGCAAAAAATATAACCCAAGCAACCACGCTCCTATTAATGACTTTGAGTATTGTATCTTGTTCTACTTATCCAAACAAGTTCAAGTGCGATGATGCTCGGGGACTTGGTTGTACTATGCTGAGTGAAGTAGATAAACAGATTGATTCGGGACAAATTGCGGAGGCATACAAAAAGAAAAAATGCTCTGGTGATAAATGCAAGAATGAGCTTCTTGATGATGGATTGATATTAAAAAGAGAAGATAAAGCCGTGCGTTATGAAGATGAGGATATAACCCCTCTTTCAGACGGCAAGAACATATATTTTTAATGGTTAAAACATGAAAAATTTATACGAGGATTTTGCCAATAAAGCGGCTGATATAATAGGATTTAATCGCACTGACCTTGAGAGTTTTAAGCGTGCTAAGGATGCTTTATTTGAAAGTAGCTTAAAAGGGGGCGAGCCGTTAAAAAACTATTTAAATTATCGATATTTTGACCCAGCATCTGAAAACTTTTTAATGTCGGAAGGAGCTGCCGGTTTTTTACTAGAAATTTCCCCGTTAGTTGGAGTAAATGAAATGGTCGTTAAAAACCTGAATCAGTTTTTTGCCAAGGAATTACCTAGCGGCGGGTATTTACAGTTTTTATTGATTGCAAGCTCTGATATAGGGGAATTTCTGGAGTTCTGGAAACAAGGAAGAATAAGCAAAGACCCTATATTACAAAGGATAACAAAGGAGAGGGCGGAATATTTAAGGGTTAGAGCGGCAAATTTTGCAAGTAGCGGTAAAACGTTACCAAGAATGTTTAGAATGTACGTTGCTTATAGTAAGACCTTATCAAATCCTAACGAAGCGGGTTTAAATGAGCTTTCTGAATTTCGTAAAAAATTAACTGCCAAATTTTCAAGTTTAAATCTAGCACCGAGCGTATGCGGAGTTGATAGTTTAATAAGAATATGTCGTGATATACTGGAATTTAACCCAAACAAAAAAGCCGATTATAGAAGTATTGCGGGTAGCGACTTAATTAACAACCAATGCCTGTCCCCTGGCAATTATTACGAAAATAGAAAGACCGGTTTTGTAAATACAAGTACAGGAATAGTGCATCGAGCATATACCGTCTCTGGGATGCCGAAGTTCTGGTCGTTGCAACAGAATATAGAACTTTTAGGGAGTAGCACGGGTAGCCCTTTGCCTGCTAGATTTGTTATAAGTTATACAATTAGTAATGACCAAAGAACAAAGAAAACATTTACGGCAAGAGGTCAGAGGGTAATTGATGCAGCAGAGAAGCCTTATTCAAGGCACAACAAGGCTTTACATCAAGAAGCGGTAGAATGGCGGGAGATAATCCACCGCCTAGTTAGCGAAGATAACATACTAAGCGATAGCTGGACTCTTATATTAAGTGCAAAAGAGGAGGATATCGATAAATGTTGCTCTGAAATAGAATCGGCATACAGCGCCAATGATTGGAATATAGCAAGCCTTGATTATTTTCATTTAGAAAGCATCATTAGCAATTTACCGATGCAGGCTACGAGTTATTGGTCTGATTTAAAAAGAAAAAAGCTAGTGAGGCCTGCCCTTTCATCTGAGGTAGTAGCTAAACTTCCCGTGCATGGGGAATGGTACGGAGTACCGCTTTCAGGAGTGCCGTTAATTGGAAAAAGAGGAGAGTTATTTAACTGGAATCCTTATCATCGCCTTGGAGCAGGTAATTTTAATGTGTGCGTATCAGGACCTTCGGGAGTAGGTAAGTCTGTTTTTCTGCAATCCTTGGCAGAAAGTATGCTTGCAAGTGGGACTAGGGTATTTATTTTGGATATCGGGCAAAGTTATTCATCACTTGCAAAGTTGCTAGGAGGCGAAATCATAGAATTTGGTGCTATGTCTAGTTTTACGATTAACCCTTTTATCGGCTTAAAAAAGGAAATAAGTGAAACTGACTTTAACCAGTTGGTAGTCTGCGCGAAGGAACTTCTTGCCATCATGTGCGGTGCAACCGGAGAATATGAACTTGCAAGTTTAGAAAAAGCCATAAAGGAAGCGGTCATAGCTTGCAATTATCAACTTGATTTAAAGAAGTTTGTAGAGTTTTTAAAAGCTTCAAAAGAAGAGTTGTTGCTACGTTTTGCAACCAGTCTGTTTTCCTATACGCCTGATGGAGTATTCGGTAAGTACTTTTCAGGCGAGAAACCTGCATATTTTGATAAATCAATGACCATATTTGAGTTTGAGCATATCAAGGAGCAAAAAACCTTGGTAGCTATTATTCTCCAAACTCTGCTTATGCAGGTAACCAGTCAATTCTTAACTGGAGATAGATCACAAAAGTTTATGATTTTAGTAGATGAGGCATGGAAGCTACTTGACGATTGTGCTGGCGGTTTAGCGGCATATGCCCGTAATTTAAGGCGTTATGGCGGTAGTCTGGTAGTATGTACTCAGTGTTTTGCCGACCTGCAAACGGCAGGTGATACTCAGGATAATAATAACCATCGTAGAGCGATTTTTGAAAATAGTGCATGGAAGGTAAATCTACCGCCAAGTTCGTTTAATGATTTTGAAGCACATTCGGAATTCAAGGAGAAAGTACCGCTCTTAAAGTCTCTATCATTTGAGCGGGGTAAATATTCAGAAATGCTGCTCTCAAGTAGCGGGATTGATGTTGTAGGAAGATTAATGCTCGATAGTTTTAGTAATGCGGTGTTTTCAACGGAAAGTACTGATTTTAACTTTATCAGGAAACAGGAAGAAGAAGGGATACCGATAGAAATAATAATGGATAATTTAATTAAGGAGAAATCACGTGTCCGTAAATAAAGGAATAATAGCGTTAGTTGTAACTGTTATCATAAGTAGTCTTAGTTTTTACGCAGGCGGTTGGTGGCGACAAAAGAACTTACAAGTGGCTTATATTTCACAAAGGGAAATACTGGAGCTTGAGAAGATACGAATTGAGAAAGAGCCGAGCGGTAAAAAGCAGCTATTCTTCGGTAACCCTGAAAAAGCCATAGAATATATTGAAGCAATAGAGAAGCAGATGCAAACAAGTGGCACTCTAGTGTTACTTGTTGATAGTAAAATATATGGTAGCAATGTTCGCTCTGCATCGACTGAGGTTCATAAAAAGATTACCGAAGAGTTAAGCGGCACGGGAAAGTAAGAAAGTATTTAAAATTGTTAACAATATAAAAGGATAAAAAATGAACGTTATAGAAGCGGTAGAAGAGGCATTTAAGGGTAAGAGGATAAGACGTACAGAGTGGTTTTTTATCGATAAGGAGAGATGTGTTTATGTATATGGTTATCGTGGTTTTGACGGAAAGATAACGTATTTACTTGAGCATAGAGAGGGGAGTAAAGAAGAAACGCCCGCAAGTTTCTCTGGAACGGATATTTTAGCAAACGATTGGGAAATACTAGAGGATTAAGTGTTTGATAAAATTTAGGGTTAAGAATGGTCAACTACAATTCAGTAAAAAGGAAAAAGAAATGTTAAGTAGAAAACAAATAACATCAATACTAGGGCAGTTATTTTTTTGGGGATTTGCGGTTTTTGGATTAGGAATAATATATTGCCTTAAGGAGAGTTACACAGCTCCGTTATTATTTTTAGGACTTATTAATACCCCTAACGAATTAAATATGAAGGTATTTAGTTTATTAATTTCAGTTAGTTTTCTCGCTTTGTTAGTAGAAATTTTATTTATATTTTCTTATGTCAGTTTGTTAAAGAAAATAAAGTACGACCACGTTATTTCCATTTTTATAATGTTATTAATGCTTAAATCCCAACGTTTAGGGTTAAGCGGCACTGATTCTCTAGTAATATTTTTGCTTTGTTCTTTATGGTTTTACTTAAGATTATTTACCCTTGATACAAGAAACAAAGACTTTGAAAGAACAATGATAGGGTACATAAAACACGATGAACCTAATTTCATAAAAAGTCGTAGAGATGATCAAGTGAGAATGTTTTGTACCTTTATTATTGCTTTCATAAGCGTTTTTATTTTAGTAAATAGTGAGGTAGAACCTAATTCTGATAAAGTGTTACTTCTGTTCATGAAGATGTTAACAGTATTAGTAATGTGTATATTTTTAGTACTATACGCTCGCCAATCTAATAAATACAGATATACACCTAAACAGACAATATCATTTATCGGAAGCTACGATGAGCTAGTGGACAAGCTATTTCAATACGGCTTTATTTTTGACAAGCACATAGAAAATTATATTAGTTTTTATCATAAAACCCTTTTTCTATCTAATCAGACAATTTTAGTAAGAAAAGAATCTAATCAATATAGCATTACGGGACAAGCAACCATTATAAAACATCTAGAAAAGGACTTAAATAATACCGATTTAAAAGAGGTAAAAACTTCAAACGTTCTAGGATTATTAGAATGTTAACAAGCAAAAATCAATTAATAATTTTGTTGGTTCTGACTATAGCAATATTGCCGGTTTATGCCAAGGATTTCGGAACGCAAGGTCATAGCTACCAAATATCTGAGCAGGAATTTTTGCAGATGATAGCAGAAAGGTTAAACAAAATAGACATGAAGAAAGAACAAGAAAAAATGCAAAAAGTTGTACGTGATCGGGTCAAAAACCCAAGAGCTATAGAGGCGGTAAAACCCGCTGTTGCTGGGAGGAGTTTTTACTTTGACCCGACCTATACATTGGATAAGGATGTGGTACTTCCTTGCGGCAAGATACTACATAGAGCAGGGACGCAAGTTAATCCGCTTGAGCATATGGATTTAAACAGGAGGCTACTTTTTATTGATGCAAGGAGAATAGAGCAAGTTAAGTGGCTAAGGGAGGAATTAGATAAACCTCTGCCTGATCAGAAAGAAGCTGTAGAGGATAGGGTTATTTTAGTGGGCGGTAGTCCGTTTACATTAAAAGAACTCCTTAAGGATGAGCATAAGAACAAGGTGTACTTTGATCAAAACGGGGAACTGACCACAAGGTTCGGTATTACGGGAAGCCCTGCGGTAGTAGTACAGGATGGATTAAGGCTTAAAATAGAGGAAATAAAATTAACAGAGATTAAGAGGTAATTATGAAAAACAGAACTGATAAGCAAAAATTTTCACCATCTATAAGGCAAAAAAGCTATGAACTAATCTTGATTGCAAGTTTTATAATTAGTTTGCTAGTGAGTCTTATCATTTACAATATAGATTTTTTTTATCTTTTTATCGGTTGTGTCGGGTTTGGTTTATTCAATATCTTCATATTGAGTTTTAGCCAGTTATTATCGGCAACTTCATCGAGAGATCAATTGAGATACGGCCTAAACTATCATTTTAAAGGAATATCTTCAGAAGAAATGATTTTTAAAGGAGGGGTAAGAGAACTGTTTTTATTACTAGGTAACCATAATTTCCGTCTAAAAAAACAAGTAGGTGAGTTTTATGTTTTTCAATCAAACTCTGTACTTATTCCAAAAACAAACCTTATTGTCGGTCAAATAGATAACGGTTTTTTTATACAAGGACTATAGTGGACTGAAGATATAGTGGACTGAAAAATCAAGACAAATTTTTGTAGATTTTGTTTCCTATTATCATGCTGCATTTTGTAATGCATTGAGATAAACATCCATAGGTTTTTTATAACCAATACTAGAATGAAATCTTCTATTATTATATTTATCTACATATATGTTAATCCCCTCCCTAAGTTCTGAGATATTGTTAAATTCATTTATAAATATACAATTATATTTTAGAGTCTTAAAAAATCTCTCCATAACAATGTTATCGATGCTTCTGCCTTTACCGTTCATAGAGATTTGTATACCGTATTTCTCGAGTATTTTTATATGTTCTGAGCCGGTATACTGACTACCTTGATCACTATTGAATATCAGCGGAGGTGGGTACTTACTAAGAGCGTCTTCTAAAATACTCGTTACAAGGCTTGCATCCATTGAATTTGACAGTTTATAACTCAATATAGCTTTACTGTGCCAATCTATAATTGCTGCCATATACATAAAGCCTATCGGGGTTCTAATGTATGTTATATCCCCGCTCCATACTTCATTTGATCTTGGTACGTATACAGACCGACTACCGTTATATATTTGCCAATAAGGCTCAAGGAGATATGGATATATCTTATGATCTTTATTCTGCATAGAGATAGATTTCTTTTTCTTTGGATAAATAGCCTCTATACCCATAATACCCATGTATTTGAGAGTACGATCTCTACCAATATTTAATCCTTCCTCTAATAAAGATTTATAAATAAAACGATAACCATACTCTGGATTATCTGTATATATTTCATCTATTCTATCCATAATCTTTTTGTTGTATAAGCTCATTATTTGGGGCTGATAATAAAGCATAGATCTATTTATCTTCAATAATTCGCATTGTCTTGCCATTGATAATTCTTTCAGCTTGGAATCGACAAGATCTCGTTTATTTGCTATATCCAAGCCGTTTAGCTTTCCCAACGCCCAGTCCCTCTCTATTGTAGCCTTCCCCAGAGCTTTTGCTAATTCATCATTTTGAGATTTTAACTCCTCAATTTCTGTTTTGTACTCACTGACTACTTTTGCCGGCTCAAAAGCCATTGATGCATTACTTAAAAAATGCTTCTTCCAATTTTGAATAGTCTTTGGAGTAATTTCATATTTCTTTGATAATTGAGATATAGTTACCTCCGATTCTAGTAATTCCAACACTACTTTAGTTTTATATTCTGCACTGAAATTTTTAATATGCTTTTTTGTCATATATTTAAATTATGTTTCTTTTAATTTTATATCTTTTGCGAAACAAAACTATTGATTTTACTGTCTGACTTCTTCAGTCCACTATAATATAGCTATAGTTGTGCTTGGATTATTTTTAATAAAATCGGTTACAGGCCTTATTTTTGCTGCAAAGTCTTTATCAATAGTAGATATGTCGGCAAATATAGGAGTTGTAAAAAGAATAACAGAAAACAAGATGAATATTTTAAACATTATATAGTAAAACAAAATAACTAAAAAATGAAGCAACATCGGCAAACGCCGGTCTTTAGTTTGGAATCTTGCAGGATGAAAACTATAGACCGGTCAGGCACAAAACAAAGGCTAATTATAGCTATAATAATGGCTATTATTATGCCCCTATCTGTAAGTGCAAGCGTAACGTGTGGCGCACGTTTCGTCAACCCTATAACTGACGTTTGCTGGTCATGTTTATTGCCTCTTTCCATTGGTAATATGAAGATAGGTAGTGATGGTAGCGCTCCTGCAAAAAGGGATACCAAAAACCCAAAATCTCCACTTTGTGCCTGCGGTTCTCCCATACCTATTCCAGGTATAACACTAGGATTCTGGGAACCTGTGCGAATGATAGACGTAACCAGAAGCAAGTTCTGTATGGTTGGTCTTGGATTAGACCTTGGTACTAATGATCCTACAAGCATGGGTACTTATAACAAAGCTCACGGCAACGGTAGGAGAGCCCATAACAGCTTTTATCATCTTCATTATTACGTATACCCGCTTATTTATTGGCTTGAGCTTATTACCGATATTCTCTGTGTTGAACAAACAAGCTTTGATATTGCTTACATGTCTGAGCTAGACCCTACGTGGAATGATGAAAAGCTACAAACATTAATGCAACCTGAACTGTTTTTATTCGGTAACCCTATTGCCCAAGCGGCTTGTGCTTTGGACTGCGCTAGCAGTACCTTAAGCATGCCCAGAGACGGGTTATTTTGGTGTGCGGGTTGCTGGGGCAATATTTATCCGTTTTCCGGTAGCAATGCCAATCATAACGGAGGAGTACAAAACAGTAGTTTACTTAGCTCTAGGATACTTGCCAAGATGCACAGAGTTGGACTTGCAGAACGTACAAGCACTGCTAGCAATAAAGTTAATGGCGAAATATGTAGAAAAGAGACGGCATTAAAAATCAAGAAAAGTCAGTACAAACTACAGATGCTTGTGCCTAAAGCAACGAGCGGCGCTATCGGATGCTGGCCTCTCGGTTTTGCCGATATGCTTTACAGTTCTTTTAAGGAGTATCCTTATGACGGGCAAGATTGGAGTTATTTAGTATGGAGGAAACGAAATTGTTGCGTCTGTGCGATGTGAAAAGTCGCCTATTTGATTGTCTAACGGCAATGAGCTGATTAGACCTGTTGTTCTACCAACAGTAGCCTACCGGTACATGCATTGGAGTGATCCTTTGTATGAAGCTATCGGGACAATGTATTCGGCTCGTAAGAGGACTTTAGCCGCGAGGTTTAAGGTTAAACTGCAAGCATCATGCAGTTAGAGACTAGGCTCGGGTGGTATGGTTAACATATGTGAACTACTGATAAATGTCGTCACAGTTAAAGAGCCAAAGATGCTGATAGGCTCTGTCCAAAAGGACAAATGATCTGGTTATTGTGTGGATGCTAGCAATACGTAGACTACGGGATCATCGGCAGAAAGGTAGAACCTAACCCACCCATGTTAAATAGGACGGAACACAGTAAGTCTGTATCTCTTCCCTTTCTTTTGGGAAGGCGAATCGTAAGAGGAGCTGATGGAGGTGCAGGTAAAGGAAAGACGGAGAAAGCTAATGCTGCTTTGTAATGAGGCAGATAGGGGTTGTAACATTACCTCACGCGAAAGCGGGCAGACTTCCGACGTGGTCTCTTATTACGAGAGAGTTTGATGAAACTTTTAAAGGAGAAAGGCAAATGATGGTTGTGAATAAAAATACAGCTAGTGCATCCCCTGACAGGAGGGTTGAATGGCGCAATATCGATTGGCGCAAATCAAACAAGATTGTTAGAAGTCATCAGGCGCGTATCGTAAAGGCAACAAAGGAAGGTAGATGGGGCAAAGTGAAAGCTTTGCAACGTCTATTAACCCATTCTTTTAGTGGCAAGGCCCTTGCTGTTAGAAGAGTGACTGAGAACCGAGGTAAAAGAACTGCGGGAGTAGACGGGGCAACTTGGTCTAATCCTGATCTTAAATCTCAGGCAATTACTGACTTGAGGCAACATTGTTATAAGCCAGATCCCCTTAGAAGGATTTATATACCCAAAGCAAATGGAAAACGTAGACCTTTGAGTATACCAACTATGAAGGATCGAGCAATGCAGGCTCTTTACAAGCTTGCGTTAGAGCCTGTTGCGGAAACAACGGCCGACAGACATTCTTATGGTTTTAGACCCGAGAGATCAACCGTAGACGCAATTGAGCAATGTTACGCTGTATTGTCCTGCAAGAGATTTGCGAAGTGGATATTGGAAGCTGATATTGAAGGTTGCTTCGATAACATTAGTCATCAATGGCTTCTTGACAATATTCCAATGGATAAAACCATATTAAGAAAATGGCTAAAAGCTGGATATATGGAAGCTGGTAACATTTATCCTAGTAAGTCTGGTACCCCGCAAGGAGGTATAGCATCTCCGCTATTTGCAAATATGGCGCTAGACGGGTTAGGTAAATTACTGGCAGAAAAATTTCCGATGAAAATATCCTCAAGGAAACCAACTCATAAAGTTAACTATATAAGATACGCGGATGATTGTGTGCCACGAGCACAAAGGAGAATTTTATGAAGCCAAAATAATAATTTGAATTTGTGTGTAACTATATAAAAGATGGAGGTCGGCCCTCCGAAATCGTTTTACAGGAAAAGATTTCAAACCACTCTAAGCTGCTGTAGTCAAAAGCTATGGTGGTGAGCGTTAGAGAAAAGGTGTCTAACAAGATATCAGGTAAGATTCAGGGAGATGAAGCGATTGAACCACTGCTGAAGTGTCGAAAGCGTATAGATGAGATCAAAACCGAGGAGAAGTCGTTGCTTCGGGATAAATTTAGCGGAAACCTGTTTACTGGCTAAGTGATCTCCGGCATAGAGGTGGCATGAACTTGAATCAGGCTTTTATATGGAACGTGGGAACCTGTGTACTAATGCTAAGGGAGAAATCCAAGTGGAAGCACCATAAGGATCAGAGTACCAATGTAGTATATAGGGGCGGATTAACTCGTAGTAGTTATGAAGGTGTTGAAAGACACTGGAGCGAAGGGGTTGAATTATCCGTCTTATTTGTTAATCAACTACCAAAAGGTGGGAGGAGTTAAATTGAGTAAGACAAAATCATTTTGTATTTCTAAGAAAAGCGTAATGGCAGCTTGGGAAAAAGTCAAAGACAATAAAGGAACTTATGGAGTAGATTTAGAATCTATAGCAGATTTTGAATCAAATCTAAAAGACAATCTTTACAAGTTATGGAATCGAATGTCATCTGGTAGCTATTTTCCACCAGCTGTAAGAGGTGTGGAAATACCTAAAAGAGATGGTAGCAAAAGTCATCGCTTGTTATCAATTCCAACTGTATCAGATCGAGTGGCGCAAGCTGTGGTTAAAAGCCATTTAGAGCCTATAGTAGAACCGATATTTCATGAAGATTCCTACGGGTATAGAACTGGGAAATCGGCTCTAGATGCAGTTGGAGTAGCAAGAGAGAGATGCTGGAGAAATGATTGGTGTATTGATTTGGATATCAAAAGTTTTTTCGATACTGTAGATCACCAACTCGTAATGAAAGCAATAAGATTCCATACTGAAGAGAAGTGGATTCATCTTTATGTTGAAAGGTGGTTAAAAGCCCCGATTCAAAAAGAAGATGGGACATTGATTGAAAGAAATGCTGGAATTTCGCAAGGCGGAGTAGCTAGTCCTTTGATGTCTAATATATTCATGCATTATGCATTTGACGAATGGATGAAGAGACAATTTCCAGAAATAAAGTTCGAACGTTACGTGGATGATGCGCTGGTGCATTGCAGTTCCAAAAAGTTAGCGGAAAAAGTACTGGAGGCAATTAGAGCCAGATTAAGAGAATGTGGTCTTGAATTGCATTCAGATAAAACGAAAATAGTGTATTGCAAAGATGTCGATCGAAAAGACTCACATGAGTATGAAAACTTTGACTTTCTAGGTTATACATTTCGCCCCAGACTATCAAAGAATAAGAAAGGGAAGATGTTTGTAAACTTTACACCCGCAATCAGTCAGAAAGCTGCAAGTCGTATCAAGAAAGAGATACGGAGCTGGAAGCTACATTTGCGAAGCGATAAGAACATAGGAGACTTAGCGAGAATGTTTAACTCTATAGTACAGGGTTGGATAAATTATTATGGAAGATATTATAAATCAGCCATGTATCCATACCTGAGAAATATAGAGCAATATCTAACTCGATGGGTAATGAGGAAATACAAAAGATATCAAGGTCATAAACGACGAGCGAGGAAATGGTTAGGTTGCGTTAGAAAGCGAGAACCAAAACTATTTGTTCATTGGAGGATAGGTCTTGGATCGCCGATTGGATAATGGGAGCGGTGTAAGCTGAGAGGTTTACGCACCGTTCTGCGAGAGACTAGCGGGGAAGTTCCTCTGGTCTACTCTCCTTATTATCACTGGCAGATCTAAAGAACAATTAGAAAATCTTGTTTTACCTATAGTAGAGCAATTCTTACAAGAGAGAGGATTACTACTTTCAAAGGCAAAAACTAGAATTATTCATATTGATCAAGGCTTTGATTTCTTAGGACAAAATGTACGAAAGTATAATGGCAAATTATTGATTAAACCATCTAAAACTAACTTACAAAATGTCATAAGAAAAATAAAAAAGATTGCCAAAGATAATAAGATGATAAAGCAGGTCTTACTGATTACCATGCTCAACCCTATCATAAGGGGTTGGACATTATATCACAGACACATAGTTGCAAAAGAGAGTTTCAGTAAATTACGGCATGAAATATTTAAGATTTTATGGCGATGGGCTAAAAGCAGACATCCGAATAAGAACAGTCAGTGGGTTAAGAACAAATACTTTAAATATATAAGAGGCGATGCTTGGAGATTTGCTTGCGAGAATAAAGAACTCAAACAAAAATCCACCAGCAATAACCAACCTGTTATTTATAAGTTAGTTGATCCTACAAAGCTACCTATTAAGCGGCATGTAAAGATATTATCTGAAGCCAATCCATACGACAAGGAGTGGGACAGTTATTTTGAAAAGAGATTGGGATACAAAATGTACTACTCTCTGGCAGAAGACAAACCACTCCATCGACTATGGAAGAAGCAAAAAGGTAAATGTCCGAACTGCAAGCAATTCATCACAACAAACACAGATTGGGATGTGCACCATATCATCCCAAAGTCAAAGGGTGGTGATAATAGGAGTTCTAATCTGATGATGCTGCATATCAATTGCCATAAACAAATCCATAATCGAGGTTCAAATGTTGAAGCTGGCTCTAACTAAATTGGGCTTAAAGAGGCTTGAGCGTACTGCGGTGAAAGTCGCACGGTGCGTTCTTAGGGGACGGAGAAGGTGGCAACATCTTCTCTGTTACCCGACTTTAGTATTAACAATAACAGGTCTTCTGATTTTTAATCCTTGTGTTTACGGGGATGAGAGCGATATGGAGTGGGTACAGGGCTTAGCGGCGGATAATCAGCGAATATTTATGGATAACCTAAAAGAAATGATGGAAATGCCCGGGTTTGATGAGAATTTAAAAGCCGAAGCTCTAAAGCCTAGACCTCGGTTGCAGATATTTGTATCTCACTCCATGCCGATTAGCTTACTTAAAAGGTATGCTAGGGAAGCTATTAAATATAAGGGGGTTTTAGTTTTGAGGGGATTACCTGCGGGGAGTTTTCATAAGTTAA
This sequence comes from Candidatus Megaera polyxenophila, assembly GCA_037101405.1. Lineage (NCBI taxonomy): Bacteria > Pseudomonadati > Pseudomonadota > Alphaproteobacteria > Rickettsiales > Rickettsiaceae > Candidatus Megaera > Candidatus Megaera polyxenophila. Next base: position 79,242 of record AP017966.1, on the reverse strand, counting down.
GTAAGTTGGTCAGTGATATATCGGGGGATGATGCCGAGGGTATAGCAATGCAGATAGACGATGAAGCCTTTAAAGCTTTTGATGTAAAGAGCGTACCGACAATAGTGCTAAGCAAGCAGGCTAGTATATTTTCCGAGCAGGTCAAGGGAGGTAGTTTTGATAAGATTGTCGGTAATGTAACGATTAAGTATGCCTTGGAGCTTTTTGCCAAGGAAGGTGATTTGAAAGCAAATGCCTTGGAGTTATTAAAATGAAACAAACCACTCTTAACGTAATTGTTTTTCTAATTAGCTTGTGGTGCTGTAGCTCTCTGGTATTGGCAACAGGTAAAACTAACGTCAATGAGGTAAACGATTTATTTGACCGCCATATTGAGAATAAAGACCAGTTAATGAGGGATTTACAGGAGCAACGAGAGGGAGCGGTAAGGGATATTGAAACAGGCAAAGGACTTGAGCATGTGGAGGGTATAAATGAAGCCGAAAGTAAGGCACGAGAACTGGAATCAATTAGAGAAGTAGATTTGGAAAGTAGCGGCAGGCAAAAAAGAGCGTCTGAAGAATATCGTTTTTATGATGAGAATGAGCTTGAACCTGATTATAGCAAGCCGGGTAATATTGAGCATAAGAAAGACTGTGATGAGATTGTATCTCAAACAAGTTTAGCTATGAAAAAACTAGGGAAAGATTTACAGACAAAGCTTTCAGCTCTCGGTATTGATTGCCGTCAGGTAAAAGGGACGACCGCCAAAGACCTTACCTATCATATAGAAATCAAAGGGGAGGAGCATAAGAATAGCGAATACGAGCAGGTAATATGCGAAGAGCCAAGGAATCGGTATAACTGTCATGATGCTTTAACTCTTCGCTGCACAAAAAAGGGTATGGCTTGGAATCCTTGGCAAAATAGGACAATTGTTAAAACTTTTGGAGAGATACCTAGGCACTGGTGGATTGCAGGACATTATGCTGATTCTGGCTATCACGGAGGTTGGAAGATTAGTTGCGGCAAATGGACGATGAACTCTGCTTATAGTCAGGAAATGGCAACATATATAGCGGGTATGATCGGTGCTAGCCTTGAGCAGGTTAACGTAGGCTATCAAAACATAGTACTTATACCTGCTCCGAATCGCGGGTCGGTTAACGTAGATTTCGGCAATTGTCATTTAACGTGGCTTGGTAGTTATATCGATATAACCCCTGTTTTGGTAACATTCCATTATCAATATAGGGACGGATACCCTATATGTGAGCAGTGGACGGAAGATTGGAGCGAAGCATGTATACTCCAATAAAAAAGTTAAGTTCTATTCTGATAATCTCTACATGTTGGTTAATTCTAATCTTTGGTCGCACTGAAGTAGTAATCGCAGGTCAGAGATTCATCTCAAATCATCCTTGCAGTGATACAGGCAGAGTTTGCGTAAGCGGCGGTGGAACACGTAAAATAGACGGCTTTGACGTATATAAGGATTGCTGGGAATGGTCATATACTAAAACCTGTAGTTATCCAAGTAAGCATAACTGCGGAGAATTTACTGGTTGCTATTTACTTGGACAAAGAGATTGCGCCCTCTTTGATAGCTTAGGCAATTGCGTGAATATCAGAAAAGAATTTAGCTGTGAGCGGTTTGTTCCTGAAATAATCAAGTCAGAAACAGTCAGATACGGAGCAAAAGAGAGAGCCGGAGAAAATGCGCTGGTCTGTGAGGCAATACCCTGTATAGACGGCAATTGCATCGATAAGTCTTACGAAATGGATAGTGATATTGTCTCCTCAATTTCTATGCTTAAAGCATTATCACAGGGTAAAAACACTCCTGCGGGTTTTAGAATATTTGAAGGAAGAGGTCAGCACTGTTCCCGAAAAGCTGCCGATTATCAGAACTGCTGTCGTATTTCACAAGGCGGTTGGGGGAAAGAACTCGGAGCTAGATGTAGCAAAGATGAACAGATACTAGCTGAAAAGAGAGCAAAAAATCTGTGCATATATGTCGGGAAAGAAACCGAAAAAACTATGGGCGTAGTAACCCTTACCAAGCATTATTACTGCTGCTTTTCAAATATGCTAGAGAAGATTATTCAGGTAGAGGCGAGAAAACAACCTGCTCTACGCAGTAACTTTTCAGGTAATGACGGATTCGGTAGCGGAGGAAATCCTAATTGTCGGGGGCTTACGATAGAGGAGTTAAGTTTAGTAGATTTTAGCCAAATAGACTTTTCTGCCCTTGCTGCTGAAATATTTGGCAAAGCAGTGATGCCGAATGTTAATGACGTAGAAATTAGGGTTAAGAACTCTTTTGATCGTCTTTCTAAAACACAAGGGAGGTAAGAAATAGGATGAGCAGAAATATTGTTGTAACTGTTTTTATGTTAATCCTTGTTACTAGTTATCAGGCACAGGCAAACGTTGGGCATTTTTATCAAGGCAAAGATAGATATCGTGGTTTTTACTGGTTTGAGGATAAAGCTTATGAGGAGCAAAGTAAAACGCAAGAACATCATATACCTACACCTCTTGAAGCAGAAAAATCCATAAAGGCAAGGCGTAAGACTATGGATGATGCAAGAAACCAGATGATCGAGCTTGCCTTTAGAAAAGATACCCCGCCTCAGATACTCAGAGATGCAATAATAACATACAAGAAACTGGAACAAGAAATGTATGACGGCGGTATTCGTCTATCAAACGCAAATGATATGGCTAATTTTACCAATCCGAAAATAGCCGATCAGCTTGAACTACCTACTAACGTATTTGCCAATAAAATCAAACGCAAGGTAGCCGAAGAAGAAAAAATCAAAACAATCGGGGAATTTGCCAGTAAGTTCGATCTGGTGCTGTTTGTAAATGATGATTGCCCTTACTGTAAAGCTTTTCTGCCTGTTGTAAGTAGCTTTGCCGAGGAATACGGATTTACCTTAAATAGTACAGGGCTTAATACTCCCGAAGGAAAGATGGCTATAAAACTCGGTATAACTGCTGTTCCGACATTAGTTGCAATAAGCAAAGATGCTAAAGAATTATTTGAGCTAGCAAGAGGATTTATAAGCTTTTCAGAGTTACAGGATAATGTTGTGCTAGGTCATGCCTATAGCATCGAAAAACAGCAGTCACAAGTTAAGAGGTTTAAATGAGAGAATATAAGGTGCATAAGTTAATACTAATAATTCTTATACAGTTAATAATAGCTGAGGTTCTTGCCACCGGTCTTGATAATTTCATGTTATATAGTGCCAGAGGCGGCTCAATGACCAGTATAAACAAAGGAGCAGTGATCAGTGATCAGAAAGCAGGTTATATGACTGGTGGCTCTATTATTAGCAGAGGACCAAGACCTATGGATTTACAACCTCTAGGTATTCAAATGCCCCGTTTTGACTTTGACCCTTGCACGGGTTCTTTTGATTTACGTTTTGGTGGTTTTTCATATATTAAAGGAGCAGAATTTGCCAAATATTATAAAGCCGTTGCCTCAAATTCTGGAGCTTATCTAACTAAAATGGCAATTACTCAAGGTTGTCCGCAATGCGAAGGGGCTATGTCCGATCTAGAAGCTATAGCACGTGATATTAACGGCATGACTTTTAATCAATGCGAGCAGGGCAAAGCTATAGCAGAAGGCTTAATGGGAAAATTCAATGCGGCTCAAAACCAGAAATGCCTAGCAAAATCCTCTCTTGTTAAAGGTGGCAGTGATTTACACGATGCAACACAGAAGTGTCAGGATAACCCTGATCGTTACGGCGAAGCAGGCGATGATAAAGAATTAAAATCAATGTTACCTGATAATTTTAACCTTGTATGGCATGCTCTAAATCGTGGAAGAGAATTATCAGATGCACGTATGATGGAACTAATGATGTCAATATCGGGCAGTATTATTGTTACCAAAAGAAACGGAGTTTCTGCATTTAAAACCTTACCTTCTCTTGTTGAGAAAGAAGATTTACTTGAAAAATATATGGGAAAATCAGGAACAGGTACGAGCAAGATTAACGTATATATTTGTGATGAAACACAAAAATGCTTGAACCCCATAGCTCAGGAATGGGTTGTTTCCGATAAAAGCAGTACTTTATACGGCAGAGTGGAGACTGCCTTGCAATCAATTATAAATAAAATCGATAGTAATAAAGGCGAGTTGTCCGATGAAGAGCAGGCCTTAATCGAATATTCCCAGATACCTATTATAACCCTTTTTGAAATTGAACTGGCACTTAAGAACAAGGATAGTGTTTCGCTATTTGCCGGTAATTCGGAGTTTGTAGAGGTAGTCTGCTATGACATGATAACTAATTTTATGCAAAAGATGTTGCACGAAGCAAAAACAGCTGTTGATAGCCTAGAAACTGCTCAAATTGATAATACGGCAATAGAGAGATTTAACAAAAATATTGAAAGAGTCCAATTGTTACTTCGAGACAAGAAATACAAGGCAATGGATAAACTACAGACAATTATTGCGGTTAAGGAACGTCTGACAAAGCAGCAGGACGTTTTTGAAATGAATTTTAACAGATATGGAAACAGTAAAGGAAGGTAAGTTATGGGAATACATTTTGCAGTACATACATACGGACATTTTGAGGCAATGTTTTATGTCTTAAATGGCATAAAAATGATCATGAACAGCAGTTTTATGGATAGCATGATCAAGCTTATGGCGCTTGTTACAACAAGCTATTATTCCTTGCGTGGAATAGCTACGGCAGCACAAGGAGGGACAGGCCATTATTTTTTAAAGACAACAGGGATGTTAATACTGATTACTTCTCTGCTTATTCCTAAAGCCGATATGTTAGTTATTGATCGAATCAGCGGTAAAAAAGAAATAGTAAGCGGACTTCCATATGCATTTGTTTTGCCTGTTGGAATACTCGAGGCTATGGGGGCAGGGATTACTTCCCTGTTTGAGCAGGCATTCTCTACAGTCTCATCAATGCCTTATAAGGATTATGGGCTTATATTCGGTCAAAGGTTAGTACAGGAATCAAGAAACTGGCGAATAGGAAACCCTGAATTTGCAAGAAACATGAACACCTTTATTAAAAGATGTATCGTGCTTGAAGCCATGATAGGTAGCAGGTTTACTCCCGACGATGTTTTTGATAGTAAAGATATTTTTAAGTTAGTAACCGAGAGAGCAGGTACATTCCGCCAAGTAGATTTTAGAGTTGCCGAAAAATTTGAACGCATAAACTGTAAGGAAGCGGGAGCACTACTTAAAACATATTTACCAACCGAGGTAGAGTTCCTTAAGTTTAAATATAAAGGTAGTGAGTTCTCACTGGCAGGCGGTAGCGGCGGGATGGGTATGCAACAGCTACTTACCAGAAACATTGAAGCTGGGTATGCTACTTCGTTCGGAATAAAAGACCAATCAGCTGCTGATATAATCAGGCAAAATCTGATGATAAATGCCATTAAGGATTGGGGCAATACCAATGATTTATACGGCTATACTAGAGCCGATGACTTGCAGAAAAGTAACTGGAAAATAGCAGGGGAACTTGCTAAGGAATATTTGCCTTTGCTTCTAAATATCATGAAAGCTTTAATTTATGCCTCATTTATATTCATGCTACCGATGATGATACTATCAGGCGGAATGGCAAGATATTTAAAATACTGCACAGTAGTATTTAGTCTTCAGATATGGCCTGCGTTAAATGCAGTACTTAACCTGTTTATTGAGTTATATAGCGGCGTAAGGGGAGCAATGGCAACAGACGGGCATATAACTTTTACCAATTTTAATTCCGGTCATGATGCTGTAGATACTATCGTACTTGTAGCTAGCGGTTTGCAAATGGCAATACCTGCTTTAAGTTATGCAATAGTACAGGGAGGAGTTGACGGCTTTATTCACCTAGCAAGTAATATTCAAGGAGCAAGTAACAGTGCTGCCTCAATTGCTGCCGGAGAAGTTACCAGCGGTAATCGGAGTTTTGATAACATTACCCAAGATACGGCTAGTATCGGCAATAAGTCAGGGTTTAAAACAGACTTTAACCAGTTATATCAAGAGGGAGCAACGCAGGTGCAAACCTCTGACGGCTCAATACTTAGAACCTTTGCAAACGGGCAAAGCGGCATGAGTTCAGGAGCAGGGGTTAATCTTTCTTCAGGTTCTAGGAGTTTAATGCTGGAAAGCGGCAAAGCTAGCAATCTAACAGAAGCTTATACCCAAGGTTTAAGTGCAATCAAAGGTCTAGAGCAACACTTTCAACAGGCGGAAACCTCTACTATTAAAAACACAACCGATCTAGTGTCTCATTTAGCTCAAAAGCAAGCCGCAGGGGAAAACCTAAATCTAGATATGAGTACCGAAGAGGGAAAAGCCATGAATCAAGCCGTAAAGAATACAATTGCTTTACATGATAAAGAGGGATACGGATGGCAACAGGCAGCTGGGTCTACTGTTAAAGCTCATGCAGGAGTAGAAGGTTCAATTTTTGGAGTCTCTGGGGGAGTAAGCACTGAAGGAACTGTAAGTGCTAGTAACCTCAGTGATCAATCACTAAACAAAGATAATAGTATAAACAGAGAAAACGGCACAAGCTATAATTTAGGTACTTTAGTTAAAGCAGCTAAAAATCATAATTGGTCTCAAAATGATGAAACAGGTAAGACCTTATCAAATAATGCTAACGCAAGTTATGAAAAAATGCAAAATTATGGGGAAGCCTTGTCTCAAAGAAGGGAAGAAGTAGAAAACTATAACAAAGCTCTACAGGCTACAGAGCATAAAGCCACTACTGATAAACGTGATATGACACACGTAGTAGAGGATAAAGTCATGAAGCAATTGGGGGTATCAAGAGAAGCGGCGCATGAAATGGTACAAAATGCTGACCCAAGAGCTGAGAAGATATGGAATTCTATAGTAGAAGCTGAAACTGCAAAAGAAATAGCGCAAGTTAAGGCAAGCAAACAACACATAGAAGATAACTCGTCACAAGACGCTATCTTATTTAAAAATGAGCATTCGGGTAAGGTTAATAACCAAGGTTTATTAGAGTTACAAAAGGAAGCTGCTAAGGACGGGCTAGATGCTAACCTAATGAATGCTAAAATCCAAGGGACTAAAGGCGATATTAATAATCAGCAAACCGAAATGACCGAAAATGCTAATAATCAAATTCATTCAATAGAGCATCATAACAAAGTTATGGAAACTGGCATGAATGATAAGATTAACCAGTACGAGAAAGACAGGATTGGGCAGGGATGGACAGCAGATAAAGTAGGAATGGTGAGCGGTATTTTTGGTACTGGGTCTAATATAGGCGCTCCAACTGCCGAACAGAGAGGACGGGAATACTTACAAAAAGCTCCACAAATACCTAACGTAAAACCCAAAGGAGAGAAAGAATGAAAAAGCTATCTGCGGTGGTAAATATTACAGCTAAGATGCCTATAGGCGTAGTCATGAGCAAAAGAAATACTATCATTTCTAGTGCTTGGTCTGATCTTCCTATTGTCCCTACCATACGTAACAGTACCATCACCTATCCAAGCTTCTTTTTTGAAATAAACAGCAATAGGGAGGTTTCTTAGTATGCAATATAAAGCGGGTATAAACCAGAAGAAAAGAAAAAAGGTAAGTTTAGACTCAGTCCTAATAATTGCTGTAATTAGAAATGATGTAACTAATAGTGCTATAAAACCTATACCTGTAGCATTAACTCTTTTGTTGCCATTTATTATAAACATGGGAGCGCTTTGTTCTAGTTTATCAAAAGTAATGTTTGAATTTCTTTTAACTAGATATGGTATGCCAATAAGTGTCGTCCAACCTATTATTCCACTTATAGGTTGTTTGTCTATCAATGCCGCAGAAGTAAAACCAAGAAACATCCCAAGCCAAAACATAAGATTCCAGAAATTATTTTTATTCATACGTGAGGCAATGAAGCCTGTTTTTGGTTGGTTTGGAATATTAAGCTCTAATTGTTTAACTTCATTTTTAAGCTTAAAAGGTTTTGTAAAATCCTGCATTTCTAATACCGATTATCAGTTTTATATATTAGGCATTATTTTATCAGGAATCAGAACTTTATTCAAAATAATAACAGGAACTATCCTATTCCTATCCTTGCTTATTTTATGGAATACAGGCGCACACGCAACAGATAATACTTCTTCTAATGGTTACTGGATTAAAAAATATATCGCTGCTGTAGAGCAAAGGAATGAGATACCAAGAGGCTTACTTAGCGCTATCGTGAGTATTGAATCTGGTTTTAACCCTACGGCTATTAATATTGAGGGTAAGACAGTTACCATAAATGATAAATCTGAAGCAATCAAAACAATTAAGAATGCTTTAAATCAAGGTGTTACCAATATAGACATTGGGATAGCACAAATTAATTACCGCTGGCACAAGGATAAATTTAGGAACATTGAGGAAATGATTAATCCAACTGCCAATATTGAGTATGCAGGCAAATTGTTATCATCGTTATTTAAACAGCACGGAACTTGGCATAAAGCTATAAGGCACTATCATTCTGCAAATCCTAATCATCACAAGCAATATTCAAGAAAGGTAGTTATAGCTTGGCTTGGAAGTGGTCAATTGATTAAATAAAGGTTTTAAATGTATGATATATAATATATACTAAATAATATATACTAATATAACTTAGAGGTTTATATGAAAAAAGCAAAAGTATTTCAAAACGGCAAAAGCCAAGCCATAAGAATACCAAGAGAATATAGATTTAATAGTAAAGAGGTCGCAGTAACTCCTTTGGGTAAAGGTATTGTTTTGCAACCGATATTATATAGCTGGAAAGAGGTTTTTAATGCAATTACCCCGACTAATGACTTTTTACCAAACGGAATAGACAATCTAGATACCGATAAAAGAGATTGGGAGTTGTTTAAATGATATACATGTTAGACACTAATATTTGCATTTATATAATCAATCAAAAGCCATTATCTTTTTTACCAAAGCTAGAAAAAATAGATCAACGTCATACTATAGCAATTTCTTCAATAGTATTAGCAGAGTTACAATACGGGGTTTCTCACAGTGTCCACAAAACCCAAAACCAGATTAATCTAGATGCTTTTTTAACAAAAGTAGAGATATTACCATACTGCGAAAAAGCTGCTTTTTTCTATGGAGAAATCCGCAGTACACTTCAAAAACAAGGGCAGTTAATCGGTAGCAATGATTTACTGATAGCCAGTCATGCCGTAGCAGAAGAAGCTACTTTAATTACTAACAATGCTTCTGAGTTTAAACGTGTCAAAGCTCTAAAACTTGAAATATGGAATCCGTAAATGCTCAATAACTTCATAGGCGGTGGTCAGGTTTTCCTACATAAAGTAAGAATGTTCCGTCAGGTACTACGGACTACTATTTTTGTCTCTGTAGTAACAGGGATAATTCTTGCGTGGAGCTTTAATCATCAAAGTAATAAGCAAATAGATATAGACGGAGCAATTACCTATGCCAAGGCACAACTCACCGTAACAGTACACCCAGCAATATCGGCTATATCCATTGGTAAGCCAAGAGCAACCGTTGATGCTTATTCAAACGATAAGCTTTGGCAAAGGAATATGTCTGCCTATAGCGTAATTAACGGCGGTAAATTTAAAAACGCTTGGGATACTGCTATAAAGGAAGCAATGCTACTTGGGCTTAAGTCTTTGGTCTTTGGTAGCTGCGCAGGCCTTATTGTATTTATTGTCTGGAGTTATTTTGGTAGTAACTTAAAAACCGATAAAAAGAAAGAAGGTAGCGCAGAAGTATTAACTCCTTTGCAGGTAAAACTTAAATTACAGCTAATGGGCAAAGACAGTAACCTGTATATTGGTAATATGCCGTTAGTTAAGGATAGCGAAACCAGACATTTTTTAGTTATGGGTTCTACCGGTTCAGGTAAGACTAACCTTATGCATAACTTATTACTATAGTGGACTGAAGAAGTCAGACAGTAAAATCAATAGTTTTGTTTCGCAAAAGATATAAAATTAAAAGAAACATAATTTAAATATATGACAAAAAAGCATATTAAAAATTTCAGTGCAGAATATAAAACTAAAGTAGTGTTGGAATTACTAGAATCGGAGGTAACTATATCTCAATTATCAAAGAAATATGAAATTACTCCAAAGACTATTCAAAATTGGAAGAAGCATTTTTTAAGTAATGCATCAATGGCTTTTGAGCCGGCAAAAGTAGTCAGTGAGTACAAAACAGAAATTGAGGAGTTAAAATCTCAAAATGATGAATTAGCAAAAGCTCTGGGGAAGGCTACAATAGAGAGGGACTGGGCGTTGGGAAAGCTAAACGGCTTGGATATAGCAAATAAACGAGATCTTGTCGATTCCAAGCTGAAAGAATTATCAATGGCAAGACAATGCGAATTATTGAAGATAAATAGATCTATGCTTTATTATCAGCCCCAAATAATGAGCTTATACAACAAAAAGATTATGGATAGAATAGATGAAATATATACAGATAATCCAGAGTATGGTTATCGTTTTATTTATAAATCTTTATTAGAGGAAGGATTAAATATTGGTAGAGATCGTACTCTCAAATACATGGGTATTATGGGTATAGAGGCTATTTATCCAAAGAAAAAGAAATCTATCTCTATGCAGAATAAAGATCATAAGATATATCCATATCTCCTTGAGCCTTATTGGCAAATATATAACGGTAGTCGGTCTGTATACGTACCAAGATCAAATGAAGTATGGAGCGGGGATATAACATACATTAGAACCCCGATAGGCTTTATGTATATGGCAGCAATTATAGATTGGCACAGTAAAGCTATATTGAGTTATAAACTGTCAAATTCAATGGATGCAAGCCTTGTAACGAGTATTTTAGAAGACGCTCTTAGTAAGTACCCACCTCCGCTGATATTCAATAGTGATCAAGGTAGTCAGTATACCGGCTCAGAACATATAAAAATACTCGAGAAATACGGTATACAAATCTCTATGAACGGTAAAGGCAGAAGCATCGATAACATTGTTATGGAGAGATTTTTTAAGACTCTAAAATATAATTGTATATTTATAAATGAATTTAACAATATCTCAGAACTTAGGGAGGGGATTAACATATATGTAGATAAATATAATAATAGAAGATTTCATTCTAGTATTGGTTATAAAAAACCTATGGATGTTTATCTCAATGCATTACAAAATGCAGCATGATAATAGGAAACAAAATCTACAAAAATTTGTCTTGATTTTTCAGTCCACTATATACCTCAAGTAAAACAAAAAGAACAACCCGCTATTGTTATTGACCAGACGGGGGAAATGATAGCAAGGTATTATAACCCGCAGCGTGGAGATATTATCTTCAATCCTTTTGACGCAAGGAGTAAAAATTGGGATTTCTGGCAAGACTGTTCTACCTCTGAAGAACTAGAAAGATTTTCTAAAATTCTGTTTAGTTTCAATAGAAAACGTAGTAGATCACATTCCGACCCTTTCTGGGAACAATCGGCACAATATGTTTTTAATGACTGCACCGAGTATCTCATCAGAACCGGCAATACTAGCTTAACAGCTTTAAAGAGATTAGCTATTGAAGCCAATCTTGAAGAGTTACAGAAAAAGCTAAAAGGTACAGCAGCAGAGCGATATTTAAATGATGACAGCAAAGGAGTAGCAACTTCAATATTATCAACACTAGCAACAAATGCTAAACCTATAAGCTATTTATCTGACGATAATACAAACAGTACTTTCTCATTAAAGGAGCATTTTAAAAACATCAAATCGGGTTCTAATGCGTGGCTCTTTTTAAGCACAAAACCTAGCAGTAGGGAACTGACTTTGCCGCTAATAGCATGCCTTACCGAACTGGGTTTAAGTGAACTTATGAACATCGGTATCGATCAGAAGCGTAGGGTATGGTGCATATTTGATGAACTGGCATCTCTTGGCAACTTACCTGCATTTACGCCTTTAATGTCAGAGGGGAGAAAATACGGGGCTTGTGTTGTTGCCTGTCTGCAAAGCTTAAACCAGATATACGACCATTACGGGGCATATGCGGGATCAAGTATTTTCGGACAATTTGGTACGTGTTTCTTTTTCAGGAACACCGAGCCTGCAATTGCTAAAATGTTTAGCTCAATGTGCGGAACGGAAACAATTACCAGACAACAGAAAAATACCAGCTTCGGCGCTAATGACTTCAGGGATGGAGTCAGTTATCAGGAAACCGAGAGAAAAAAGGAATTGGTTGAGTATAATCAGCTGGCTTCTTTAGCAGTGGGTGAGTGTTACACGCTGCTACCCGAACCGAAAGTCAGGCTCTCAAAAATACAGATACCACGGGATAAGGGACAAGATATAACACAAGGATTTATGCAAAAATAATTAATTAAAAGGTAATATTATGACTACAAAAGATGACATTGATAATTTAAAAACCGAAGCCAAGATACTTGCAGAAACAATAGATATTCAAACAGGTAAATTTTCCGAAAGTATGCAGAAGCATACATCAACTCTAGAACAGGAATTAAATAAATTCAAAGAATATAACGTCATGTTACAAACTGTACCTAAAAAGCTTGATAGTCAGATTCAAGAATTAATACCTAAAATCGCTCTAGAACTAGATAGTATTAACGGCAAGAAAATGGATGAGATGAAAAAACAGTATGCCAATATTGAGCAGGAACATCATAACTCGCTTATGGAGGTAGAGCAGAAAATACATCAATTAACAGAAAATATTAAAAAGATTGATAGAAGAAGAATATTAAACTTTTTCCTAGGTGTTATTATCTCATCAGGTATTGCAGTTGGAGGAGCTACTTATGCAGCATCCTATATGATGCAGACATTCCCGACAAGAGTCGTGATTGATAAACCGGAAAATATCATATTATATGATAGCGATGTAGGACTATGGGGTACTGATAACGTTAAGGTATTAAAGGGATTAAGAAAAAACGACAGGAAGAACCCAAGAAAGTATTAGTAGCTAAAAAACTGGCGTAAATGAAGTATAGGTGATATAACTTTACTAATTAATATATTTTAGATTATGGCATTATCGAAGTTTCTAGACCCTAAAAATGATGTAGCGTTTCGTAAAGTCTTCGGTTCTGAGCAACACAAGGATATAGTTATTCATTTTATTAACGATATTCTTGAACTTAAAGGTAATGACCAAATTGAGAGTGTTAAGTTTTTATCACCTATGCAAGACCCCGAAATTGCTTCTAAAAAACAAAGTATAGTAGATGTGCTTTGTAGTGCTAAGGATGGGGTACAAATCATAGTAGAGATGCAGGTAGCACCTACTAAAGGGTTTGAGAAAAGAGCTCAATATTATGCGGCTAAGGCATATTCAAGACAATTAAATAAAGGCAACGAAGAAGACGGCAAGTACTATAACCTAAAAGAAGTTATATTTATTGCCATAGCAAATTGTGTTATTTTTCCAGATAAAAAGGAATATAAATCAGACCACGTTATCCTTGATAAAAACAGCTATGAGCATAATTTAAAGGATTTTTATTTTACGTTCATTGAACTGCCCAAATTTAAGAAAAATAATATAACCGAGCTTAAAACGATAGTAGACAAATGGTGCTATTTTTTTAAACACGCCCCAGAGACCAGCGAAGAAGACTTAATAAATATTATCGGTTCTGACTTAATAATAGAAAAGGCCTATAATGCGTTGAATCAATTTAACTGGAGTGAAACCGAACTTATTGCCTATGATGAAGAAATAAAACGTATTCGGGATAATATTGCTGCTATGGATTATCAGTACGACAAAGGTAGAGCCGAGGGTATCCAAGAAATAGCTCTAAATTTACTTCGTCAAAACTTGCCTCTTGATGTTATTTCCTCCGCTACCGGTCTTTCTCACGATGAGCTTAACGAGCTTAAATCCAAGCTATAAGCTCATTCCCCCTCTCCCCCTGCTCATATCTTTTGAGTGTTGATTTTGCTTCTCTACTTCTTTTTGTTGCTCTTGAGCAGTTTTAAACATCTTTTCCTTGTGAGCATCACAACTAAATTTAACTTCACGATGTACACTCTCAATTGCTCCGCCACATTCGTTAATTTTACTCATTATTTTGTCTTGGCTTACAATGTTATTTTTAGCAGCATAACCCAGAAGACTAATCGCCTTGCCTGTTGAATAGCGGGAGTTAATACTACAGGCATCATGGGTAATCATGGAGAATTTTAAATTGCCGTTGAGTTGATCTAATGCACGAACGGCAAAACGATGGTTGTTTCTTAAACCGATATGAGCTTCCTGTTCTTTAGCTACTACATTTAAAAATTCCCAGAAATTACGGGCATTTACACGCTCATCGGCATATTTATTAAATATAGGTTCTATATGTTTCTTAGCTTCTTCCCTGAGTATTTTATTGCCGTATTCTTCACGCTCCTTATATGACATAGATTTTAGTGTTCCGACTAATTTATCCTTATCATATTTAGAACCCAGCTTATCTAGTTCTTTTAACTCGATACTAATAGCTTCCAGATATTTCTCTCTACCTTCTATAACTTTTTTGTTTAAATTACCATCTAGACCTTTAATATCCGCTCCAAAAGACACAAGAGTATTTTTTAGCTCTCCGTAAGGAATAATACCTTGTTTATGGTTCGCCTCTAGGTTTTCCTTAATACAACTTAAAATATTCTTACTCTCACCGCTTTGACTTAAATCTATCCGCTCTTTTAAGATGCTAGTTAACTGCTCCTTATTTCCTACTTTTACCTCTGATAAAAATCCGTCTTCTGATTTGATTATGTTATAAACTTCACCTATCTTGTTTGCTTCCTGCTTGCCTTTAGCAAATTGCCCGAGAACATAATTAATACATGTTTCTTCTGCGTTACTACTTAAATTATTGGTTAAATCCTTTAGTAACTCACCCTTATTAATATTGATTTTATACCGCTCTGCTAAATCTAGTATTTCACTATTTGCCGCTAGATTATGCTCAGCTAAAGACAATGTCTTACGCACATCATCAAGCTCTATTTTGCCCTGTAGCTCCCCTTTACGCCAAGCATTTATTATTGCTTCCTGATCAATAGCCTTGCTTTCAATATAAGCCAAATTAGCTTTATCGTTCTCATCAAGAATTATAGGCTTGTCTTTTGCTCTAGCACTTACGTATTCCTGTAGTGTTTTAGCACTATGAGAGGCTATCGCAGGAGCAAATAAACTATTAATCAGCTTGCTATCCCCGGCTTTTAGTAAATCGTTAAAATCACCTTTCCTATCAGGCTTTACCACCTCTAAAAACGCTCCTTTTTCTTCCAGCAACACTTTCGCATTTAGAACTGTCTTACCTGTTATGGAATCAGGCCCGTCATTATCAGCAGCAATTATTATCTTTTCTCCTTTCTTTGCCTTGTAGTTTTTGATATTACTTATTCCAAGTGAGCCTAGTATCTGCACCTCGTTTGTAATACCCTTCTTCTCGCTATGCTCACCCAGTGCCTGCTTAACCGAAAGGGCAGTCTCTAAACCTTCCGCTATTATAGTAATCGTCTTATGACTTTTTAATAACTGACCGCTCAAGTGTTCTGAATTCCACTTGGGATTGCTAACCTCTACAAACGAACCGCTAATATAACCGAATGACTTTTTAGGCACATCAACCTTTGCCTTGCCCCCGCTCTTCCCGTCAAGTAATAACCTTTGACCGCCTGTTACATTGCCGTGCTCATCTCTTGCAAATGCTATCAGAGCAGGAAAACTCTTACCCGCTTCTCTGTCGTATATGCCCGTTGTTTTAATATCCCCCCCAAGCTCACAACTAATATTTCTTACTTCTCTCAAATACCGATAGGCTACGTTTTTATGGTTGATATCCTTAGCACGAGCTAGCAAATCAGATGTTACTTTTACTTTTTGTTTATCTATCTGTTCTTCAAGCCTTTTAGCTTTTAAGTGGTCTACATATTGATTACTGTTATTATGGTCATATACTAATCTCAAGTTACCGGTACTTTCCATACCTACTACCCCACGCAAATACTCTGCTGCCGTCTTAAACTCTCCGCCTCTTACGTGCTGGACTAGGTCAAATAGGTCTCCTCCTTTATCACTACTAAAATCATGCCACATACCCGCTTTTTCTCCGCTAATACGCACTGCTATTTTGCCGTGTTCTCCATATCTTAACTCTCTGCCGTTTGACAATCTCTTGTTAGGCTCACCAAGTAAATCTCTTGCCACGATTTCCGACTTAAATCTTAAGTGATTCCTTAATTCCTCTGCTTCCTTGTTCCACTCGGCTTTTAAGTCAACTCTACTTTTTTGACCACGTGCATAATCGGCATTTGTATAAAACTTCTCTTTAGCAGTCATCTTTGGCTTGTTAGTAGTACTTATTCCGCTAAGTGCATCACTTATCCTGTTTCCTCCATTCTCACCTACGGCTATTTTATGTTCAGCGCTGAATCCAGTTGCTTCTTCCTCCAAAGCAACATTATCAATGACTTGCTCTACGCTGGCACTAGCACGGGTGGGCTCTTTGTAATTATAATATTCGGAACTAGGAATGTATTTATCAAGCACCTTGTCTATTACACTTACTACTCCGAGCAAGAATTTACCTTTTAATGTTTTTTTCCCTACTTCTAGATTATTTCTATATCTTATCTCTTCTGCTGTTGAATACTGCAAGCTGCTTCCCTTATCAAAATCTCTACTAAGCTGCTTTTCAAGTATATTAATATCGGCAGTTGATTCCCTATTGGTATACAGTTTTAACTCGTCTATATGCCTTGATAACGATACATAACTGTTACGAATACCGGAGAATTTATCATGGAATACATAAACATCTTTAATTGATGCGCCTTGTGCTTTAAATATTGTGGTTGCATATCCATGCTTAAATCCGTCATATTCCTTAGGGTTAAACTCAATTGTCTTTTCACTCCCCAAGATTGATATAATAAACTTCTCTGTTGATACGTGTAATACTTCTCCTAAATCACCATTGATTACTCCAAGCTCCTTATTAGTACCGGTAATCAGCACTCTATCGCCTTTCATATAGTAATTACCGCTTACCGATATCTCTTCTCCCTCTAGTTTGCCATTGGCTTTTAGATACTGCCTTGCTCCTGCATTTAAGGCGTTTACGTGCTTATTCTCTACAGCTAGTATGATTCTATCACTGATATCGTATTTGCTACCGTTCCAGTTTCCAAGTAACTCCTGCATTGATTTATCAGCATTACCGCTCCACTTGATACGCTCATTACGCTCTAATATTGTAAGACCCTCTAAAACCCTACCACCCGCAAAACAACTAGATACCTCCTTACCCCAATTACTACTCTGTCTCTTAATGTCAAATACAGTACTACTGCCCTGTTTCTCTGCTAGGACTTCAAACATCCCCCCGCGCTGAACCGAAGATAATTGCCTCTCATCGCCGCTAAGTATTACGTTACATTTGCGAGTAGCCGCCACCCGTAGTAATTCCTGATAATCATCGTTGCCTACCATTCCAGCTTCATCTACTACGATTAAACTAGCTTTAGGTAGACTAAACCTTCCATTTGCTAGCTTAAATAACATACCTTTAACAGTATCGTTTTGCTCGTAACCGACTTTTGCTAGCTCGAGCTTTGCTTTGTGGGTCGGTGCTAGTCCTATGACATTTACCCCTACACTCCCGCTAACCTTACAAACCTGACCGAGTACGTAAGATTTACCGCTTCCCGCTCTACCTCTTAATATCCTAACGCCTCCATCTCCAAGTAGCAGCTCTGATAAAGCCTTTTCTTGTTCATCGAAAAATCTGCTATTAGTAGCTTTTTCATCGCTAATCAGCTTGTTAATTATATTTGCAGCTTTACTACCTCCAAGCGATATAATATTCTTCTCAGCAGACACATAACCCGCTAATCTCATTATCTTCTCTTCTTCAGCTCTAACGTTTGTCGTAGTGTAAAGGTTTGTTTTTTTGCCTTCCGTATCAAATAGATTAATCACGGACTTACCTGCTAACGCCTCTTCTACTAATCTTTCTTGTGCTTCTGTACCCGTGATACATTTAACGGCTTGTTTTAAATCACTACTGCTAAATACACTCATATTACGAGTTACTTTATCAAGAACCATTGCCCCGTTACTTAAATGCTCTACCTCAGCAATTTTTCTTTCCTCGTTACGGGCAACCGCAGCATTCATTACGCTTCTCATACGAACAGGGCCGATGTGTTCTTGTGGGTTAATACCTATGCTATCAACTCTTTTGTCTAGACCCAGCATCTTAAAGTAATCGTTTATGATATCTCTTAAATCTTCATGGATTTGCTCAGGCTCAGGTATAACAAAGGCTTTGTTACCGGCTTTCTTAAATTCTGGGTTTAAGTCAGTAGCTTTCGCCCCAAAACCTAAACCATTCTCATTAAATCTACGGGTAGTAACAAGTAAATGTGCGTGCCAGTTCTTCTCTCCGTCATGGGGTTTATGAATATCAACTTGTACTCCTAGCCCCTCTTTTACCCATCCTCTTTTTTCTATAAGTAGGTGCGTAATATTTATTCTATCCTGCAAACTTAATTCTTTATCATCAGGTAGAGCAACTACTATATCTTTTAGTAATTGGCTATCTTTTCTCTTCTCAAAAGATTCTACTAAATTCATGAATTCCGAAACGGAAGAAAACTTTTTATTTACATGCTGTGGAAGTAAAACAGTATGGTAAACATTATCTCCTTTATGGGAGAAGTTATAAGTTACATTTGTTTTTTCATCTTTTACCTTAGTACGAGCGTTATATGCTCCCTTACAACAGGCACTACCGCCAGAGCTTCTAGTAACTATTTCTATTCTTGCGAATTGAATTGCCATTTATGAATTACTAATTTAGTACTAAGTTTTGATAATATTATTTTAAATTACCCTACTATAAGCACATGTTGTTTACAACATATATTGCGTATACCACTTTTGCTATACAAAGAGATATTATAATTTTGTAACAATTCACGAATAATAATCAGTAATACAAAAGGATAGTTTTAACTTTATAAAATAGGTTTGGTAGGCTACGGGGTTTGATATTGTATTAAAGTGATATTTAAATGAAATAACCTGTTTGTTTTTAAGTTATTATTTGATACTTAACATATTTTTTGTTATTAGCTAGTACATTAAACCTTAAAATAGCAATTATTATTTATGCCAGATATTGAAGAACAAAAAGTAAAACTTGAGCAAAAGAAAAACAGATTAATGCTTGAGGAAACTAGATTAAGACTTAAAGAACAAAAAATGCGTACCCGTCATTTAATTGAAATTGGCGGACTTGTAGTTAAAGCTGGTCTTGATCATTTACCAGCTAATACTTTATATGGCGCTTTGATTTCCTTAAATGATGATTTAAAAAATAATGACTCAATAAGAAGTGCTTGGAACTCAAAAGGTCAGACTGCTTTTAACAAAGAAAAGCAAGATAAAACGCCAGTAATCCTGAAATTTGAAACTGAGCTAAATAGCGATACTAGAGACTTTATACGTTCCTGTGGTCTGCATTATAACCGCTTCCGTCATGAATGGTACGGCCTTGTTAATAATCTTAAAAACCTCAAGTCAAAACTCCAAACATCTTCTTGTAAATACAATATTGAAGTTATAGAAGAAACCATGCAAAAATAATACGGAAAGATAATGATAGGATGGTTTTGCTACAATTTAAAAAGTTAAACAGATATTACCACCTCTATAGGCAAGATGATTTATTCGGCGGTATTACTCTAATTTGTTCTTGGGGTGCTTTTGATAGTAAAAGAGGAGGACACAAATTTATTGCTTGTAAAAATCAGTTGGAACTATACTCTTGGCTTAGCAAAATAACAAAAATTAGACTGAGCAGAAAATATTGCCTGTATTAGCTGTTAAAATATTTGCGAACATTCCAACAAATTAAATATGGAGAAAAAATTGTATAACACAATAACGGAATGGGCTTGGACGAATGAACTGTGCCTTTCCGAATTAATAGGCTACGCTGCTGCATTTTGCGGCACTGTATCGCTTATTCCTCAAATAATAAAATTATGCAAAGAACGCTCAGCAAAAGCTATATCAGCTACTATGTATTTAATTTATACTTTTGGAGTAGTACTTTGGCTAATTTATGGCATCATGATTAACTCAATTCCGTTAATTATTGCAGAAATAATCACTCTTATTTTATCTATTGCTATTCTGATAATGAAATATTTATGGAAATGATAATAAAAAATCTTTATTAATAACAAGACTTGCTATCTAATCTTATTTAATAATAAATCTACCTTAAAATAATTAAAATCTATAAATATGAACAAGGAAAGTTCAACATTACCTAAAAATATGATTTTGAACTGGTTGTACTCCGCTGAAATGCACGTACCATTGGATAAACTGGGACAATGGCTTGAACAAAATACAAACGGCAAGTACAAACTAGTTGATACCGATGCTCAGGGTAGTATAGGGAAAAGCAATAATAATCCACTGTATAAGGATTGTGCATAAGTAAAAATAATAAACAATTAATTTAGAGAAAAACCATGAATAAACAAGAATTTATCGACCATATCGCAAATCAACATGGATGCACAAAAAAGGAAGCAGAAAAGGCTATTGATATATTTACTTCTTCGGTAATTGATGCGATAGGAGAAGGAAAGGAAATATCCCTTGTTGGCTTTGGTAATTTTAGCGTCAGTAAAATAGCAGCAAGGTCAGGTCGTAATCCAAGAACTGGTGAGGCGTTAAAAATTGCCGCTTATAATCAACCTAAGTTCAAGGTAGGACAGAAGCTGAAGGATGCCTGCAACAAATAAGGTTAGATAAGGTGTATTATTATGCAAACTGGGACTATTAAATGGTTTAATTCTACTAAGGGTTACGGCTTTATAGAGCCGCTACACCTAGCGATAAATCAAGAGACGTGTTTGTCCATATCTCGGCAGTACAACACCTAGATATTAGGAAGCTTGACCCAGGAACAAAGGTCAGTTTTGAAACAGAAAAGCAGTACGGCAAGTTATCGGCTACTAATATTAAATTGATATAATAATTGTAGCTCTCACCTTTTTATCAAAATTTTTTTATTTTTTGGGTGGTTTTTTCTTTCCTGACTCACAATGAGATGAACGATGTTTAGAATTTTCATGATTTTTTAAGTTTACGCACACCTCTTGAAAATGGCCAGAGTCATAAAAATTACCCAAATAAATTCTGGCTGGTTCATTTGGATTTAGTAAATACTCCGCACCTTGAATATTACTTTTACTACATTTTACTAATACTACCAACCCAGCTATATAAAATTTATAAAATACAATATTATCTAAACTTTTATCTTTTATTACTTTTTTTATGAAAGGATGCTTTTCACCGCCAACGAAAAAATTGAGCATTACTGTATAATCATCTATATCACCTGGATTCCCATTTAGTATCATACTAGATAATCGATTGCGATGAAATTCACCAACGTCAACATCTTCAAAAAAAATATGATCACAGACATCCGCTCTCCATAAAAGCGAGATAAAAAACAACTTTATCTTAGAATACTCATAATTCTCTATTGTGATGAAATATGGTAATGGTTTATTTTTTGGTAGATTATCTAATATTTGTTTACGAAACTTTATTATAGCATCGTCCCATTCGTTAAATAATTTTTCGCATTCATCACAAACGATTTGATCATAAACACCACTTCGACTCCTCTTATCATAAGTTTTATCACTAATAATCCTTCCTTCGGTTCCAGCTACAGACCGACAAATACTTGCTGGGATAATGTGTGAGTTTCTCAATAGAACATTTGGTTTTTTACATAAGTTACATGTCATTTTTTAACTGTAAAATTTTTATTCTTTTATAGAGTGTAAATATTTTATTTAGACCCCTTCTATATATCTAATCTCAAGAATGCGATTTAATGTAATATGCGTGAGTTAGTTATAACCGAAGACGAAGACAAAACCAAGATAAACGTTTTTTTTGATCACCAACACAGTCAATATGGACTATTGCTCTGTTTGTTGCAAATAGCGATAGATAGTAGCTTTAGATAATTTATATTCCCGCATTAGTTCTTTTATCAGTATGCCGTCTTGGCGTTTCTGGTGTAAATTAGTGATATCAGTCGTTTTAAGTTGTTTTTTTCTACCGAAGCCAACGCCTTTTTCTTTGGCTTTGATAATACCTTCCATTTGGCGTTCAGTGCGTATTTCATTTTCAAACTGACTAATAGCGGCTAGCATATTAAAAAGAAGACGACCCGTTGCATCGCTAGTATCTATATTTTGGTCTATGACTTTTAGATGGACTGATTTACGGGCTAATGTGTCGGCTATTTGGCATAAATGTAGAGTTGAACGTGCAAGGCGATCTAAACGGGTAACGACTAACACGTCCCCTTCCCTGACGTATTCTATGCACGCTTGTAGCTGGGGACGCTGGTTTAAGTTACCGCTAGCCTTTTCCTGAAATAGCTTATTACAGTGAGCTAGTTTATCGAGTTGTACTTCCAGAGATTGACCTACTGAGCTGACTCTGGCATATCCTACCAAGTGCATATTTATTTAGTCTCATATTATCTTAACTTTTACAAGAAAGGCATTTTGAGACATTAAAAAAGATATGTCAATATTGGATATTGCAAAGTGTACTTTTTAAGATGGGTTTTTTGATATCCTCTCTGTTCTATCTCAACCTCTCTCTGTTATTTATATTTTTCTTTTGAATTAGAAATAGAACAGGATATACTTAAGCTATATATAAAATTATTTGGTTACTATGAAAATGAAAGTGCGTCCTCAACTGTTTATTGATACAAAGCCTTTAGAAGAAGACGACCCACAAGCACTCAAGATATTTGGAGAGACAGATAAATACTCAATTACTCCTACCACTTTCAAAGCTAGAAGTTTTTCTTCTCATGATGCATCTCTAAGAACTGAGGTAGTAGAAGAGACTATTAAAAGAGTTGCTACTGAAAAACACAATCTAATTACACGGTATAAGGAATTTGAGAGATACGAGCAAGAATCACAAGAGCAACTTAAAAAGTTGTCTAGAGATATAATACCAGATGGAGAATTTACTAAACCAAATAAAGATATATTAGTTTTAGGTGAAAAGTTTATACCTAAAATTAGTTCATTAGAAATTTACTCGAAAGAGCTGGAACAGTATCAAAGTTTTATTAAAAAAAACCAAGGCGATTGCTTAAAAACGCTAAAGAACAAATCTGTTTTGATTGATATATTTGCTAGAAATGATGATGGTTCCATAATAATGAAAGATGAAAAGCCTGAGACTCATACTATAGTACTTTATATGTATACGAAGAAAATTATAGTAATAGATCCAAGTAATCCAGATTTTAGTAAGCATCTTACGGTTAATAATATAAGGCTTTTTAGAGGAGATGAAGAACATATTGAAATTATAGCTCCATTAAAACAAAAAATATATACTCCTGCTAATAAAGACAATATTGGACCTAATCCGGATCAATATAGAGATTGCATAGACATAGCCTTAAAGATAGCTTTTGGATTAAATCAATGGCATGATCCAATAGACTTAAATGATATTACATCATTTAACTTTATAACAGAAGTAAGTAATCAACAAGATATTACTAACAGTCTTTTTTTTGATGGAACAGAAGCAACTGTAAGAATAAGGCAAGCATCTAATGATATAATAAGAAAACAAACTAATAAATTACTAGATGTCTTTGATCAACAAATAAAAGGGTTTCGTGCATATTTTAGCAATATTGATCTAGGAACACACATCAAAGAATTGATTATAAAAGCATTTAATCAAGCATATGACCCTAATATATATTCAGAAGGTATAAGTAATTTAAAACTTGTTTACCAAGAAAACGCTATGATATTTAAAAATG
The DNA here is from genome assembly GCA_037101405.1 of Candidatus Megaera polyxenophila. Lineage (NCBI taxonomy): Bacteria > Pseudomonadati > Pseudomonadota > Alphaproteobacteria > Rickettsiales > Rickettsiaceae > Candidatus Megaera > Candidatus Megaera polyxenophila. Next base: position 55,282 of record AP017966.1, on the reverse strand, counting down.
AAATTGATAAAGAAATTAATTTGTTAGGAGAAGCTTTAGAAGAGGTATAAAATGAAAGAAAAATTACTATCCGATTACTGTAGATGGGATGACAGCAACTCTGTAATTAAACTGTTGAAGCAAAATTTTATTATTGATTTAACTTACAATGATGGTATTTATTTTAGGTTAAGCATAAAGCACAACAATATAAAAATGCTTAATTCCCTATTACAATACTACGAACAAAATAATCTTAAAGATGATTCTAATAGCCTTGAATATAAAGTAGCAAAATATAAGTTACAACAAATATTACAAGATGCTGTTAATACTTTTACCCCTTCTAAAGAAATGGAAGTGGTATTAGAAAAATACTTACCTAAAGAAGAAGACGTTAACTCTGAACAAGATTTAAGTGATTTTGAAAACTTGTTAGGTTTTGGTACTGAAGAAATACACCCTCAAATTGAAGAACATAATACTACCACTAATGTTGCTTTAAGTGGTAATAACACTCACGAAGTATATTAAAAAGGCCTTGCTCTCAAGTTGTTTACTTTCTCTAGGTTAAGACTATTTAGTTTACCTATCTTCTTAATCTTGGTTTCCTTTACTTTTATCTGGGGCTTGGTACTTAATCATTGCTTAAGCTTAAAGAACAAGCTAGAACACATAATTGCTTTTTTCTGTTGTCTAATTATCAACATGTCTAGGAATATAATTGTCCACATGTATTAATATCTTGATGTCTGCGAGTATATATGTTGTTGTATAGACAATACCAATAATTCTACAGGTTGATATATAGACATGTCCACAATACAACATAAAGTAAAAGTATACTCGGTCATGTCTCAAAAAGGTGGAGCAGGCAAAACAACTTTAGCTATTAATCTTGCAGTACAATCAAAATTACAAGGCAACAATTCTTTAATAATAGATATTGACCCTCAAGCAAGTGCAACTATGTGGGCAGACGTAAGAGGGGTTAATAATGAACCTTTAGTTACTTCATCATTCGCTGCCAGATTAAATAATGTTATAAATGTGGCTTGTGAAAATAATATCAAGGAAATATTTATAGATACCCCGCCACACTCGCAACGAGACTCACAAATAGCGTCTGAAATATCAGATATTATTATAATTCCATGTAGACCTAATCTTTTTGACTTGCAGGCAATTGATAATACGATTGGGCTAGCTAAAATGGCAAATAAGCCTTTTATCTTAGTATTTAATGCAATACATCATACAAGCTCTTTAGCTGAAGAAGCAAAAGAAGCACTAATTAATAAATACGGCGATAGTATTAATATCTGCCCACAAATGATAGTGCAGAGACTTTGCTACGTACATGCAAGTACTAATGGCCAAGGGGTACAAGAATACGAACCAAGCGGCAAAGCTACCTTGGAAATACAAAATGTCTATAATTATATTTGTGGACATAAAGACACGTTGAAACAAAGACAAACAAAAATAAGGACAAATAGACATGAATAATAAAAAGATAAAAAACACCTTAAGCGATGCTCTTAACTCTGCAGGTAAACAAGAAGCCTTTTTAGATAACCTTAGCAATAAAACTCGCTACCAAAATGTAAAAAGCCGAGAAGGTAAAAGAATGGTAGCAGCATATTTTACTGCTGATATTCATAAAAGCTTAAAAATGCTTGCTGTACAAAATGACACATCTATTCAGGATATCGTACACGAAGCTATTAGTACCTATCTTAAAGCTAAGGGATATTGAATATATTAGATTATATAATCAGTTAATCAATCCTATAGGACTTGATTAGGATGCTTATTGAGGAGTTAACGCCATCAACAAATCATGAATACATATCATCAAAATATAATAATGAAAACAAAGAGGAGTGTGAACAAAAATTGGACACCCCTATCCAACGTTCGTTGGATACCCCCTCTCCAAGTAAAATTGGACACCCCTTAAAAAAAGAATTGGATACCCCAACACCCGTGCAGGCTAGTAGCTATATAGGGTTGGAGGAGCAAGAGGGTATCCAAGCAAAGTTGGACACCCCTCCCCAACCAGCGTTGGATACAAATATACTAAGAGTAAATAATATTAATAATAATACGCACGCGCGGGGTTTTAACGATAAAACCTACACAATTGATTTTGCCGATAAAAATAACAATATTGATCAATCGGTTCATACAAATTCCGCAGAAATAAAAACTCTAAACACGGAAGAAAAAAAATCCAGTTACGCAGATTTAGCTTTTGGCTTCCTTACAGAGCCAACGCAATCTGCTTGTCTAAAATTTTCGTAAAAATAGGGGTTAAGTACAGAATTAAAATAGCTTTATTTCTCATTTTAAAACTATTTATAGCTTTATATTTAGTATGTAATGAGGGTACATAGCTTAAGTATTAATTTAGCTCTTCTTACTGGCTTTAAATTAGGTTTTATATTTTGGGGTAATTTTAAATCGTTGCAACCTGACGATTAGGAAATTGATATACTTCGGCAGAGTTTTTTAATTCTGCGTCAAGGATAAGATTCATCCTCTTTGCAGTAAAAGTTTCTAACCTCTTTAGAAAACCACTAACCCCTCCACTCAACAATAGTTTTAACTTGGTTCTTGTTACCCCTACGTATATCAAATTCAATTCCTCTACATCATAAACCAAGATTTCCTCTAACGGAACTTCATTGGTAAAAATAATGAAATCATCTTCAAGTACAACGTTGTCCCATTCTCTACCTTTAGACTTATGTATCGTAGACAATGTTACTGCTGCCTTATCTTCTTCAACATAGCAAGCGTCTTCTAGCTGCTTAATGATATTCTTAAAAGACGCTCCATGTTCTTTTATTAACTTTGCAAGGAAAGTAATATCGGGGTCTTGGTACTTATGGTTAAATTGTAGCATTGCACTCCAAGACTTAAAGTGCTTTAGCTTTACGTGTTCTACCTTGCTCATATTACCGCTAAAAAGTGCATAACCGCTTTTAGCAAGGTTTAATATTTCATTAACGCCTCCAACCACAGAAAGCTTATGTTTCTGAAAAGCTAATATCCTCTCTATAATCCGTGCATTAGTACGACATAACACAGTAAACGGACCTGTTATGCTATTTTCGGCAATAGCACTCTCTACGCTTGCAGTACCCGACAAAAGTTGCACCTCATTCTTTGCACAAATAATGATATTTGCAAGCTTGCTTATTTCATTACCAAAACGGAATGACCTGCTTAAATAACAAACCTCACCGCCCAATTTAGCAAAACTGTTAATTGACCCTCGCCATGAATATATCTGCTGGTGTTCATCACCGACATAAATCTTCTGACATCCTTGTTTGAGAAGAATATCCAGTAATACGGGGTTGGCATCCTGACACTCATCAAATAGGATAAAATCGTAAACACCGCTTAAATCAGGATTTGATAGCTGGTACATCTTCAAGTAAAAATCATGCTCTATCGGTAGAGTTGATCCTCTCTCCGTACATCTTTGCCAATATTCCGCTGCCCTATCAATAACGTAATTTATAATAACTCTAGTTTCTTCTCCGTTATTAGCAACAACTTCTTCAAATACCCTGCTAAATCTAAACTGCTCATCGATTTTGCTTCTGTCGCTATTAACAAAAACACGTAATAATTTCAATACCAGAAAAGCTATGTCGTTTTCTTCGTAGCTGTATATTCGCTTTATATCCACATACCTTGTAATATCAAAAATACTCAAAGTACGAACCCGATCTTTTATTCGATACGCAAGTACTCTGTAAGCAATACTATGAGACGTCTTGCAATCAACATGTGATGGGAATTTCCGAGCCGCATCCATTTGAATTGCCTTGTTATATGCAAGGTATAAACCTTTACCAGACAGCTCCCTTGCTATCGCTACCAAAGTGGAAGTCTTACCGCTACCAGCAAATGCCTTTATCTTCAAGTCCTTACCCTGACGTGCAGTCTCTACACATTGTTTCTGCTCGTCCGTAAGTTCGTAACCAGTACTACCTACTTTTTTATTTTTTATCATAGAACGTACTATATTCACTTTCTAACAATCTGACTTTTCAAGTCTCTGAATTTTTTCAAATTTTCAATATTTTCGTTCTCTTTAATCTCAACAGTGATCTTCAGCTCCTTGTCCTCTAGTGCAGGATTATCCTTTTCTATGTTCATCTTGGTAACGGCTAAATTCGCTATCTGTTGCATCTGGGTAAAGTCTATCTGACTATCTGCTAAAGCCCTTAAACCGCTGTTAAATATTTCCATAGGAGTAGCCTTACCAAATGATATTTTGGCCTTGCCCTCGCTCTTATTCTCGCTAGACCACCCGCCTTGAGTTTTTAGGAAAAATATTATTGCTGTTGTATCCCCAGCTTCATCGACTCCCATAGCTTTGTTTTCTAGCTTTTTAGCATAGTCGTATATCTTGCAAGCTCTGCCTTTTTTATAGGCTCGGAAAACTCGGATATCTCTTTTTTTTAATTCATGAAACGTATCTTCTGAAAAGCCAAAATAATCGGCTATTTGTTCACAATTTAGATAAGACGCAAGTTCTTCTACTTTAGCCGTCTGCTCATCAGTAAATACTATTTTAGACCTTCCACCCTTATTCTTCTGCTTCTCAATAATTGCTTTCATCTATACAGCTCACCTTTTAAAACTCATCTTTGATAATTCCTGTTGCTCTTGCAGCAGGTAACAAAGAACTAAAGTACACCTCATACGCCCAAGGCTCTCCTTCTTTCATTGCTTTTTGAACGAACTTATACGCCTTAAACCTATCACTCAAAATGGCTTCTTCTAGATTCTTTTTAGTATTCTTTGGTCTTCCTTTCAGATTGCCAGACTGACCTTTTACAAATTGCATAACAAACCTCTTTTTTTATTAAAAATTATAGCATTTTTTAGTTAATAAAACAATGAATTACGCCTGTTTTTCCTAGTATTTATAAGCTTTTGGAAGGTATTTTATGGAATAATTACTTGCAGTCTTCTATTGGTTTATAAAAAACCTTGTATCAATGATAGAAACAAGGGTGTAGGGTTTTTTAGCACCCCCTTTATAGACTGCAAATTCAAGAACCTTTTTATAGAGTCCATTTATTCCTTTTTTATAGGCGGTCAAAACGGTAAAATCTCTTTTTTATAAGCGAAAGAAACCTCTCAAGGTCGCACATATGTAGATAGCTTCAAATTCAATTAGTTTTTCTGTGTCCCTATTGAACTCAACCTTTTTTATAGAGGCTAAAAACCTCACAATGCAATAAATACAATAGCTAACTTCAAGCTCGATTATTTCCTTTTTATATCCCTATTGAACTCGTCCTTTTTTATAGATGGCAAAAACCTCATCATCACCAATTTTTTTTATCTAAAAGTCTTTCTAGTGATAATAAAAGTACTAATAACAACTTTTTTAATGGCACTTTTTTGTCCAAGTGTTATATAGCCTGTAACCATTGAAATAAAAGGGATAGGAACAAATCTTATCCCCCCTGTCTAGGAGGCCATTATTATTAACTACTTAAACTTATTCTATGATATTACCTATAGGGATTTTGGACTCTAATAATTCATTATAAGCCCTTTTTATAGACTAAGAGTACTCGGAAAACTACTACATTACCAATAATGTAAGTTGCTATTTTAACTACCATCTCCCGTCCTACCCTAATATATCCTGCAAGCTTTCAAATAAGCCCTTTTCAAGCTTATATCATACCTACCTTATGGCGGTTGTTATTTTTAAGACCAATTCTTACTATAGCCTTTCTGGACTGTAATAATTCATTTTTTTATGGCTTATAACGATGATAAGCCCTTTTTTATAAGCTCGGAGTACTCCTCATGACTTGCCATTTTATCCCATTTATTTAATGGCTAAAGTTTTGTTTTTTATAGAGTCCAAAAACCTCGTACTCCTAGTTTTTATTACAAAAAGTTTATTATCGGAGTTCGCATATAGAATATTCAAATTTCCTGTATTTTCCTGTTATTAACAGGTAATTTTATTTTTATACTCTTAGTTTACGTCATTTGTAATTTCCTGCATTTACCTGCTATTTGCAGGAAAATTTATTTCCATAAGCTTAACTCTTGCCATCTATATTGCCGATTAATGCCGATTATTAATCGGCAACTTTACAAGCTAATCAAAAACTAAATACCTAAATTTGGGAACTTGATTTTGGGAACTTCTACAACAGCATATAACACAAGGGTTTTAAGGTTATATTTTAAAATCTCTAAAAAAAAGTGGGAACTCATTTGGGAACTTTAGCCTCCAAAGTCATATGTTATAAGTGATTACCGAGTTCCCAATTCTTGTTTTTACTTTCTAAAACTTGGGAACTTTAAAAAAATTTGGGAACTTGAGTTTTAATTAATTCAAGCTCTCGGCTTGAATAGCTGATCTTTCCTCTTCCTCATAATTTACCGGTACTACCATTGGAATAATTTGCGCCGGAGCATTCTGCGTACTTTCCGTAATACCTAACGCCCCTAAATTCAGTTTATAACACTTCATTTTGCTATTCGTTTTGGCATAGTGTATATTCCATCTAGAGCGTTGAGTTATTTTGTCTTCGCCTTTCTTTTCTTTGTTAATCCTAATAGGACTTGATAGAATGCTTATTGAGGAGTTAACGCCGTCAACGAATCATGAATATATATCATCAAAATATCACAACGAAAACAAAGAGGTGTGTGAACAAAATCAGCACACACACCCTGTTGAATTTAAAAATATTACAACCCAAGAAAATAAGGATACCCCTACACCCTTGCAAGCTAGTAATTCCTTAGGGTTGGAGGTAGAGGGGGTATACTTACAAATAAGGACCCCCCTATCCTTACCAGTAAGGATACAAATGTACTTAAAAGTAAATAACATTAACTAATACGTATGCGCGGGTTTTTAACGATAAAACTTGTGCAACTGATTTTACTGATAAAAATAACGATACTAACAAACTAGCTCATACAAATTCTGCAGAAATAAAAACTATAAACACAGAAGAAAAAAATAATACTGACAAAAAAGTAGTATAAATAATTTTTTTTATAGAATTGAGGAATAGGTGTAGAATTAAAATAGCCTTATTTCGTGTTTTAAAGGTGTTTATAACGTTATATTTGATATTTAATAGGGGTATATAGTCAAAATAAAAATTTAACGTTATACGAAGCTTAAAACCTGTTTTAAGTTTTTAAATAACCTTTACTTAAACTATTGCTTTTTTACCTACTGACATAATGGCAAATATCTCTCCTTTTGTTCCTTCTTTCTACGTAATTTTATTTTTCTAACGTTTATTCAGGTGTTAGAACGATCACTTTTTTGGAGCTATTTTTCCATTCAGGATGATTATTATCGACACGCAGTTCCAGCGTTAAACCTGTTTGAAACACTACTCTCTCTAACTCGTCTATATGCCCTGGAGCTGTTAGTCGTTCAATCAGGAAAGGTACAGTTTCTATAATCACCTTGCCTGGTGTTTCAATAATTTTCAGTACTGGGTTGGTTAGCATGTTGATCAGGTTAGTGATTCTTATCGCAGCTTTAAAATCAAGCCAACTCGCCTTTTTGTTTTTGCTTATGGGGTAGATTGGAGCTTTTACCTTCTCGTTACTAGGGTGTTCCTGCTCCTTGTCTTTAGAGAACTTTATTCCAATAATTTTAACATTCTGGCCATAAACCGACTTAATAGCTTCAGGGACTTTTTCCTTCTCCATGTCGCTAAAACGTATTGATCCCATGTAAATACCAACTTTGTCAGGCTCAAGTTCTTGGAATATCCAGCTATCCTGTACTTCACCTGATCGCTGTGTTCCTAAAGCCTTCCATAGAGCTTGAGAGAGTAACATTCTTCTTGTCTGCTCATCAGTAGCCTGCGTGATATCGTCTTGGTTCATTTCTGGGTTTTCCTTTGATGGTTGGAGTTGGTCACAAATTGTGACGGACTCATTCGGCTTGTTTTGCTGTTCTGCTATCGAAGCAACTTGCTCCAGCTGCGTAAGCAAGCAAGGAGCAAAAGTTGCGTGCTGGTCTTGTTGATTTTGTTGGATAGGGTCGCGCGCAGGCGTATTAGTCTCCGTTTCTATAATACTAGATACAGAAATAACCCCCTTAGCGTAGCTAGGGGTTATTTCTTTTAGTACTGGTCTTAGTATTTTAGTATCATCTTCCGAGTGGATACCTATACACACGTCAGTACCATAGGTATCAACATTTTGTGGATACCCCCTATCCTCATTTTTGTGGGTATGAGATGTATTATATTTTGATGATATGTATTTATGATTTGTTGATGGTTTTAACTCAGCAACTTTTGCTCTATCAATTCCGATAGGATTGTAAAAATGATCTGTTTGTTGCCAGATATGGATAACCATCTGGTTAAATAAAACTTTACCATAGTTTATATTTTGTTCAAAATCTCTACCAAGTAATCCTAGCTTTTCCAGTTTAACTATTTTTCTTCTAATAGTTTCTTCTACAACTCCATATCTACTTGCCAAAAATTTATAACAAACATGAATGCCTTTTGAGTGCAATTTTGGAAAACTAACAACCTTTCCACCTTTATATTGCTTTTTATCGTTATACCATGATCTAAACTCATCAAAATATAAGTTAATAGCTAATACATCAGGCCTACCTCTTGAATCTACAATCAGCTCGTATAATTGATGTTTCCTACTAAGAGTGGGAAGAGTATTTTTGTTTGGAGTATTAGTGATTAATTGTTTAACTTCTTTATTCTTTGCTTTTTTACTTGAATCCTGGCTACTTAAACTAGCCGGTGCATTTTGAATTTTTATATTGTTTTGAACGGAATTACCCTTAAGAGATAAGTCTATACTTTGTTTAGTCATGTTTTTAACCCTTATTTAAATTTATTAAACAAAGCCTAAAACAGTGACTTAATAACGACTGAATAATATTTTAGATAAAATAAAGTAAAAAAATTCTATGTTTATCTAAAAATATGTTATAATGACACCTGAGAGTAGCTAAAAAAGTTGGTTCTGTTCTAGTTATTTCTTGGTGTTTCATCGCTCTCAAGTCTCAATTTTAAATGGCTTTGTGGTTCTCTGCTCATCTCCTGCCCCATGCAGGGGAGAGAACCCGTAAGAATCATTATAACATAACACTTTCAGCTTTTATCATTTTTTCGACTTTTTAGATTCATCTTTTTTTAAAATTCCTGTTCTTCCATAGTGTTTGAGCTGATATTGTTTTGTTTAGAAATTTTAAAAAAAAAGATAAATAACTAGAAAATGACTATTTTCTGATTTTAAGAAGCATTTATGTATTCAAGGCAAATCCGCTCTGTTAAGTTTTGTAACTTATTTACTCTCTCAATAAGAAAAGTCAGTTGTTCTCTGCTGATTTTATATTCTTTGCTATACCTCGCTTCTATGTAAGCTCTTTCAAGTAGCTTAAATGCTTGTCGTTGGTCAATGCTCGAATGAGGAAAGACTTGCCACAACTCAGCATTATAATTCCCTGCTAGACTGCCGAGCTTTCTTATGTCGTGTAATTTTATCTTATAACCCGAAAAAACAAGCATGATAGCACTGTAAAAGCTCTCAGTTGCCTGATGTAGATAAAATGCTCCTCTATTAAGGCTATTCCTTTGTAAAGCATTAAGCGTATCAATTAAAAATTCACTACCGCTCTCAAACCACTGCTCAAAGTCCTCTTTGGCTATTTCTCTTCTCTGCACAGAGGATAATTCTTTGACCTCACTCAAGGTAAACTCACCGCTATCATAAAGTAGGGCGCCTTCCTTCTTTATATCAGAGTAAAAATAACGTCCCCTTTCCAATTGCCTGTTAACGTAATCAATTGATTCAAATATTAACGTTATCCATGGCTTTTTAGAAAACAGGTCATGTACTAGCTCTCTTTCTAATCTCTTCTCTATTCTTGGCTCGGCATATGCTATATGTTTCCCTTTTTTCAAAACCACCATAATATCAAGGTCGCTTTGATAACTATAGGTAATATGACCCTCGGTATATTCATCACTTACCCAGTCCCCTCTTGCATATGAACCAAAAAGGATAATCATTGCTATCGTATTCTTGCCCGCTATTAGAATTTCGGAGGTAACCCGATCAAGGAGAGGTTTTATTACAAGTGATCGCTCTGGGAGGAGAGTTTTCATCTCTTATCACTTAAAAATATCGTTATGTGTACCTGTACGCTCCAGTCTCAACACTTCGTCATCTAAATAATAAACCAGCAACCAGTCAGGCTCTATATGACATTCCCAGTAGCCTTTATATTTACCTATTAATTTATGAAGGCAATACTTTTCTGGTAGTAATAAATGGTGTTTTATTTTTTTATTAATATTAGCTTCTAATATCTCAAGCAAGTAATCTAATTTATTTAAATCTTTTCCACGTTTAATCATTAGTTTAAGTTCTTTTTCGTATCTATTAGTAGCTACTGTTTTAATCATTTATTTGTAATCCTTCTTCTTTTAATTCATTTTTAATTTTTTTGATCATATCTTTAAAAGAAGAATATTCGTTAATACCTATACCTTTTTTTGATTCTTCAATAGCTTTTATGGTCTCACGATTAGGAACTTTATCATGATCAATTTTTTTGTATATGGCATCTCTTACAAAATCTACTACAGTTACTTTTTTTCGTGCCGTATGTATTTTGAGATAATGGTGTAATTCATTTGGTATATCTATACTTAGTCTAGTCATTTTTGATTCTCTTGGTTTTAATTACTTACTTAAGTATATAAGTAAAATTATCAACAGTAAACAAAAAATGAGTTTTGATTTTTTATATGGTGTGTATAAATAAGCTTAATATGCTAAATATTTTCTAAAAATCCTTTTGTAGCTGAAATAGTCCATATCTTACTTTTAGCCAACCACCATGACTTAGTAGCTTTAAACAAGAACGCATCACAGTCAGATTGATCAAGTTGGGTTTTAGGTCTAAGTATTCTAACTATTAGTTCACTTTCTACTTCAACAAACTTATTACCATTACTTAACAATAAAACATTTTGCTCAATTATCTTGCCAAACATAACTCCATCCTTATATAAAACTATGTGGCCTTTACTTTTTATTGCAGTAACATCAGGCATCGGAGACAATACTTCAAGTATTTTAGCGATAAATTCTTCCTGTATCATAAATCAATTATTCTAGTTTTATTAAGAAATATTAAGATTACTTCACCTAGAAGTATTTGTACAGCTAATAATTTGATTATCTATTTATTAACCTTTTTCCTGTATATTTCCACACACTAAATGATTAAACATTTTTTTGCTTCCTAGAAAATGGATAAATACATAATTAGAACAATCATTATAACGATGACTTCTATAGGTCAAGTGGAGTATCGTATGCACGATCAATTCACAGGTATTTATAGAGATGGAATATTATTTGCCAAATTACATGCTGAAGGACTTTATCTATTAAATGACCAAAATATATTTATTAAAATTGATAAAGAAAAAGAGATTAAAGACCAATTGAGACAAGCTTATAATATTGCTTTAGTATCTGCCTGAACTAAAAATATGAAACTTGATCTGTTTGCAACAAAAGGTACTTATTTTTTTGTTATTTTCAATTTTTATTATTAGAACTTAAAAAAATTAGGTTAAATTATAAATTACCATAACGGTTAGACATCTTTTAAGGTAAGGCAATTATTTTATAGTTGCCTTATTTTTAACTAAAACTCTTTCAACTTAAATTCTAATTTTTATACTTTTTAGGTTAAGTATCTAAAAAGAAATTAATATCATCTATATTTAGTGGCCTTTTAGCTACTTATCCTCATTCATAAGCTAAATCTTTAATTAAAAGAAGATTGATAAATTGGTTGTTAGGTATAATAACAAGGATATGGGTGTATATTTAGCCTACTAGTTAAGCAGGGGATTTTATGAATATTTTATACTATGGAGACAACCTATATGTAATGAAACAAAAATTAAAAAAAGACAGTGTTGACCTTATATATCTTGACCCTCCTTTTAATTCTAAACGCAATTATAACATGATGTATAAAGCAATGACTGGCTACCCTGTATCTGAATCAGCAGAGGCTTTTTGCGATACTTGGACCCTTAACGCAGAAAAAGAAGATAAATTAAGAAATATGGAAGTCTTAATGAAGGAATATGATATTGACGATACTTATGTTGTTTTTTGGAGTACATGGATAAAGGCTTTAAGAAATACACAACCAGCTTTACTTGCTTATTTAGTCTACATGGTAGAAAGATTATTGCATATGAAAGTTATATTAAGACCTACTGGTTCTATTTATCTTCATTGCGACCCTACTGCAAGTCATTATATAAAAGTAATGATGGATGGCATATTTGGGCATCAAAATTTTAAGAATGAAATTATTTGGTGCTATAAAACGGGCGGTAGATCAACAAAATTTTTTCCTAAAAAACATGATATAATATTGTGGTATTCAAAAAGTAATCAATATACCTTTAATTATAATGATGTATGTATACAACGTGATTTTTCTACTATGCACGAACCGACTTTTATAGATGAAGAGGGGAAGATTTATCAAAGAAATATAAAGAATGGAAAAGAGTATCGTTATTATCAAGATCAAGGAGTATTACCTAATGATTATTGGATAGACATACAAGCACTTAACCCATCTTCAAAAGAACGACTAGGTTATCCCACCCAAAAACCAATAGCTTTACTTGATAGAATAATTAAAGCTTCTTGTCCTCCTGATGGAGTGGTATTTGATCCTTTTTGCGGATGTGGAACAACAATATATTCAGCTTTGAAAAATCAAAGAAAATGGATAGGATGCGATATTGCAATGCTTCCTATAATTCTTATCAAACATCAATTAACAGAAAAATACCGCCTTGTTGAGACAGAACATTTTGAAATAGACGGAGTACCTGTAAGTTTTGAACAAGCAGAAGTATTAATGAAATATTCACCACATCAGTTTCAACACTGGGCTATAGAACAAGTTAAAGGATTACCTACAAAACAGAAAAGCGGAGATAAAGGAATTGACGGTCGTATATATATAGATACAACTGAAGGATTAAAAGATATGGTGATTTCTGTAAAAGGAGGGCAAAATATTACTCCTGCCAATATTAGAGAATTAAGAGGAGTACTAGATAGAGAAGATAAATCAGTATTAGCAGGTTTTATATCTTTACAAGAACCAACAAAAGGCATGAGGGAAGAAGCGGCACAAGCGGGAATATGGGAATATAAAGGAATAAAATATGATAAAATCCAATTATTAACCATACAGGAAATATTAGAAGACAAAAAAACATTTAATACTCCTACTAAAGTTGGTATAAAAGGAACAACTGGGCAATATAGTTTAAGAATTTAAGGCTCCTGTCTTTTTAAATTATTTTTACAAACTTTAATCCTAGGGTGGTAGCAATATTATTAATTGCATTTTTATAATTGTGTTCTATCCACTCCTTGACAAACAAATTAGGAGCTTTTAGCTCAATAATTCTATTCTGCTTATCAATAATGGGAATTAACTTGCTAAACCAGTTATTATAAACGTGAATACCGCATGTTTCTATTAACTTTTGGCAAATATCTCCCCAAATGCCTTGTTGTAATGTCTGAGTGGCTACAGTTCCTTTTGTCTGCACATCGTCATAGCCTTTTACTTGCTGACAAGCATTTTCTAGTAAATACTCCACGCTTTCTATGTTTACCTCATGCGTTGAATAAATAGACTTAACCTGACTTAAAACTAAATCAGTTTCAAAACCACTCAATTGGCAATCGGCTCTTAAGTAAATTCTTACAATACCGCCTACTACCGCAAAATCCTTAATGTTTGACAGTAGCTCGTAGCTTCTTAGTGGTTCAAGGACGTTAGCAATCCTTGCTTTTAGTTGGTTCTCAGGGCAAACATGGGTAATCGCCTTCTGTTCCACCTCGGCTAGGTATTGTTCTATCTGCTTTGCTTTAATTATTTCCTTTTTGTTTATTGGAGTGATGTTTGCTTTTATGCGGAAATTATCGTTGCCGGTTTTAACAGCATCCCGCTTCTCGTATTTAAGACACGTGCCGAAATAAGCTATAAATTGAGCTTTTGAGCAAAACCTGTTATCTCGCCGTTTTGACATATCGAGAAGTATTTCATTCATCGCATTTAGGCTAAAATCTCGCCCTGATAGGCTTTGTAACTTATCGCCATCCTCCTTAGTTAACGGGTAGTGGTAGCCTAAGTTCTGTGGCTCTTTGTACTGGTTAAACCGGTAAATTCTTGCCTTACGCTCGGAGTTAGTAGGTTTTTTTCGCTCGTTAGATAGTCGTTTTTTAAGCTTAGCAGGTTTAACAGGTTCTTTTGGAAGTTCTACTATTTGAGGTTCTTTATTTTCCTCTTGTTTGATTTCTTGAGTATTTTGTGAAAAATTAGATTCGTGCGCATGCACGTTAGATCTAATACTTTCAGTATTATTATTTTCTATAGACGTATCAAAACTGGCTTGTTTACTGAAGTTTAAGGATTTCTCTCGCTTAATAAATTGAGCGGTAGAATTATCTTCTTTAGATACTATTTCCTGTTTATAATATGCAAATTCGTAACTATGGCGATATGTTTTGCCGTCAACAGTAATAGAATTATGGTAGGTAATATCTAGGACAGATTCTAATTGCTTTATGATATTACAATTTTGCCCTCTTTTACAAAAGGTAATTGTAGAAATATACTTATGATTAAGGATGACACGCTCGCCTTTTTCTAGTTTTTGTATAACGGGAGCTAGAATATCTTTTGCATCCTTACTTAAGTGCTTAGATTTTTCACGGATAGCTTTCCTGTTAGCTCTCTTTATCTTATCCCAGTTAATATAACTCTTACGATAGCGGGCTTTCTCTTCCTTAAATGAGTAGAGTTTGCATAGTTGGTCTTGGTTAATTTGAGCTTCCTGCTTCCTTATATGAAGAGCGGTGTTAATCATAATACACCTCCTTTCTCTTATTGGAGATTCCTACTGTTTCTTTTATTATTGAGTGTATTTGAAAAACATAGCACCGCTTATATTTTAAATATTTCCTTTTATATTCAAAATTAAACAATCTGCCTAATTGGTGTATAAGACTTCTATTCTGATCAGCTAAACATCTAGTTATTATCTGTAACTGTTTATGTGTAAGTATAGCTTCTTCAACTCCTGCATATGCTAACTTGTTAAGAATTTTTTCTGCAATAGTACGGGCTTTTGGATGTAATAGCCTTGTCTTATTAGTAAGTTGTTTTTCTAGAATGACATTAGCTCTAGTTAATTGATCTAATAACTCATGCCTATTTTTACTTCTACGTTTGAAAGCTAAAAATACTTGTGCTTCTAAGGATAGTTCTTGAGTTTGTAAGGTTTGAGCTTCCTGCTCTGTTCGTAATGCTAACTTAGACATTTATGGTGTTAGTTAATTAAAATTAAAGCAATATTCAACTAACCAAAAACAAAGGGCTTGACAGTAAAATAATACTTTACTATTCTAAGACCAATCGTTGCTGGTTTAGTCGTTACTGGATAAAAAAGCACGGTTGACGTATCACTCGATACATCTGGTTTAGTACTAGATAAGTTTAAAGACAATATCCTGGCAGATGTGTGGTAAACCTATCTAATAATTTCTTTCATTTTCTTAAATCTTACTTCAGTATAAGGGTTTCTCCTGTTTGTGTTATTCATACTTATTGTTAGTGTAGGTTAAAGGTATTGTTTTTTAATGTCAATAACTTAAATAACACTTCAAAAAAACTTATTTAATTCTAGGTAACAATGACTAATTCACTTGATTTATTAGAGCCTAATCTTTTATTAGAAGCTATTGGGAGCTATGATTATTACACACCATCACAAAGATTAATATTACAAATAATAGTGCAAACTTCTATTGCAGGAAAAAGCAAAATAACCACAGCGTTTATTGCTGAAAAAGCTAATGTTTCCCGTACTGCTGTATATAAAACTTTAAAAAAATTTATAGAAGAAGGTGATATTTCGTTTGATATGCATAATAAAACACGGCAGCGTAGTATATTATTAAATATTGATTCCATGCAAAAAATAGTTTCACTACACTTATCGAAAAAAAATATAAAACCTAACCTTAGTTAAGGTGTAATTAAAGTTTAATAAAAAGAAAATATAAGTTGACAATATAATTTCCATGCATTATACTAATCTATAAGTAAGGCATAAAAAAACGCCTTAAGGTTCACAGCTTAAGACGTTTTTATGTATTACTTGTTGAGAATATTCTTACTTTGATCCGTCGGGATATTCTCAACTTTATCAACTCAACCTTTGCAGGAGAATTATATGCATAATAGCAACAATTCCGCCTTAAGTAAAGATACAATCTTTAGGGCGTCAAATCACACCAATATCAATTCCACATTTATCAGTCTATCAAACTTAGAAGAATTAAGCGTTGCTAAGGCTATAGAAACCTTAAAGAAAATGTTACTACCGATCAAAGAAGCGGTGCAAGTATTTTCTAATCTTGAGCAAGCAAGGTTAGCTGTAAAAATCTACAATGAGCGTCAAGCATCCAAATTACCAGCTAATATAGTAGAAACATTCAAATTTCATGAAGCTAAAACTGAAAGCTTAGAATTATCTGATTCTGCTAAAGAAACTTTTGCAAGAATCGGAGTAAGGGTAAGAGAAGCATTTATAGAGGAGCAAGTAGAGAGAGCGAATTTATATAATATCCCCTATAAGAATTACGGTGATGACTACTACTGGCTTATGGTTGATATTGATAAATACGAATATTTACTTGAAAAGGCAAAAGATTACTGTGTTGACTGGGATACTAGCGAATATGACCCGGTAGCTCTAGAGCAGGCAATAGATGAGGCAGAGTATAATGCTTACATGCATGATCAAGAATTACGCTCTTACTTTTCACTAACTAGAGGGGTAGAGGTATAATATGGCTATAAAAGATCGTTTTATTCCTCGTGAAGAAATATCTAACCTTCTCTGGGGCATGGTTGGTGATATTTCAACTCATAGCTTATCAATGTGGATTAAATCAAAGACTGATGATGAGTTTGTGGTAGTACCAAGGGAATTTTGTATGTTGATAGTTTCATTTTTGGAACGACAGGCGGTGGCGAAAGAGCATTTACTGTTTAATCCACAGAAGGTACTAGGTCAGCTTGAGGAAATAAAGCGCTACTTATAATAATAAAGAAATAAAGTTATTAATATGGAAAACAAGCAAGAATGGTTAAGAGAGCATAAGAACTATTTGGGAGGAACTGATCTATCTGCTATCTGTAGCTTAAATCCTTATCGCACTGCTCTTGATGTGTATTTAGATAAAACTAGTGAAGACATTGCTTACGAAACTAACTCTGCAATGCACTGGGGAACTCTTTTAGAAGACGTTATTGCTGAAGAATACGGAAGAGTTAGCGGTTGTAGAATAGAAAAACCCTCATCTCCTATAATACATTCTAAATATAAGTTTTTAGGAGCTAATATTGATCGGTGGGTAATATCTACTAATTCACCTTATATTCTTGAATGCAAAACTGCTGGCTTTAATAAGGGCAAAGAATGGGGCAACTCAGGTACTGATCAAGTCCCCGAGTCCTATCTTATCCAGTGTGCATTTTATGCAAGTATATGCGATGTACCAAAGGTTGATATAGCAGTGCTAATTGCAGGACAGGATTTTAGAATTTATACTTATAATAGAGACAAAAATCTAGAAGAAAAGCTTATTAAAATTGCATGTAATTTCTGGCATAACCATATAGAAAAAAGGATACCGCCTAAATGTGTGAGTACCAAGGATACATTTAACTTATTCCCGCAAAGTAATTATCACGAAATAGTAGCAGAAGATAATATTATAGAGAAATTGGAACAACTTAAAACTGCGAAAGAAGAAGAAAGCAGGATACAAAGTACTATTGAAAAATTAAAGACCGATTATAATGGTACCCAAAAACTGGACTGCTAAAAATGCAAAATGAGATATAATTTCACAACAAGGGAATGGAAATTATATGTCTAAAAAAGCGAAGCAATATAGTGCGACGGAAAAAACAAAAATTGTTATAGAAGCAATAAAAGCTGAAATGACAATAGCACAAATAAGCAGTAAGTACGGGGTTCATGCAACTCAAATACAAGCATGGAAAAAAAGAGGTATAGAAAATTTAGTTAGTGGTTTTCAAGTTAAGCCGGCAACAAAAGATCCAGACAATCAAGATTTGATAAAACAATTATATGAACAAATAGGACAGTTAAGCGTTGAGCGTGACTGGCTGAAAAAAAAATCTACATTGTTTGGACTTGGAAACTAGGAAAAGTATGATTGATAATAATTGTAGAAATCTAAGCATTGCTAGGCAATGCGATCTACTTTTAATTAATAAATCTACTTATTATTACAAGGCAAAAGGAATAACTACAAGAGACTTAGAAATAATGAAAGTAATTGATGAAATCTACACAGAGCATCCGTATTTCGGGGCCAGAAGAATGTCCAGGCATCTTGTACCGTTTGGAATTGTTATCGGTCGCAAAGCGGTAAGTCGTTATTACGGAATAATGGCAATAGAAGCCATTTATCCTAAAATGAATTTAAGCAAGCGCAACCAAGCTCATAAGGTATATCCTTATCTTTTAAAAGGCGTTGAAATTACTAAGACAAATCAGGTATGGAGCACCGATATAACTTATATTAGAATGGCACAAGGATTTGTATATCTAGTAGCCATTATTGATTGGTTTAGCCGTTATATTCTGAGCTGGAAGGTTTCAATTAGCTTAGAAAGTGATTTTTGCATCGACGCACTAGAAGAAGCCCTAGAAAAGCACGGTCAACCTGAGGTTTTTAATACCGATCAAGGTTCTCAATTTACGTCAAAAAATTTCATCCACGAACTTGTTAAACGTGAAATCAAGATTAGCATGGACGGTAAAGGTAGGGCTTTAGATAATGTATTTATTGAAAGATTTTGGCGTTCATTAAAACAAGAAAAAATATATTTGATAATTTTAAATACTGTCAAGGAGGTAAAAAATGCTATAACAGATTACATAACTTTTTATAATAGTAAAAGGATGCACCAATCCTTGGAATATTTAACTCCAGAACAGGTGTATTTAACAAAAATTATTGGCTAAAATTATAACGCAAATTATATCTCATAATTTCTGATTTTTAGTCTAGACAAATTGGGCCACCTTAGATATACAGGAATTTATGCGAGATTATGACGTGCTAATTGATAATAACGGTAACGTGATAGCTACATGGAAGAATAGCACTCCAAGGTCATTTTTTGACTTAAAAAGGTTTAAAGATGAGGCAAAAGACCTGTATATGAAGTATAGTAGTTATACTAAGCAATCAAGAGTATTTTTAATTAAATGATGATAAGAAAATATCCGTTACTGACAAAGGAAGAGGGAGAAGAATTAAGGAGAATGCGGAAAGAAGCAGGTATAACAATACCTCAAATTGCGGAATATATGCATACTTATCCATCCAGGATTACTGAGGTAGAAAGAGGAAATAAAGGAGTTGAACCTGATTTTCTAGAAAGATTAAAAAAACGCTATCAGTTAATAATAAAATATAAAGATATTTAAATAATGAAGGTAAACCATGAGCAATATAGCAGCAATAAATACCACTAATGAAATTGATCAGCATATATGGTCGGCACTAAAAAACAGCTTATATACCGGTGCAAGAGACGAAAGTATAAAAATGGTTCTTGATTATTGTAAGGCAGCAAAATTAGACCCAATGCAAAAGCCGGTACATATTGTTCCGATGAGTGTAAAGAATGCTCAGACAGGTAGGTACGAATATAAAGACGTGGTTATGGCGGGTGTTGGTCTATATAGGATACAGGCGGCACGAAGCCAGCAATATGCAGGTGTAAGTGAGCCTGAATTTGGCGAAGATGTTACATGTAATTTAGGGGGAGTAGATATTACTTATCCAAAATGGTGTAAGGTAACAGTAAAAAAGCTGGTAAATAATACTAAAATTGTTGAATTTACTGCTAAAGAATACTGGTTAGAAAATTATGCTGCTAAAAAAGATACAGCTACACCTAATACTATGTGGCAAAAAAGACCATATGGTCAACTTGCCAAATGTGCTGAGGCGCAAGCACTACGTAAGGCTTTTCCTGAGATAGTAAGTCAGCATCCGACAGCTGAGGAAATGGAAGGCAAGCCTTTTAATGAGCTTGAAATAGAAGTTAAAAATATAACTCCAAAATCTCAAAGCATAAGTAGCAAACTTGATTCTGTTTTATCTAATCAAGAGGAAGAGGTTAAAGACCTAGAGCCGAGTGAAACACTTTTAGAGTTGCTAGAACTTATTAAATTGCATAACGTATCAAGCGAGATAATAAACAAATGGTTTAGCAAAGCTGGTGTTGAAAGTATTGCAGATTTAGGGGAGGAAAGGCAACTGGCCTGTATAGAGTACATACATAAGCAGTATAATTATTCGCAAGACATAGAGGCAGCTTAAAATATTTCGTAATTTCATGAATTTTCTTAAAGCCAACCAATTCAGAGTCATTATTTTAATCACTTGAACTAAGGGTAACTATTCAAATTTTTGTTGAATGGCGTATTGCGTATTATCATGAATTCCAGATTATTTCTTAATTAGAATTTGATCTAATTTGAAAATCAAAGTTACAATAAACATTCGCAAAATTTTGTGATACGCAATAGGCAAACTAACTTTGCTTGCTTTTCAATTATTCTATAAATTTTGATATACAAAGATTTGAGACTGTTATATTAAAAAATTGATTATCGTTTCAAAAAAGTAAGAAATTTATTTAATGCTTGTTCCTTTATAGGAATAAAATTATCCCTTGAGTTGCAGTAAAATATTCCTATAATCGGGCTTTTTATTACCTACGATGCTAATCCTCTATCGCTAATGGATCGATCTTTAATCAAAAAGATAATGACATCTATGGCAGCTATAGGTAAAGTAGAGTACAGGATGCACGATAAGTTTATAGGTCTTTATAGGGATGGAATGTTGTTTGCCAAAGTACATGCAGAAAAGTTATACCTTTTCAATAACGGTGTATTAGTTAAAGTTGATCATTCTTTAGATAAAGAAGCTTTTAACACTAAATTACAAAAGGCTTACGATGACATTTTATAGTTGAACAGCTTGTTATAACTGTTCTTTTATCATATATTTTATTATTTACAATGAACAAAGAAATCTCCACGTTACCTAAAAATGTTATTTTAAACTGGTTATATTCAGCTGATATGCATGTGTCATTGGAGAAACTAGGAAAATGGCTTGAACAAAATACCAACGGCAAATATAAACTGGTTAATACTGAGAATTTTATAGAGAATATTAACACGATTCATAAAGATTGCGCATAAGTAAAAATAATGAAAGATACTGATAAAAATTCTAACTATTATAATTTTAGCAAATAAAAACAATAACTTGGGGTCGCTTTATGAAGATATTTATATTTATTTTATTTTGTACAATCTCTTCATCAGCTTTGGCTGCTAGGATTGCGGTTGTATATCATAGCGGTTATGGTCATACCGAAGTAATTGCTAAAGCTGTTTATGAAGGTACGCTTGAGGTAAAAGGAACTGAATCAAAGTTAATTAAAGTTAGTCCTGAGGGTAAAATATCAGAAGCAGATTGGCAGACTCTTGAAAAATCTGATGCTATTGTTTTTGGTGCTCCAACTTATATGGGTTCTCTATCAGGACCATTTAAAATGTTTATTGATACAACTTCAAAAATATTTTTTGAACAAAAATGGAAAAATAAGGTTGCTGGAGGTTTTACTAATAGTGGAGGCTTAAGCGGTGACAAACTATCATCAATACTAGAATTAGTAGTTTTAGCTGGTCAACATGGAATGATTTGGGTTAGTCCAGGTATATTACCGGAATCACCATATGCTCCTGAAAATATTAATCGTTTAGGTAGCTATGTTGGAGTTATGGCACAATCAAATCAAGGAACTCCAGAAACTACTACAGCATCTGGAGATATTAAAACTGCAAAGCTTTATGGAAGACATATTGCAGAAATCGCAGAAAAATTGGTTAAGTAATTCAGTTAATTCATGTATCATGATAAGATACATGATATAGTAACCTTGGATAAATAACCGAAATATTTAACAATCGTATTATTATGGCTATTACTAAATTTCTTGATCCTAAAAATGATGTGGCGTTTCGCCGTATATTCGGTTCGGAGAAGAATAAGGATATACTTATTCATTTTATAAATGATGTCTTAGAGTTTAAGGATGGAGACAAAATCAAGGAAGTAACTTTTTTATCTACTATTGCTATACCTGAAATTGCTGCTAAAAAGCAGAGCGTAGTTGACGTTTTATGTAAAGATGAGAACGGAGTACAACTCATTATCGAGATGCAGGTATCTCCACAAGAAGGTTTTGAAAAAAGAGCACAATATTATGCTGCTAAAGCTTACTCCCGTCAGTTGAATAAAGGTAAGGAAGAAGGTGCTAGATATATTGATCTAAAGGCGGTGATATTTATTGCTATTAGTGATAATATTATTTTTAAAGATAAAATATTCTATAAGTCAGATCATATTATTCTTGATAAGGAATCTTACACTCATGATTTAAAAGATTTTTCTTTTACTTTTATTGAATTACCTAAGTTTAAAATAACTAACATTGAGTTACTTAGCAATATTATTGAAAAATGGTGTTATTTTTTCAAAAACGCAAATAAAACCAGCGAGGCGGACCTGCGTAAATTAATAGGTTCTGATTTGGTAATAGAGCGAGCTTACGAGGAATTAAACCAGTTTAACTGGACAGAAGAGGAATTACTTACCTATGAACAAGAGACTAAGCGTATTATGGATAATAAGGCTGCTGAGGATTATATGTTAAAACAAGCAAAAGCTGAAGGTAAAGCTGAAAGAGATATTGAAATAGCCAAAAATCTGCTTTCTCAAAAAGTAGATGTTAATACTATTTCTGCGGCTACTGGCTTATCGGTTAGTGATATCCAAAAACTTATTTAAGTATTAACGTTTTTTATTAAAAATACTATGAAATACAATAATTATAGCTTTACGAAAGAAGCAAACAGTTATTACGATGAAGGCTTAAGAGTATATATGCTTTCCATTTATCAGAATATGTCCCTAGCACTTGGTATTTCGGCACTGGTCGCTTATATAGTAGGTAATAGTGCTCCAGTCGCAATGGTGATATTTACTACCCCTCTTGTATATGTTGTGATGTTTGCGCCGCTTATTCATATTTTTTTCTTTGGTCGTAAGTTGATGAGCATGAATAAGCAGCAGGCTATGTTACACCTTGGTATATTTGCCATTCTTAACGGATTATCGCTCGGTTCTATATTTCTGATATATACGACCGCAAGTATTGCTAAAACATTTTTTGTTACAGCGTCTACTTTTGGAGTAATGAGTCTATATGGCTATACTACAAAAAAGGATTTAACTGCTGCTGGTTCATTTGTTTATATGGGGTTAATAGGTTTAATTATTGCTAGTCTGATTAATATATTCTTACGTTCTGCGGCACTTGATTTTGCAGTTTCTTTTATAGGAGTGGGCATATTCACTATACTTACCGCTTATGATACTCAGAAACTTAAATCAATTTATTATTCCATGAACGGAACTACAGCAAGAGCAGGTAGTATAGCAGTATACGGAGCACTTACTTTGTATCTTGATTTTATCAACTTATTTACTATGCTACTGCATTTTTTTGGAATCAGGAGAAGTGATGACTGATTAGTAATGTTTATAAAAGATGAACTATAATTGAATTTTAGAACTAATAATTAAATAAAAATAGACCATTATGCATAAGCAAGAATTTATCGACCATATCGCAAATCAACATGGGTGCACAAAAAAGGAAGCTGAAAAGACTATTGATACATTTACCTCTTCAGTAATTGATGCTATGGAGCAAGGTAAGGAAATATCCCTCGTTGGCTTCGGTAATTTTGGTATTAGTAAAATAGCAGCAAGGAGGGGGCATAATCCAAGAACGGGATTAGCTTTGGATATTCCAGCATATAATAAACCTAGGTTTAAAGTAGGGAAGAAGCTAAAGGATGTATGTAATAAATAAAGTTTAATAAGGTACATAATATTATGCAAACAGGGGTTGTTAAATGGTTCAATTCTACAAAAGGCTACGGTTTTATAGAACCTAGCGATAAATCAAGAGACATATTTTTTCATTTCTCAGCTTTAGAGCAAGCTGGTATCAAAAGCGTTAATGAAGGCCAGAAAGTCAGTTTTGAAACTGTAACACAAAAAGGTAAGTTATCGGCTACTAATATTAAATTGATATAATGGATGTTCAAAAGCTATTCTAAATAAGTTAATCTAACAGATGAGAGACATGGGGAATAAAAATGCAATTTAATTACGCAAAATACTTATTCGTACTGGTATTTCTTCTTGGAGGATTTTTTATATATAAAATCTTTTTTTCAAATAATACTGTAGATGACCACGGACATTTACATCATCAAGCTCATGTAGCTTTACACAATGAAGAATATGACCAAGTTATATATCTATGTGATAAAGCAATAGCAGCAGACCCTTCTTCTCCTGCTGCTTACCAAATGTATATAAAAAAGGCAAAGGCATTAAATAGGATGGAACGTTATAGAGAGGCTCTTGATAGTGCAAACCTAGCTATTGCAATTGATCCTAAGAATGAAGAAGGATATTCAGTAAAAGTTGAACCTTTATTTCATTTGGGAAGAGAGGAAGAATTAACGGCAGTTTTAGAAGAAATAATAGCAATAAATCCTCATAGTCCGCTCAAGGCATTTTTGAATTGCTTAAGAAAAGATCGTGATAAGGCTCAATACTAAAAGAATATAATAAAATGCAAAAAAAGAAATTCAATAAAGCCCCTAAAGTTTCCAAGTTTGATACTAACGAATTATCAAATATGGTTTTTGACAGTATTTTTGATATGGAACATAGTACAACAAAAGAAACTGTAAGTCAGATGGTTTCATCTACTATGACTACAGCTATTGAATTGTTAAAAATAGTTATTGAAAATAAAGTACGTAATGCAGAACAGATGATTGACGAAGATATATATAATATTTACAAAAAGTCTTTTTCAGCGATCATAAAAGCTACTTCTATGGCAGATGATGAATAATCTTTGGTATAAATTATGTTAAATAAGATACTGGAGGATATAGCTGAACAACTTCGTCAAAGTGGTCAATATCGTATTATTAATAAATATTACAAACCAGAAGGATATAACACGGATAGTTCTACCGATAAAAAATTGATAGGAGTATTTTTAGATACAGAAACTACCGGATTATCTTGTGTTACAGACAGGATAATTGAATTAGGAATGGTAAAGTTTGAATATACCGAAGACGGTCGTATTTTTCGGTTATTGGATGAATTCAATAGGTATCAAGACCCAGGTATGCCAATTCCAGAAGCAATTACTAAACTAACTGGCATTACTGATGATATGGTAAAAGGTCATCAGATAAACGTAGAAGAGGTAGATTCTTATTTGAAAGATGTAGATATAATCATTGCTCATAATGCTCAGTTTGACAGAGCTTTTTTTGAGATAATCTTTCCTACTATTACACCTAAGCCTTGGGGTTGCTCGATGTATGATATAGATTGGAAGAATGAAGGGATATCAAGTCATAAACTGGAATATATTGCTTATAAATATAATTTCTTTTTTGAAGGGCACAGAGCAATAACTGACTGTTTAGCTGGGGTACATATTTTATCTCAAGAATCACTAATTTCAAAACAACCAGTTTTAAAGCAATTACTTGAGAGTGCTTTAGCTATAAGATTTAGATTATGGGCAACTAATGCTCCTTATGAAAGTAAAGACCTATTAAAGATGCGTGGTTATAGATGGAGCATGAATCAAAACGATAAACAAAGGGCTTGGTCTATTGAACTTAAGGAAGATCAAATTGAAGAAGAAATTAATTACTTACGCTCTGAAATCTATGGAAGCTCTATAAATATACCCATAGAAGTATTTGATGCTTATAGTAGATTTTCCAATCACTACGGGAATTTAGAAAATGGAGCAAAATATCAAGATAAGATAGAAATGGTAAAAATGTTGTGTTTAAAATAGCAATAAGTAATTAAAATAATGAAATTATGCAACTTAAAAGGTATTTTATCTTTTGATAGGGCTAAATTATAGTTGCAGGGCTTCTAATATTAATATTGAATAAAACTAGAGTTAAGGAAATATAAATAATCTTAAATGCAAGCAGTAGAGAATCAGCAAAGCCTTACAAGAGAACAAAAAGAAGCTGTAGGATTACTATCTATAGGCACGTTCCTCGAGTATTTCGACCTTATGTTATATGTTCATATGGCAGTATTGCTTAACGAGTTATTTTTTCCGAAAACTGATCCTTTTACTGCATCTTTATTATCAGCTTTTTCTTTTTGTTCCATCTTTGTTTTTAGACCCTTCGGGGCTTTAATATTTGGCTATATTGGTGATAATGTAGGCCGCAAGGCTACGGTTGTAATAACCACTTTTCTGATGTCTATATCATGCGTAGTAATGGCTACTTTACCTACTTATGCTCAAGTAGGTATAACCGCATCTTGGGTTGTTACTATTTGTCGGATGATTCAAGGCATGTCTTCTATGGGAGAGATAGTAGGAGCGGAAATATATCTAACCGAGGTTGTAAAACCGCCACAACAATATCCAGTTGTAATGATGATCGCTGTTGCTTCTATTCTAGGAGGCGTATTTGCTTTAGCGCTGGCTTCTCTTTTTACGAGTTACGGATTCAATTGGCGATATGCTTTTTGGGTAGGTACTGTAATAGCTTTAGTAGGCGCAATAGCAAGAACTACATTAAAAGAAACTGTAGATTTTGCCGATGCTAAACGTAGAATGGAAATCACTTTAGAAAAAGATTTAACAAACGAAATACTAAAGAACAATTATCTTTACCAGGAGAAGGGCAATAAAATAACTTTGCTATCTTTATTTTTTATCCAATGCGGATGGCCAGTGTGTTTTTACTTTACATATATTTATTGTGGTAATTTTTTAAAACAGAACTTAGGATTCACGGCTGATGAGGTGATACATCAGAACTTTATTATTTCGATCATTGCATTAATTGGTTACATTATCATAACCTGGTTATCTTGTAGGATACATCCTCTAAAAATATTACAGTTTAAGTTATGGGTATTTTTTCCATTTGCACTAATTACCCCATATTTATTAGATAATATAGATAATCATATACAATTATTTTGTATTCAAGCATTCTTTGTACTCTTTGTTCTCAGTACTAATCCTGCTACGCCGGTTTTTTATACTCATATTCCTATTTTTAAGCGCTTCACTTTCGGGAGTTTTATATATGCCCTATCAAGAGCTATAATGCATATAACAACCTCTTTTGGACTTGTTTATCTAGAGAAATATTTTGGTCACTGGGGTATTGCAATCCTGATGATACCTATGAGTATAGCATTTGGTTTTGGGTTGTTTCATTTTAAGAAATTAGAGATAACAGCGGGGAGGTATGATCATTAAAAGAAAATATAGACTTTTTTTTGTAGGGCTTGTTTTTCTGTTTGGAATCATAGTACATACAGCTTTCGGTCAACTGTTGTTCTATTTCTAATAATCCAAGATACATCGAACTAGCTATAAAGTTTGTTAAAGTTTCAGCAATAATTTTTTCTATTTTTTGAGTGCTCATGCTTTCTATAGTTTGAATGTTGTGCAACCTATCAATTAACTTAATTAACAACACTTCCTTATCAGCTTTTTTATAAGCATTGGTGATTACTTCCTCTATAGTTAACTTAGTACCATCTGGTCTATCACGGGTAAGCATGTCAACCATTTGAGCTATTCGCCAGCTAAAATTATCAAATATCATTCCTACCGTCACTTCGGTATCTTCTATTATATCGTGTAATATACTAGCTACTATTACATCGGTTTTTAGCTTATGTTCAGATATCATATAAGCTACTTCCAGAGGATGTGAATAATACGGCTCGCCGCTTTTCCTTTTTTGGTCGCCATGATATTTTTTAGCCCAGTAGATAGCTTTATTAATTAAACCAAAGTCCAGTATATTCTTAGTATCTAGTGATTTCAGTTTTTCTATTAATCTGATCGAATATTTGCAAGGTTCTGAATAATCCATAAATAATATTATTTAATATTAATTAAATATCCTACCATTTTTTCTATTTAACAACAATTAATTTTATTAATTAATATATTTTTAATTGTAATTTAGCTAAATACTAATTTGAAGTTTTTATCAACTGATAAAATGAGTAAGTTATCATTTAATCATTAAGATAATCTTCAATTAATTTAACTAAAATCTCTCTCATTTGTTTACCTTCTGCACTAGCTTTGGATTTAAATTTGTGTCTTATCCTTTTATCTATTTCAAAATTTATTCTTGCTAATTCTACTTCATCTTTCTGTACATCAGACATTAGTTGACCAAATATAGGATTTTCACTGTTGCTAAAATGTCTCTTGTTTTTGATACTATCGTTTAAATTAAATTTTTTGTTCATAAATAAAATTTTGCAATTCTTTTGTTATATTTTGTATCTCAGAAGCAGCTTCTCCGCTACTTTCTATATTAAAAACACTCTTACCTGAGCTTAATGCCTCACCGTAAATAACTCTTTGTGTAGTACGAGAGTTAAAAACTGGAAAAGAAAATTGTTTTAAAGCTTCATCTATATCTCTAGCAAGATTGGAGTTTTTGATTTGTCTGCTAATTATAAATGCTGCTTTAGGTATTCCATCTGTTACCTCTTGCCTTGCTTTTATTAAATGAATTAATGCTTCGCAGGCCCATATATCAGCAGCAGAAGGTTGAATTGGTATAAGGACGACATCAGAGTTTTTTACTGCAAAAGTAATCATGTCCTGTAATTTAGCTGCACCATCAATAATTAAATAGTCAAAATTAATTGCAATTGAAGTTAGATCTTTTTGTAAATTAGGTCTATCAATAACAATTATTTGAGGTTGACTATCATTTTCATCCATTGATTTCCAATCTCTTAAAGTGCCTTGTGGATCAGTATCTATTAATAAGGTTTTATATCCATTTAGTAGTAAGCTTGATCCCAAATTTGAGCTTAAAGTAGTTTTCCCGCAACCGCCTTTTGGATTTAAAATACTGATCTTTTTTGCCATATTTATTACAATTTCTTGTTATCATTTAATAATATGAACACTTACTCATAATATCAAATGATAATATTATTAAAGCTAAGTTTTATATGGACTAAAACTTTTATCATTCATTGATATAGTACCCTGCATTTTCTATTGTACTAGCTAATCTTTCTTTTGAAGCTACTGTATAAATAGAAGTAGTATCAAGTGATTCATGTCCTAATAGTGTACTTAATTCTACTAGACACTCAGGATTAGACCTTAAGTAGTTAATAGCAAAAGTATGTCTTAAAGTGTGTGGACTCATATTTTCTATACCTGCTTTACCTGCTAAACTATTAATTACCTTTTGTATAGCTCTGACGGTCATTTTTTTATTTTGTTTGCTTAAAAATACTACTCTTTTTTCTTCCGGATTTTTTCCTCCAAAATAATTACGTAAAGCTTTTCTTGCAGAACTATTTAAAGGTATAGTTCTTTCTTTGCCGCCCTTGGCATTAATAATTCTTATTTCTCCTGATCTATCATGTAGTGTTAAATCCCTTATTTCCAGATTAACTAGCTCTCCGACTCTAATGCCTGTCTGCAACAAAAGTTGTATAATGGCATAATTACGCTTTTTTGTTCCATGTGATGAATGGGAAGTTACTGATAATAGTTTGTGAATATCATTTTTGGTTAGTGCCTTAGGCTTTGTTCTTTTTGTTTGTTTTAAAAATTTTATTTTTTCTGATGGATTCTCCTTGATAAGTTTCTTATCAGCCATGAATTGAAAGAATTTTTTTAAACTCTGGATATTTCTATTGATTGAGGAGGCTTTTTTTCGTTGATTATGAATTAAATAATCCTTGTAAGTGTTTAAATGATAATGGGTTATTTTATCGATATTTTCTAAAAATCCTATTTCTTGATACCATTTATAAAAGATTTTGATATCTGAGACATAATTTTTGATGGTATTATCACTGGTATCTTCAGCGATCATCTTTTCTTTAAAATCATTTAATAATTTACCTAACATAATCAATTTGTATTATACGAACAATAGGATATTGTGTTAGCATATAGGTTTAGTTCGTATAATACAAGTAGATTCTTAAATATGGTACGTATAAGACATATTATATTCACTATTTATACGAATTATTAAATTGTTCTTGATGATTTTATGATATTTAATATTAAATAAATAATGTTCATTTTTTTTAAATAGACAATTTTAAGATCTAAATCATAGTGTATTAAAGGTATTCAACAGATTATTCGTATAATTCCTTAATGGGAATTTTAGCACCTATGTTGCTGATAGGTTTTTAGGAGAATCAAATAAACCTACAAGAATCTACACCAAAAAAAATCAATTTCTGATAAAAATTTTGAATCTTGCTTAACAAAAGCATTTTTTACGGCATTTTTTTGCATTACAGCCACATCACGGATGCTTATAATGTTATTATTTAATAACTCTAACAATTCTTCAGTTAAAGTTAGAGTAAAAAATGTTCTATCATCAGTATTAATACTGCTACTAATATTCAAGTTTAGTAAAGATGGATGCAAGGCTTTTTTTGATAAATATCCTAAAATATAATTACTTGTAGGACATGCTTCAACATGATAGTTTTCATTTACTATCTGATCAATAAAATCTTTTGAAGAAAGTGAAGTTGCATGGCCAATTCTATTAGGTTTTACTTTTTGTATTGACTCAATAAATTCTTTTTCATCTACAGATTCACCAGCATGTATTGTAATTCCCAAACCTAACCTTTTTGCTTGACTAAATATAGATAAGAATTTATCAACTTTATATTTTTCTTCATCTCCTCCAAAATTAATACCCACAATTTCCTTAGGATTTTCTAAGCTAATCCAATCAATCATTTTTTGAGCAATTGATAAGTTTTGATTTCGAATTATATCTACTAAAATTTTTGCTTCAATAAATTCTTTTCTTTCATTCAAAGCTCTCAGAATCTCTCTAAAAACTTCTTCTGGTTCTATATGATGAAATTCATAAATCCCTCCTGGTCCCCAAGTAATTTCAACATATTTTATATTTTCTAAAATAAGTTGATCTAAAAGATCTAAACAAGCTAAATAATATAAATTAGCAGTACTTAACGATTTATGTATTTTTTCCATACATTCTAAAAAAATTGGTAATGATTTGTTTTTTATAGAATGAAAAGAAAGTATCTCATGATACAATTTAGGAAAATGTTTTTTCCAAAACTTTAATGAGATCGATCCTTCTAAATGAATATGCAATTCAGCCTTGGGAGCATTAAATATTAATTGTTGTAATTGTTTTTTATTTTTCTGCATAGTATATAGCTAAAATTTTACAAAATCCTCAATTTCTTTGATTTTGGACATAACTTATTATACGATTAGTTTTTTAGAAATAATTTAGCATAAAAGTATCCTTTATGCGATGAGTTCCTCACTAAGTCACAAGGTAAATTCCTGCTTAAATCCCTAAAAACTACCCAAATAATCACCCTAATGTCGGATATTTGGCCTCTACTTGTCATAATACCCAAATTTAAGCGTTATAAACTGCTCTTTATCAGGAATTCCAATAAATTTAATAGCAATACTTGCACATTTATGTCCCAACTCAATTGAATTTTGAATTGATATGTTATTATATAAACCAGCAACAAAACCAGCTAAAAAAGAATCGCCTGCTCCAGTACTATCTAGAGGTTTTATAGAAAATGTTGGAATGTAAATAGAAGAATTTTGATAATACAAATGACACCCATTACCAGCTCTTGTTACAAGTACTTTTACACCTCCTCTAACTAATTTAGTTAAATCTATATACTCAATTTCTTCTTCACTTACTTTTATAAAATCGAATAAAAAAATTGATTTTGAGTATAATGTATCATCTATATGTGATAATATTACGCTACCATCTTTTTGTCTTTTTCTAATAAAACCTTGAATATCAGCAATTAAAATCTTGCTATTAGAACGTATTTTTCTTATAGTTACTGGTGGTATCTCGCCGATTATACTACAAACCACTGCAATATCTGAAAAATATTTTATCTCCTTTGGAAAAATAGGTCTACAACATTTTATAACTTTTTGTACTCTAGGAATAGAATTAAAATTAATGAATGTTGTAGTACTACTTGTCTTAAAAAAACTAGGAAAAAAAGGACAGTTATATAAATATTTAAAATCATGTCCAACATGGCTAACTACATTATAGGGAATGTTTAGTCCTAACAATACCTTACTTATATAAGGTGCACTTCCACCTAAACATTTTACAATTTCACCATTCTGATTAATTAATATATCATGAGCAGCGTTACCAATAATTAAAATAGGAGTTTTTTTAGGCACTACTTTACTATCTCAGTTTCTATAAATTTTGAGTAATTTAAAGTGTTTAAAACCATTAATCCTCCATATATTATTAATATATATGCAAATAGCTCTAATGAATTATAAATATCTAAAAAAATAAAGTAACCTAATAAAGCAGAGACAATAAGTTTTACATATACAAACGGAGCTAATAAACTAATCGGAGCAACTTTTAATGCTTTATAGAAAAATGTCATTGATAAAATATGAATTAAAAATTCATAAGACCCTAGATTGATATGTACTTCTTCTATATTTATATTTGAATACAAAATAAATATAACAAACAAAAAGCAAAGTATTAGTACATGAAATATATAATAGTATACCATATGCACTAAAATATTTTTCTCATTTTTAATGAGGTGTTTTCCCAAATTAGAAGAAATAGTCCAACAAATGGCTGCAAACACTGGAAGAAAGTACGTGATTATCTTATCAATTACCTCTAAATGACTGATGATAATAATTCCAACTCCTGATATAGAGACTAATATTCCAAGTACTTGCTTTGAACTAAGCCTTTCATTTAGTAAAATTACTCCAACAATTACCCATAAAATTTGTTCAATATATTTTATAGACATTGCGTTAGCTATCATCATATCTTGTAATCCATATAAAAAAATAATGAAACCAACTACAGAAAAAAAGCTCATTACAGCATAAATTTTTAGATTTGCTGAATCTATTTTAGTAGATAGTCTTTCTTTAGGGGATAAATTATTATTTATTAAATACTTTATAAGAAAGAATATAATTAATATAATTAAGGATTTAAAATTGTACGCAAAAACAAATATTATTTCTTCCATAACACTATTACTATAATTATTTTTAGAATCATACTTACATATTGCATAAAATAATACATCCAATGAGGCATGAAGAAGGATAAATAATACCCCTAGATAATTATTATTTATCTTGATAAATCTAAGTTTATTTTGTGTTACACTCGTCATATATTATTAACTAATTTTAAGTTTATGCATCTTTAATAAGAAAATAAAGATTATTAAGAAAAGGCTACAGAATATTGCTGTAAAAAATTTAACCATTGAATAAAAACGTGTATTACAGACTCTTTATTTTACAAAAAAACATGGTATTTTATATCCTTTTAACTCTCCATGAATTATAAATTCTTGATTTTTAAAATTTTTTTTACCATATACTAACTCAATATTATCTAATCCAACTATATTCCCACCAGCCCCTTGAATTATTGCATGACCAGCGGCTGTATCCCATTCATAACTTCCTTCAAAACATACATGTAAATCAAACTCTCCTTCCGCCATTCTACAAAATCTACAAGCATCGCTATTTCTTTTTAGTTTAGTAAAATGAAATTTCTTAAGATAACTATCTCTATATACATTTTTAGGTAAAGGATGATATAATAAAAGGCTTATTTCATTAGATGAAATAACGCTGGTTTTAATTATGCGACTGCTTCCGTCTCTATCAATCACGTGAGCCTCTTTTCTAGCTATACCCACATAAGTTTTCTTAGCGACTGGTATATACACAACTCCCATTACAGGAGAAAAGTTTAAAATTAAAGCAATATTTATTACAAAGTCATTATTACCTTTAATATATCCATCTGTACCATCCAAAGGATCAACAAGCCAAAAATTGCCTTTTTGTATATTAGGGATTATACCTCTTTCTACAGCTTCTTCAGAAATCACTGGAATTTCTGGTGTTAATTGCATCAACTGTTGTAAAATAAATTTTTCAGACTCTATATCTGCTAATGTATAGAAACTATAATCAACTTTTTCAAATAATTCTAAACTCTCATTATAAAAATTAAGTAGGATATCCCCTGCTGATTGAGCAATTAATATAATTTTATTTTTTAAAAATTGTAAATCTAAATCATTATAATTGTTTTCCATATTCATAAACCTTTAATCAGAATTTGCCTTAAACGAAATGTATCAAAATAAACAATTTCATTATTTTCATTATTCTGTATAGCATGTTGTCTATAGTAAATTGTTGGATATCCAAAAACATTTACAACGTCTGTATATGGTCTCCCTAAGTGATTATCTCTTGCAAAAGTTAGCATTTTATTTTTAATTAAATCCTTGTCTTCAATTGTTGAAGTGGTGTTAAAAAAATTTAATTTAATATATGACGATAGAATTGTTGTAATTTTCTTTTCTAGATCATCTATGGTCATATTATCTGTGTAAATATAAAGATATTTTCCTTTGTATATTTTTAGAAACTCTTCCACATAAAACTTTTTCAGTCTATATAGAAAATCAATTTTATCCCAAGGGTGTAGGGGATTATCGTTATTTTCTTGTCTCCTCTGTAAGCCTGTTTCAGGTGAAGCAATTAAAACTATTATAAGATCAAAATTTAAACTTGAAAAATCTCGTTTAATTTGATTTGCTTTTATAACATACTCCTCATTACTACCAACAGCATAGGTATAGGCTAAATTTGAAAAATATGTTCTATCCATAATAAAACAAAGGTCTATACCACTAGAAAGAATAGCTTCCGAACGTTTTTTCCAGAACTCATGATAAACATCATCTACAGATTTATTTCTGTTGTATTTGGAATTATTCTGTAAATTAATTTCAGGTAAAAAAATACAATAGTTTGGTAAATATTGAACTAAGCTAGCAAGAGAACTAGTTTTTCCTGTACCTGGCATCCCCTCAATACCAATGCGAACTGATTTATTAAAAGCAATTGCTGAATTTATTATTGTCATATATGATAATAGTAAGATAATTACTATAAAAAACTTAAAGTAACTTATATAATAAAATTAAAAAAAACTCTTC
The DNA here is from genome assembly GCA_037101405.1 of Candidatus Megaera polyxenophila. Classification (NCBI taxonomy): domain Bacteria; kingdom Pseudomonadati; phylum Pseudomonadota; class Alphaproteobacteria; order Rickettsiales; family Rickettsiaceae; genus Candidatus Megaera; species Candidatus Megaera polyxenophila. The sequence continues at coordinate 19,765 of AP017966.1, read as the reverse complement.
ATATTACATCACTCATTTTCTCAACTAATATGTGATCTTCATAAGCTTGATCAACCGAATAAATAGGTTTTATTTTGTTGTTATTTTTAGCTTTATTTAAATTTATTAAAAAATAACAAGCTGCAATTTCATCTTCATTTAAAATAATATCTGTTAAAGGATTTACCCAACGAGCAACAATTTTTTTATCTAAACATGCAGTGATTTCTTGCAGGACTTCAATTCCTTCTACTACTCTCGTATATCTTCGAAACTCTATTGGTTTTGGTGAGTCAGTATAATTTATAAATACCATACAATTCTCTCCCATCGCACTACCTTTTGTACCATAAAATCCTGAACTCCTTTCTCCCCTAACTGCAGAAAAATAATTCAACCAAGACCAATGAAATATACCCAGTGCTCCAGATTCAAATTCAAATATTGCATTTTGAATTCGCTCTCCTGGAAAAAATATATTCTTATGACTAATATGCTCAAAATATGGCATATCTTTTTGTATACTCAAAACATTACGAACTTTATCATGAAAGCCTAAATACGACCTTAATAAACTAGCACCATGGTATTCATGACCAACTCCTATACAAAATGTATGAATAATTTTGCCAAATATACCTGCCTCTATAAGCTGTCTTTTTAAAATCTCTATCGGTCGCATATGATATTGTTCACAAATATCTAAATAAGATTTTTTTTTTCTTAAAAGCTCATAACTTTTTTTTATAGAAGCTGAATCATGACCTAAAGGTGTCTCTAGTAATGATGCCTTGTCTGAAACTGCAATTTTTTGATAAACATCCGAATTTTTTGTCCAATTGACACAAGAAATCACAGCATCAACTTCAGGATCAGATAAAACCTCATCTATATCTACATAGACCTTAACATTGAAATCTTTAGAAATTTGAGTGGTTTTAGTGTAATTTGCACCACATAACCCCCATAACTTAAAAAATGGAAGTTTCTTTATTAATGGGATATATAATTTGTGTGCCCTTGTACCATTTCCAATAATGACAATTTTTTGCATTTTTATTTTACCTCAATCCATTTACCTTGATGATTTGCAGATTCAGCAACAGCATAAGCTACTTTAAAACTTTCTAAATGGTCTTCTGGTGAATGAAGAGGGATATAATTATTAATTATAGAATCTACAAAACTCTTATATGAACCATAAAAACCTTCTGGAATCCAGTCTCCTTCTAATCTAGTCATTGGAGTATTATACCCTGAAGCATTTTGTAAAGAAATACTATCAATAGTAGCTTTAACCGATGCATGAGTTCCATCAATAAACCACTGACAATCAAATGCGTTAGGAGCTGGAACTGCATTATTAAAATAAAGTGATGAAAGAAAAGAATCATCATATTTCAAATTAACTGAGTATGTAAGGGGACAGTTTGCTTTTTGACCAGGAATCTTTCTATGTAATGCAGAAACCTCTACAGGGTTTTTCTTAACAAATAACCTTATCAAATCAAAATAATGTAATCCATGGTCTAGAAACATGTAATTATCAATATCTGTGTACCAAGATTTTAAATTTTCATTATATCTATTAATATGATGTACTTGATATAGTTCACCTAATTTCTTACTTTCTATAATTTCTTTAATTCTTATACTCACTGGTGCCCAACGAGCATTATGATTTACCGCAGCCTTTATTCCATGTAATTTTAATTCATTACAAATCAAAGTTGCTTCAGATAAGTCATAACTCAACGGTTTCTGAATTAATAGTGGCTTACCATGAGAATAAAGAGATCTTAACAAGTCAATTCTTCCTAATGGAGTTGTAGCAATATCTATTAATTCTACATCTTGCCTAGCAGCCAACTCTTGAAGATCAGTACAGTAAAAAGGAACATTGAATTCTTCAGCAGCTTTTTTTGCCCTTTCTTCTACTAAATCGCAAACTGCAACTACTTTAATATTATATTTCTTATATGCTGGAAGATGTGCTTCAAATGCTATTCTTCCGCAACCAATAAGACCCACTTTCATAATAATTCCTATATTAATTTATATATAATCCTGTCCAATAAGTAACTCCTGCTGGATTGCACAAGAATTTGATAAATTATTTTTAAGATTAATAATTCCATTCTGACTCAAAAGAGCTAGAATAATTTCCGTTTGATAAATAATATTACTTAAATTGCTAGTGCTTTTTAATATATGATTTGCAAAAACATCTAATTTTAACTTTTCTGGATGTTTTTTATCTAAGAATAATTTGAATTCACCATCTTTATCCTTTTGAAAACCTTCAATTTGTTGAACTTCAGAGTTTATTTTTAAGGTTATAGATTCTTTCCAAGCATCAATAATCATAACTCCACTTCTACCATGAACGATGGTAAAATCTTGTGGAACACTAGTATTCCAACTAGAACGAATGATAGCCTGTTGACCAGATTTAAGCTCCATCACTAATGTAGCATTATCATCGACCTCTGGCTTTATCTTATTTCCATCTCCACAAATTCTATGTTTAATTAATTGATTCTTAAAACCTAAAATCAAGTTAGGCTCTTGCTCTATCAAACTGAAGAACCTGTTCAAAGCATATGGCAAAGTATCTAAAGAAGCACCTCCTATAGCTGATTTAGAATAATACCAATTTGACCTTGGTGGACCTGGAACATCTAGATATGAGTGAAATGCAGTAATTTTGCCTAAAACACCTGAATTAATTATTTCTTTTGCTTTTACCAAATATTCATAGTCTCCATGAGGAAGTGCCGTTACAACCAACTCACTTCTTGCAATTGATTGATACAATAATTCATCTAAATCATTAATATTTGTTGATAATGGTTTTTCAATAAGGACATGTTTATTATTTTTTAAAGCTAAAATGGCATCTTGAGCATGTTGCTCATGAGGAGTGCAGACAATGACTCCTTCAATTTCATCATCAGAAAAAAAATCCTCCTTTTTTAAATGGACCCTTATACTTGGAACTAATTCTAATGCTTTACTTATTGACAATTGAGTTTTTGAACAGATAGATACTACTTCAAATGAACTATGTAATATCACTTGTTCTATAAATGATCGACCAATCATGCCACATCCCAATACTCCTAATTTTATCTTCATAACTAAATTTTTTCTAACATATTTCTGCAGCAGCTCTAGCAATTTTTTCTACTCTTAATGCCAACTCTGCTGATTTACTTTGTTTTCCTGATTTAACGTTCTTAAAAATATTCTCCCACATTGATATAAAAGATGATTTATAATCACCTTGATGATCAAATGCCGTCTCTATGCACTTATCATTTACTATCTTTGCTTTGGTATAATTATCAGATAAATATGGAGAGGTAAATTCAAGTTCTCCCATAAAATTTTGTCCTACAAACCTAATCCTTTCACTATATGATAACACTTTTGTTTCAGAGATATTAAGTAAAAACTGTTGATTATTCTGAGTAGATAAAATACAGCTCATAGATTTGCCTGTATAGTTAATCTCACAAAAAACTACCTCTAAATCATCAAAATAATCACATATTACAGTAATTAAATGTATTCCAGACCATAGCAGTTTTTTTAAAACATCTAATCCCTTTTTACTTATTCCAGATGGTTCTATCGGTAGATCAATTTTACTAAAATTATAAGCTTTTAACTGTCTAGGCATTATTACCTCTCTAATTATTTGATCAGAGCCATCAGCTTTATAAAAAAAACCTGACACTACATCTTTAGACAAAACTTTATCAAAAAAACTTTTTATAACTTTATCATGAGATCTCATTAAACCAACTTCTAATACTAGTTTCAAATCTTTTGCCTTCTTAACTAAACGTTTTGAATAATCTATATCTAAGGAAATAGGTTTTTCAGTAAAAACGTGCTTTCCTGCATCAAGCGAATAATTAATTAAACTTTCATGATTAGGAGAGAGAATAACTACCATATCTATGGTTTTGTCTTGAAATATTTGTTGCGGGTCAGAACATACTTTACTATTACTTATTTTTCCTGCGATAATGTTAGCTCTTTCAGAGTCAATATCATAAATTAATTTTATGTTAAAAAAATCAGATAACCTAAGCAACGCAGGTAAATGTATACAAAAAGTTGCACCTCCACAGCCAAATATTCCTAAGTTAATTTTACTCATTTTACCTCATAACCCTCATAAATTTTTTTAGGTTTATCTTTAAGCCACACACCATCCTTTAAAAAACTAGGAGCAACATTCTTCATATGCTTAAGTTCTTCATGCGAGAAAAACCTAATGAACTTAATAGGACCATCTTGATCTTTCCAATTTTTTGGAATCACATCTGATTTAATTTTAGTTGTAAAATAAACTTCTACCTTATGTATATTGTCTTTCTTATCAAAAAAATCATATACTGAAACTATCTCTTTTGCTTGTATATCAATCCCTGTTTCTTCTTTTACCTCTCTTACAATACACTCTGGTAGAGTTTCATTTGAATTCAATCTACCTCCAGGTGTATACCAAAAATTACCTTCATTACTAACTAATAACAACTTATTTTCATTTACAACTAGAGCTCTAACTGCTACTTGTAATTTATAATTTTTCACACGATCCTTTCCTAAAACATTAACCACACATAATATATTCAATAAAAAGAAAATTATTGGTTTTTTAAAAAAACTATTCATACCGCTTTACTCCATAACTTATTAACGTACAATACCGCATCTTTAATCTCTACATCAGAAGGTTGATATTTATCACTTCTAAAAACTTCAATTGTTACAGGACCTTGATACCCAAAATATTTTAAACAATTTACAAAAGGTGTAATAGGTAAACACCCTTGCCCTGGAAGTACCCTCCCCAAATCATTTATTTTGCTATAATCTTTTTGCTTATGATCACAGATATGAACAAAACCTATATAAGAAAAGAAATCTTCAAAAACAGGTTTATGTTCATCACAATACCAATGCAAAAAATCTAACAGTAAGTTAACATTATCTAGAGCAATCTTGTCGATAAGATCTATAGCTTTATTAATTGAATTACAAAAAAGAGAGTTTTTTTTATTTCCATTATTATGCGCAACATTATAAGAAATATACTCTAGATTAATAGCTACATTTACTTTTTTAGCTAGTTCTGCAAAATATCTTACCCTATCAATAAAAAGTTCTTCAGCATAATTCAAATCACTAAAATCAATAAATGGATCTATACCCAAAGACATATTTTTACACTTTAATTTATAAGCTACATCTAACTTCGATTGTAACACTTCAATTTGCTTTAAGAATAATTCTTCAGATACAAAAATGGACATAGGAAAAACATCAGTTTCATTAAGCAAACCACTTAAACCAGAAACGCCTAGACCATTTAAATATTTTGTTTCCAATTTTAACTTCTGCCACAACTGTACAGGCAACTCAATATTTTTTACATTCAATTTGTTACAGAGATCTGGCAATAATGACTTAAAATTTTTACAGTCTAAGATAGCTATATTAATCCCCGTATTCATTAACATAACCTCAAATTTTTAGTTGATGAAACAACAATTTTATTTGTTAATTCAGGTATTTTATTTAAATGCTCTTCAATTATTTTATATACTTGATCTTGATCAACCTCCATATTTTCTAATTGAATTAAAATTTTCCATGGCTCTTTCAAAGAATTTCCAGTTTTGCTAATCAGGTCAACTACAACAGGACTATCTGTTGCCTTATAAATTGCCTCTGCAATATTACTTGCTAGGATATTATATATTTTACCTACGTGATACACTGGGTTTTTACCATTTGCCCCTTCTAAATTCATCGGACGCTTAGGAGTTATCAGGCCATTAACCCTATTTCCTCTTCCAACAACTCCTTCATCTCCAGATTCAATTGATGACCCAGTAGCCGTTAAATATATTTCGTCTTTTTCTAAATTATCTCTGGCATTAATATTTAATGTTATCTTCAATTTACTATCAATTTTGGTCAAAAAATCTAAAATATTTCCTCTAAGCCATTTAATATTTGATATATATTCTTCACGACTTCCAACATATTTTGAAATTTGTGGTACACATAAAGTTAAATCAACATTATCTCCATATGCATAAGCCATAACTTTTACATCAGTACCTAACCAACTTGGAGCCCCTTCTCTAGGTCTAAAACTTAAATAATCAGATAATTTTATAACCATACTTTCAACACGACTCAAAGGAGCATAACCAGTGCCCAACGAGGTATCATTAGAATATAAATGCTTATGTTCTGGTAAATCTTCAACTCCTCTTGGTTCAAACCAATGATGTCTTGTTTTATCACTATTTAATGAATACACTTGTCCAGGACTACTTGCTTTACTTAAGTTTAAAACAATAGATATATCTTTTGTTGAATCTAAAATAGGTAATCTATCCTTAAAAAACTCTCTACAACCTTTGTTAATTAAACCTTCGATATCTAAATCTTTTCCTGCAAATTTAGTAGTGGCTCTACCGTTTACAAGAATTCTTATTGGACTAATCATTTTAAAAGATCCATATGAAACTTTTGAGCTACCACCTAATATACAAAGCTTATCAAAATTGTGATGTAAAACAATTCCACACTCCTTAAGAGTAAACCGTGAATAAGACCTAGATAATTCTTCAGCCAGATCATCAGCTAATTTATCTGGATGTCCCCATCCTTTTCTTTCTATTATTTCTACATTTCCAATAATAGACTTAATACCAAATTGTAACATCGTATTTTGTTTTCTTACAGTATTCACAAGTTTTACCTCAAAAATAAATTAATTTGCTGATCTTAGTATATATCTCTGCATCATTAGCCCAAATTTTATAAAAGTCTAAAGTTTATCTATCTCTAACAGAGATTCTGTTACAGTTTTTTTGATTAAAAAACAATAAGTTATCACCCATAAGTGTTAGAAAATATAGCAATCCTTGATGATAAGAAACTTTGATTATTAATTAGCTATATACTCCTTCTTAAACTGAGCAAAATCAGTAGATACACGGTTATCTCCTTTAAAATACTCAATTTTTATCGTATTTTTGAACTTTATACCAACTTTTAATAAAAAATTAATAGTTTGTATAGCTCCTTTTTCTCCGGGAAGATAGTGACCACTATCGAAAGCTATTTTTTTTACCTCTCCATTATTTAAAACCAATTTTCCTGCGCCTATAATCGGTTTATAATGACTCATTGAAGTATGACCAACTGTTCTACTACTATAGCAAAGATATATATTACCAATTTCATCAATAATAAATATGTGTTCTATGTCAAAAACTGGTCCATGAATGGGCTTGTCATCTAATAATATTTGATTGGTTGTTATACGTTTACCTAAAATATCGTAAAACTTACCATTCTTAATAATTACCTTTTTTTGGGCTAATTCTGCCTCTGTAAACATTTTGATCGCTGGAATAAATACCGAAACCTGTTGATCTTCTAACCAAAGAAAAAAATCAGAAACTTTAGTACTACTCGTTTTATTTCTAAAAACAGAGAAAAAAGAATTTAGTAACCTTCTGTGACATGGATCAACTGCTTCAAGTATATATTCCCCCCAAAGCTCCTGAGTCGAGTGATTATATCTCATTATATTGTTGATGAATAAAGGTATATAATTATTTTGTATTATAGAAGCATCATAAAGATTATTATACACTCTTTTATATCCACCGTTATGTAATTCTAACAATTGAATAAGGTAGTTTTTCTTCTCAATAGCAATGAGACTGAGTTTTATAATTACACTCTTCAGGTAAGAATTTTCTATCTTTCCTGACAAATTTTGTGCATAAGTAGATATGTCAATAAGTGACTTAACCCTTTTTGGAACTGCATTCCAATTGTTCTTTGGAATAGTATGGTACTCTTGTATTTTTGTATTAAGAATATCAATTTTTGAGTCATATAAATATAGGATATTACCTAGCTTCTCAACTGGAAGATCCATCCAGTTTACTCTAACATTTGCATAGGCAAACTGTAAGAAAATTATAAGAAAAACTTGTAAAAAAATTAACCGCTTTAAAAAATAATTAATCTTCACTTTACCTTTACTTTTTATTGAATTTAATTTATTCACTTGAATGAACTAAATAAAGCCAGTTTAGTTGAAACCCACTCCAATTAAATGGGTGTTTATGTAAATTAAAACTTTCTACTCCTTGCTTTGCTTCCCACAAAATTTTGTGTGCTTGCATAACCCTACTTTGGTCTTTGTAATCTTCTGCAGAAGCTATAAAACCGTTTGATCTAAGAACATCAGCCAACATAAACTCAGCAAATGGCGGAAGAGTATGCCTACAATCTTTGACCCAAAGAGGAAGTGCTTTACCTTGAGGATCTATTGTACTTCCATCTTCTAATTTAACTACCATGGTCTTGCCGATAAACGACCTGTTTATGTCATCATTTACACTACTATCAAGTTCATCCAAAGACATCATATTCTGATTCCAATAAAACTTTCCTAATGAATCATACGACCAAAGATAAAACCTCAAGTTTAATAGATCTTCAGCTGGAAAACAACTTCGATTATACTTTAATATACTATCCAAATTTCTGACCTTATCAACAACAGAAACCATAATTTTCTTAGCCCCTAATCTCTTTGCAGCTAAAACTTCATGATGACCATCAATAAGATGGTAATATGATTTGTTATTTTTATTTAAAAATTGTATGACTTTTATAGGATGAGGAGAGATGTAAACTGAATCTTGAATCTTTCTACCTGAATAACCGATCTTAATTTTATTTATCTTATCTTCAATATCAATTAAAGATATCCTAGTTTGTGAAGGTCTAAGTTGTTCTATATTCACCTTTTTTGTACTATTAGCATATGATTCTGCATTTATTGAAAACAAAATACAAGAGATTAAAAAAAGTCTAGAAAACAAGAAAATTTTACTTAAGTCTATAAATTTTTTCATACTTATTAAGTATTTATTACCTCATAAATGACATATTTAGATTTTATTAAAAACAACTTTCTACTCAATCTTTACTTTAAACAAAACTTGTTAACTCTTATTCTCTTTTGAGAACTATCACTTAGTTATGAATAAAATTCACATCTACTCATTTTAATAAAGTCATATTTTTCTTGTATACTAGCCAAATACCAAATATTCCAAGGAACTTTTCCGATTATAGCATTAAGCTTTGGTTCAAAATAATATAAATGGCAATTATCTACATACATATAATACTTTTGTTTATATATCTTGCTAAAACAGTAAAAACTACCTCCATGACCAACAATAATTGGAGTAACCATTTCTGTAGCAGATTGTATAAGTATGTGTCTGAAGATTTTTCTAAAACGTTCTATGTGCTCTATTGTAGTTTCTCCGTTAGGTGGATGTATTCCTGCATTTAATTTTTGTAAGATCTTCTGCCATTCTTTTCCTTCCCAGTCTCCAAATTCTCTTTCTTTTAGATCTTTTACTATTTTAATAGTTATTATACCATTAGAGATTATTTCTGATGTTTTTTTGGCTCTTCTAAGAGGACTAGAATAAATACAAGGATTTACTATCGCCAATTCATGTATCAAATCTCTTACGACTTTTGCTTGTGCAAAACCTGCCTTAGTCAAACTACAATCATTAACACCAGAGGTCAAACCATTTATATTATGGTACGTCTGACCATGTCTGACAAGATAAAAGGGAACTCTAGGTAGAATTAATTTCATAATAATTGCTGCAATAAATCCCTTTTTACGATAGGCCAAGTATAATCAAACATTGGATTATATGCATTCCCTTGACTTGGCCACCTAATCACTGAATACATAATTCTTATGAATGTACGTTTAATATGGTAACTATAACTATTTCTAATTGATTTATGCAAAGTATATGCATCCATTCCTACTATTTCGTAAGGTTCACGTAATTTAAGAGATCTAACTTTTAGATTTTGTGCAAAATATTTAAAATAATTATGCACAGTTGTATCTAACTTAGAAATATCAAATTCTTGTAAATAAAATTCTGTTGAGGCTGTATCACTTACAATAAAAGTAAAATCAGTAAAAAGAGGGACATCTAACCAATGACTTTGAAAACCATCAGTGTGTAAATGCCCCCTACGCTGAAAACATCCTGGTGGCACTTCTGATTGTGCTACACTAAAATAACAATAATAATAATCAGCATATTGAGGATTTATACTATGCCAGTAATTAGCTACAATCTGAATAGCTTCCATAAACTGTGATAATTCTTGTGGGATTCTATAGTTACTAAACGGAAATTTAATAGGAAGATTTTGAGGTTGCATAAGTAAGTTCCACTTAGAAAACTCATTAGGCTGTTTTAAAAAACCTACAGATATCGGTTTATCAGCCTTTTCAGAAAATTTTTTTGGATCAAAATATGCATTAATACTACTTATAATACTTCTGTGATCATTATTGAGTCTATTCCTATCTACTTCTATTTTTTGAGGATTAAGAACATAACCACTGTTTGATAGCAATGGAGGAACAACAACAGGACATATTTCTCCTTTTTGAGTATGACAACACTTTGCATCAAAATCATCAGAATCATACCAACAATGAGAATATATAACATCTTTATCTCTTATATAATCACTTCCTTTTTTTTCTTCACAACTCAGTCCAGCAAGTTCAAAAGGAGTAATATTGTTCAAATACTGTAATTCAGATACTTCTCTATTAGCTATTTCCAGTGGACAATGGATAACAAGATTTCGGAAATGTTGTTCATCAAGAGACAAAACAAATCTTTGAAATAATTTTTGCCAACTAGTTACAATATTTTGAGAATTCTCTGCATATTTTTTTAATTCTATAAGTATACTGTTAACAGAAGTTATATCCTGAAAAATAAAAGCTTCTACTCCCCCTAATTGGATCAATAAATAGTTAGCCAATTTTAAAATATTTAATTTTTCTGACTTCATCTTCTTATATAAGATTTATTACTACATTCTTTACCCTAAAAATAATTTAAAACATATTTTTTTGTACATTGCAATTTCTTTTAACTCTCTTAAATCAGTTTTTTAGTTTTTAGACAATTTTAAATCGCTACAATCCTACGATTAGGAAATTGATACACTTCGGCCGAGTTTTTTAATTCTGCATCAAGAATAAGATTCATTCTTTTTGCAGTAAACCCTTGCAACCTCTTAAGAAAACTGCTTACTCCAGTACTCAATAACAGATTAGCCTTTGTCCTCGTTACTCCAACATATATCAAATTCAACTCCTCTATATCATAGACCAAGATTTCTTCTAACGGCACTTCATTAGTAAAAATAATGAAATCATCTTCAAGTACAACGTTGTCCCATTCTCTACCTTTAGACTTATGAATAGTTGATAATGTTACCGCTGCTTCGTTCTCTCCCACATAGCAAGCGTCTTCTATCTGCTTAATGATATTCTTAAAAGACGATCCATGTTCTTTTATTAACTTTGCAAGAAAAGTAATATCGGGGTCTTGGTACTTATGGTTAAATTGTAGCATTGCACTCCACGATTTAAAGTGCTTTAGCTTTACGTGTTCTACCTTGTTTGGACTACCGGTAAAAAGTGCATAACCGCTTTTAGCAAGGTTTAATATTTCACTGACGCCTCCAACCACGTGAATCTTATGTTTCTGAAAGGCTAGTATTTTCTCTATAATCCGTGCATTGGTACGACATAAGACAGTAAACGGAGCTGTTAATTTGTTTACTACAAGCTTACTCTCTATGCTTGCACTGCCGCATAAAAGCTGCGCTTCATTCTTTGCAGCAATGATAATATTTGCAAGCCTGCTTATTTCATTACCAAAACGGAATGACCTGCTTAAATAACAGACTTCACCACCCAATTTAGCAAAACTGTTAATTGACCCTCTCCATGAATATATCTGCTGGTGTTCATCACCGACATAAATCTTCTGACATTTCTGCTTAAGTAAGATATCCAGTAATACGGGATTGGCATCCTGACACTCATCAAATAGAATAAAATCATAAACACTGCTTAAATCAGGATTTGATAACTGGTACATCTTCAAGTAAAAATCATGCTCTATAGGTAAAGTTGACCCTCTCTCCGTACATCTTTGCCAATATTCCGCTGCCCTTTCAATAACGTAATCTTTTATAGCCTCTGTTTCTTCCAAGCTCTCACCTGCCACATCATCTAATACACCGCTATATTTAAACTTCTTGTCTATTTCCTTCTTATCGCTATTAACAAAAACACGTAAGAGTTTTAATACCAGAAAAGCTATGTCATTTTCTTCATAGCTGTATATTCGCTTTATATCTACATACCTTGTAATATCAAAAATACTTAAGGTACGGACTCGATCTTTTATTCTATATGCAGTTGCCCTATAAGCAATACTATGAGCCGTCTTGCAATCAACATGCGAGGGGAATTTCCGAGCCGCATCCGTTTGAATGGCCTTGTTGTAAGCAAGGTATAAACCTTTACCAGAAAGCTCCTTAGCTATTGCCACCAAAGTTGAAGTCTTACCGCTACCGGCAAATGCCTTTATCTTCAAGTCCTTACCCTGACGTACCGTTTCCACGCATTGCCTCTGCTCGTCTGTAAGTTCATAACTGAAACTACTTACTTCAATGTTCTCTAACATGGAACGGACTATACTACCTACTTTTTTTCATTACATTTTTTTAGTAAGCTATCTAACAGCAGATTTTATATTATGTTCATTAAAAAACCTGATATTCTCTCTTGCTTCTTTTATTTTAGCCGCAAATTCCAAAGCTTCCTCTCTACTTCTTTGCTGGTAAACTGCTTTATCATCCTTAGAGCCGTTATTTTCTATATTCATCTTAGTTAATGCTAAATTCCCTATCTGCTGCATCTGGGCAAAGTCTATTTTACCTTCCTGAAGTGCCTTAAAACCAATATTAAGTATTTCCGCAGGCGTTTGTTCACCCGAAAACGTCAAACAAACAGACTCATTATCATTTTTATTTTCACTGCCCCAACCGGCTTTTGTCCTAAGATAGAACATTGTGGCATTAAGTTTAGTCGCAGTATTTTCTTTTTCCCGAATAAAACCCATAAGCGTTGTGCCAACATAGCTGCAAGCTTTTGCTACTCCCCTGTTATAAGCTTCAAGTACCTCTGGTTGACGTTTCTTAATTCCATGAAAGGTAGTCTCTGAGAAGCCAAAATATCCTGCAATTCTATTTATTGGCAAGTAAGCTGCTAATGCCTCTACTTGAGCTATTTGAGCTTCATCCAGTGTTATATTTTTACTCATAATATTTACTTTATGCTATTGATTCTTCTAAAAACTTATTATACCGCCTTTTCAAGGCGTTTCCTTAATTTAACGGCTTCAGTAAACTCGGATAATAACTTATCTAGCTTTTCGTTTGACTCCTCGCATTTTAACTTGTCTATTTCTTCCAATATAGCAAGTTCTCTATCAAAAGTTTCAGCAAGCATTCCACGGTTTACAAATCTGAGCATTAATGCCTTATTTTCTTCGCCTTTACCGGTAATTTCAATTGTATCTTGATCCATATATATGACCTATATTACTTAATTATGATTAACAACTTCTTTTACAGCTGGAAGCAAAGCTTTAAAATATAACTCATACGCCCAAGACTCTCCATGCTTCATTGCTTTTTGAACGAACTTATATGCCTTCAAGCGATCTTTTAGTACAGCTTCACTTAAGCTCTTATCGGTGGTTTTAGGTCTTCCTTTCACATTACCGGACTTACCTTTTACAAATTGCATAACAAACCTCCTAAAAATTAATTAAATTATACCATTTTTTACCTGTAAATACAAATATTTATGCCTAAAAAACCGCTAGAATATAAGCTTTTTAGCAGGTTTTTATACAAAAATATTCAGAGGAAAATTAACTAACATTGAGGAATTTTGTTTTTTTATTTTAGCTAATTCCAGCCGAGCGATATGTAAATTTGGAAACTAAATTTGGAAACTTCGCCAACACTTTAAGATATATGACTTGCAAGCTGATATTTTTATTTTCCTAAAAAACATTGGAAACTAATTTGGAAACTTCTAAATACCAGCAGAGAAGTAGGATAGAGATAAGTAAGTTTCCAAGTTTCCAATTTTTAGAAGAATTATATATATAGGGAGAGAGAAGCATATACTTTTTTAGTATTTAAAAATTATATTTATATATATTTTCTGCATAAATAAAACATACAATGTCATATATAGGTATATATGTACAAAAAATTGGAAACTTGGAAACTAAAACCTTGAAAGCCATATAATGTAATGGATTCTCTGGTTTCCAATTCTCGTTTCCAATGCTAAAAGGTTTGGAAACTTTAAAAAAATTTGGAAACTTGACAATTTTTCAATTAATTCAAGCTCTCGGCTTGAATAGCTGTTCTTTCCTCTTCCTCATAATTTGCCGGAACTGCCATTGGAATAATTTGTGCCGGAGCATTCCGCGTACTTTCTGTAATACCTAGTGCCTCTAAATTCAGTTTATAACATCTCATTTTGCTATTCGTTTTGGTATAATGCACCATCCACGTAGAACGATAAGTTATTTGATCATCGCCGTACTTTTCTACGTAAGGAGTGATATAGTTTTTTTCTCGGATTATTTTTTTGCAATAATTGAGATTCAAACCCTTTAATGCTTCGTTTTCTAAAAAATTTTAGAAAATATAAAAAACAGTTTGATCTATTATAGAAAACTTATGTTCTTGCCCATCAGGTTTTTTTGACATAATCCCAACGCATTTATGTTGGATAGGTGGGCGCTGCCAATCCTCCTGCCCATTGCAATAGAAGTTATTTTGGTTCTCTAACCAGAATTTTATTAACCTCTGTTTTATTACTTTAACTTCAGACGGAATCGTATAGTCTTCAATTTCATTCAACCAACGCCTAAATATTTTTGCCACATCTTCAAAAACCGCAGTCTTAGTGAAACCATATTTTTTAGGTAAGACCGCACTTTTCATAGCTATAACTCCTGCCGCTGCAATACTGCTTAATACTTCTGCAACTCTTCCTACTTGGGAAGAAGCATTAGCCGGCAAGTTAAAACCTAGCCATTCGGTTTTTAAAACCTCTATTTCTTTTAATATGTCATCAAAGTTATTCTCTATAAAAATATAATCAAGAAACGCATTGATGGGAGTTCCTTTATATTGGAAGCACGCATCACGCAAAAATTCTGCGAACTGCTTGGGGTTTTCTTTAAATTCATGTAAGTCTTCAAAAACTCCGTATTCAGCAGAAATAACAGCAGGAATATCTATAAACCTAACTGTCTGACCTCCTTTTATTTCCCCGCTAAGATTGGCTATATGTGCCGCAAAGCTAGGCTCTCCGCTACTTAAAACCATGGTATTCCATGTTTTTGCAGTCCTATTACCAAAACCGATACCTCTACTATCTGCCCTGTTTTTACTTTGCCCGTTAATTATGAGATAGGCTACTTGCTCTATTACTTCCCGAGTTTTTAGGTTGGTCAGTTCATCCAAACAAAGTAGTGAATCATTTTTTTGTAGCGCAAGATTTTCAATGCCGTTAGCTGTTCCATTCCAGGGAATATAACCTTTGCCATAATTCCCCCAAACTGAACCTGCAACTCCTAACATCACGCTCTTACCTTTTGAACTTTCGCCGAAAAAATGTAATATCGTGCCGTCCCTGTTTAAAGGTGTTAAAAATATAGGAGTAAATGCCGTATATATAGCAAAACATAAGTTAGAGTTATTTTCTGCTAGCCTTGCAATATGCTCTTGCCATTCTTTCAATTCTCCTTTTTGTTGCCGCACTTCATTTTGCTTCATTTTAAATTCGAGTACGTTTAATTGCCTTGTTTCTTCCCTGTTTCTATAAAATGTTTGTAATCCCTCTTTACTCGGTAAATTGTAGCAACTTAAGTCTGCATTCCAACCTAACCTATATATCATAGAAACGTTAGTGTCAGTTTTGTTAACTAGAATATAAACAGTTAAAGCAAAAAAGTGTGCAGGGTTGAAGTTAAGCCCCGCATCGAGTAAATGCTGTTTTAAAGTGTCATTCTTAGCTACTAACGGAATAAATATCTCTTTTTTGATCTTATACCGATCAATGATTGACATTATAAAACAATATTGACCTTCGCTATTTTGACCCTGTCCTTTCAGCTCTATATAGTCGGATATTCTTACGGGTACTTCCTGTATTATACCGAAACCTTCTTTATTTTTAGTCATAAAATAAAGGGTATCATCGGTTAAAACAAAATCATAACCACCCATACTTTTTCTTAGTTTTATCTTTTCGCTCTTATTGAAATTATCTATTTTATTTTTAGCTACCCTCTGTTGTATAGTAAGCATCGTAATTGGGTTTTCCACTTCTTGCTGAAATGAATAATAGGTGCGAGCTACTACTTCAGGTCTATAACGATCCTCGTGCTCATCTTTTGAAGACCAGTGATCCCAAACAACCAAACCATGCTCGCTTCCTTCGTAGTAATGATGTAGCGCCATCCCCACTTCTAACCACTCTTGATAATTCAAATTTGATACAGGATACAATTCTAATATACGTTCTACTTTTTGTGGCTTAAATCTGTTTTTATCAATTCTATTATTACTAACCTTTTTGTCGGAGTTTTTTTGAACTACGTCCTCACTTCCTGATTCTTGGTTAAGAAAGATTTTATGGTCAAATAAATTACCGACATTTCTTTTTGACCAAAATTCATATTTATATCCAACTTCTGAATCAGGTTGACCGGTAATTGTAATGACCACAGGCAATAACATACCTTGGCTTGGAGTCTTGGAAGCTTGGTCGATATACTCTTGAAAGCTTAAAGTTTTAGAAAAATTACTGACTATTCTATTGTAATCTTTTGGCTCTATATACTCATTGTACCTTATTAAAACCCGCACACAAGCTATATTAGCGGTATGGCTTGCAGTAGAATAAGCTACATAGTCAAATTCCTTAAGCTCTTGTTCTAGTTTTAATTCTAATTGCTCTATCCCTTCTGGATATTTATCTATATCTAAAACGAGCAATGACCTAAATTGAAGATTCTTATTATTTCGCTGCGCCGGTTCAAAATGACCGCCGACAAAATAAGGCAGGTTTGTTTTTTTCTCTATTGAAATTAGCTGCTTTATAGACTCCAGATGATCCAATTCAACTATCTTGTTATTATCATAAATAAATTTAAAAGTCTTATCATCACGTTTTCGGTTATCATAGCTAACAATATATTCATTTGGTTTAAAAATAAAATTGTTAATAAACTCATCCCAATCTATTTCCCTGTTTTGGACTTCTTTGGTTCTTACATTCCTACCAAAGCTAATTAGTACCTGATTAGTTGTTACTTTTTCAGTTCGTATGTTGTCTTGAGTTAAGTCCTTTTTTACGGATATGTCTTTATTTTGATTAGTCATGTTTATAAACCTTTTTTAATAATTTAAAAAAAGCCTTTAAAATAGTGACTAAACAACGACTGCTAGTTATTTTATTAGGTTAATAAAGCAAAAAAAATCTCTATTTCCCTTAAAATATGCTATAATGATATTTAAGAAATAACTAAAAACTTGTTGGGTATTGTAGTTATTCCTGTGTATCTCATCATTGCTAGTCATTTTTAATGGCTTTGCTGGCTCTGCCTTTCTTCTGCTCCATTGCAGAAGAAAGAGAGTCCTTAGAATTTATATTACCATACATTTTTCTGATCTTAATTTTCTTGTACTTTTTCACCTTTGTTATGATGTTGCTAACGGCTAATTATTAAGGCAAACGCCTTATATATTACCTACCGAGTTTTTTATGATATTTATCATATGCTCTAGCAAATTTAGGGTCTTTTTCCCTCTCTACTAAAACTAGCTGTTTGCATCGGTTAACACTTATCTCAAGATCGTCAACCGATTCCGATAGCCGAGTTAAATGCCTAGTAACTACAGATTTTTGCTTTTCTATGTTGAACCTTGCCACCAGAAAATTGTCATTCTGACCGAGATTGCTACTTAAAAGCCAATAACGGATCTCAAGCAAATCTCTAGTATTATCAAAGTCATCTAACGCATTATAAATACTGGTAATATGCTGTTGTATTTCCCTGTTCATTTTCTACTCTCTATATTTCGTAAGATATTTGATCACTTTTCCCTTCCGCAGTTTCATTAACTACAGTCTTTGTTGCTATTTTTGCTGCCGCATATTTATCAGCACTGGACTTAGGTAGTAAAAACCCTTTCGATGTCATTAATTTGTTTTCTATGAGCGGGTAACGTCCAGTCTGGTATAAAAAGACCAAAAGACTTTTTTGGAATATGTAGATAACTTCATAATTACCTATACAGTACAGCCATGAGTTGTCTTTCCTAAATATTCCACTATCCGAATACGGAGTATCAAGGTTATGTCTTTCAGCAGTTTCTATCCACAAGTTACTGGTAGTTTGAAAAACCTTATCAAACTTAAGCTCGATGCCTTGCATATTTTCACCGAACTTGTACTGGTACTCTTTTGTCTGAAAATTTACTATTCCAATATTCAGTGTCTTTTGTAGCCAATATGCACAATGATCCTGAAACCTTTGCCCTTCCTCAAGTTGTATCTGATAATTCTGTTTATAATTAAAGTTCATTACCAAATACCTCCCAACCCTCTACTTGCTTCCGAGCAAACATTTCAAGCTTGTTGCCGTAAGTGTATAGCGTGTCAATTATGTTTCTGAATTCTTCGGGTTTTTCCGAATGGCGACCAACTCTTTCAACAACCTGTACTGAGTCAACCCTAGTCGTATTGTCAGGCACGCCGCTTCCCTTAGTAGCGATGAATAAATGCTCATGCCTTACGGAAGTGTAATTGCCTAAGTTGGCTCTTACCTTGTCCCAGACAATATTGGTTTTGTACTTAAAACCCCAAGACTCTATCAGCTCAATTGCTTCTGGTAATAACGGGGCAGTACCCCATAGGAATAAAACGGCGTTTTCTTCAGTTAGAGAGGAAACAGGCATTGCTTTTAGATCCTCCATAGTCATTGTATTATAGTGGTCGGTAGCTCCACCAAAGCCGCTTCTCTCATCCCCGTACTTGCCACGGCGGGTCGGCGTATATCACTCGGTACTTACCTTTTGGCCACTCTGTAGCTTTATTCCTCTCTAGACGCTCGGCTTTTTGTATTTTGGTATAGACCTTCTTAATGCTGGACTTGCCTTCTGCAACCTCGGATTTTTGTTCGTCAGTACCTTTGCGCTGGATAGCATCGTATTGCTCGGCGGTAGCTCTACTTACACCTGCTTTTTGGGCAATAATTTCTAAAGTTTTGCCTTTAGTACTTTCAAGTTCTGGTGAGTTATCTTGAGGGTAGCCTACTGGTAGGCTAGCCGTATCATCTGATGTTTTAAACTGAGTAGACTGCATTCGTTCTTTAGCCTTCTCTGCCTCAAACTCCTTAAACTTATAGGCAAGTGCTAGCCTTGTTTCAGTAGGCAAATTCCTTCTGCTAAACTGGTTATTGATCATCCAGAGCTTTACGTCCAGCTCGGTTTCTAGCTCTGGTTTCTCTATTACATTGAAGCTTATGTCATACTTAGTGCAAATGGCGTACCTATGGTGTCCGTCTATTATGGTATTATTCCATACCACTAGCGGATCACGGCAACCTTCATGCTTAAGGCTAGCTTCTAGAGAGTTTAGTTCTTCTAGGCTTAAAGGAGGAATTAAATTATAAAATTCATTGTTAATTGTTAGTTCCAT
>AP017965.1 GCA_037101405.1 Candidatus Megaera polyxenophila | reverse complement strand
TCTTTACTCCTTTTATGGAGCTAAAAGCTAAGAAATGCTTGATATTAAACAAAAAATGCTATAAACTATAGTCTATAAGAAACAAAAGCCCACTACAGCTAATTCTTATTATAAAAACTAAATTTTTGCATAGGTGTCAATTTTCCAAGCACAATCTTGGTTTTAGCACCTATGTCTTTATAAAATTATTCATTTTGTTCTTTTCTATCTTGTATTTCAGTGAGAAGGATTCTTTCTTGAGCAATTTTTTCTTTCGCCGCTTCAAGAATCCACTTACTTCTGTCAGTTAAAGCAAAGTTTTTCAGGTGAGTGTCTAGGTCTCGCAAGAAAGATTTCGGGACGGAAATGGTCACTCTTTTTACATCACTCCTTAATACAGCCATTTATAACTTCCTTTAATTTTTATATAATAACATTACTTTATTATTTTTATAACAAACCCTAATTTAGTAATACCTAGTTTTATCAATTTTAGAATTAGGTTTATTTCGTTATTTATAATAAGTAATTTAATTAATAGTTTGTGTCAAGCTATATGTGTAGAATAAAACTACTTCTGTTGTGTAACTTAATACCGATTAGAAAGTTACATAATATGTGAAGTATAATCTTAGCTTATGAAAATATAAAGAATAAATAATAGTTGTATAAATATTATATAACTGTTATACAATAGATATATTATAATTAGATAACATAAGAAAGTATGTACATAATAACTGTTGCGAGTACAAAAGGAGGAGTTGGTAAATCAACCTTTGTTTTAAACTTGGCTACTGTCTTATTAAATCAAGGTAAAAAAGTAGCTTTATTAGATGCTGATTCTCAGGGCACGATAAGTAAGTGGTCTAAAGTTCGAGAATATATGATAGATAGTGGGGAAAAAATTAACAAACTTTTTGTTGCTGGTGTGAGAGGAGAAGCACTCCTTGAAATAGCAAATGATAAAAAACAACAAGGATACTTTGTTTTAATTGATAGCCCTGGTGTAGATGATTCGAATATGAGAAGTGCACTACTAAGAAGTGATGTGGTTATTACAGCTTGCTCTACTTCTGCAGTTGATTTATGGGAAATAGAATCTTTAATAAATATATTAAAGAAATTAAGGGAAATACAAAATAGAAGAATTCCATTATTATTATTATTCAATAAAGTGCCTAGTATCCATTCAAGCCTAGCTGTAGAAGATGCATTAAATTTTATTAATAGCAACAACATTAATCCAGATTATATTTTAAAATGCATAATCAAAGAGAGAGTTGCGTTTAAACATTCAATAAAAAGCGGTAAGGGGGTTATAGAATGTTCTCCTCAAGATGAAAAGGCTTCAAAAGAAATAGAAGATTGTGCTAACGAAATACTTTGTATAATAAAACAGCATTATATAACTAGTGTATAATTATTGTATAGCTATTATATAATAATTATATATATTAAACAATTTATATAAGCAAATATATGTCATCACAAAAAAGATTTATACCCAATCCAAATAAAATGTCTGATATAGAACAAACATTTATCAGCAATAAATTAAAAGATATAGATTATCTGGAAGACCAAAATATAAAAGATAAATTTAAAGGCAGAATGATTTCTATGTCAGATTCATTTTATAAAAAACTAAACCAGTATTTAAAAAATCACCCAACAGAAGGTAACAGATCTAGTTTTATAGTAAGAGTGGTTGCAGAATATATAGATAAAAAAATATAACTATTATATAATGGATATATAATAGTTATATAAGATATCTATACAGTAATTGCTTATCCGACAAACAAGTGTTTTTTGATAGGGTAGGGTAAGTAAAGAAGAATCGGATTATAAAGGGAGATAAAATATACACGGAAAATATGTCTCCTTCTAATATCATGTGGAAAATAATAAATTATGGTTTTTCGTACCGGTTTTTGTAACAAACAATTTTCTTAAGAATAAATATAAGCTACTATTCTGTTCAGAGCCATTTTATCTCATAAAAAATTAGCCGTTAATATATGTTTAATATTTTTAGAAAAAGCATTGAAGAACCAAAATTAATAATGACCTCTACAGAAGAGTTGTTTATGCCTGTAAGGTTGTATTACAAGCTCCATAATAAAAAAGCTTTAATAAAAGCTCTAAAAAAACTAAAATGCGTTTTGTTTTCACAGGAAGCCGAGAATCACTTTGTAATATCTTATCATAAAGAAGCAAAAAAAATTGATTTAGCTATACCTTATCAGGAAGTACCAAAAGAACTATACCCTATAGCTTTAGCTGATGGATATATAGTAGGTAATTCTGAGTTACGCATAGATACGAAATCTTTAAGGAGAGGCGTAGGAATGGTAGATTTTTTGGTAAAATCCATTATTCCGTCCAATATCATAGAAATTATGGCAATGGCAAATTATAATAAAGCAACGGCAGCAAGGAATGAGGAAGAGTATTATCAATGGTTTAATGTAAATTATGATGAATTATTTAATAATATTAGTATCTCTGATTATAATGCTGAGCTAATAAATGTAGTAAAAAAAATTTTAGATCCTGACGAAGGTTCTGAAGAGAGAATAGAGAACAGGAAACTGGAGGAATTTGATAAAAAAATCTTATTATTGAGGCAACAGGAAATAGACAATTATCCAGATGCTGAAAAAATTGCACTTCATTACAAAAGAATGAGTCATAAGGAGATGATGGATATGCTAGGGTTTAGAGCTGCAATAAAGGAGGCGGTAGCAAGAAGGCGATATAAAGGTGATGAGCGTTTTAATTCATTTGATGCGGTAGATAATCTGAGAGAATTCGTTAAAGAAAAAATACTAGAATCTAAGTTTCACTGAGCCATTGCATGCTCATGAATTTATAAATAATAATAGCTGTTCAAAAAGGATCGTTTTTGGACAGGCTTGAATTACCTGTTCAAAAATTATATTGACATAATTAAGAACATAGCTAATATTTAGTACAGCCTTTTCAATACATTTTATACCGAGTTATGTCCCGCACTTTTGCCTTACGTTAGAGTTTCGACAACAGAACAAAATTCTGAAAATCAAATAAAAGAAATAGAAGACGCAGGATTTAAAGTTGAACCACATCGTATAATCTCAGAAACTATATCCGGCTCCATGCCTACCGCACGCCGTAAGGGCTTTATTCGCCTGTTGGATAAAATTGAAAGTAAGGATATCTTGGTCGTTACCAAGCTTGATAGACTAGGACGTGATGCTATAGATGTAAGTGCAACTGTAGCCAAACTTGAGAAATCTGGAATCAAAGTCCATTGTTTGGCTCTTGGAGGAGTCGATCTTACCAGTTCATCTGGAAAAATGACTATGGGAGTAATTAATGCTGTTGCAGAGTTTGAACGTAATTTGTTAATTGAACGTACACAATCTGGGCTTACTAGAGCTAAGTCACAAGGAAAGACTCTTGGACGACCAAAAGTGTTTTTAGAGTCGCAAAGACAAGAAGTTATAAATCAATTAGAGGAAGGAAAAACTGTAGCTGCAATAGCAAGAAATTTTAATACAAGCCGGCAAACTATTATGCGTATTAGGAATATTATTAATAATTAATGCATAACTATAGTACATTATGTTCCTTGTAAAATTAGGCTAATGTATTTTTGCTGTGCAAATTCTATTAAATAAGTTAATATGTGGTATCCAAGCTAAAATAAAAAAAGGACAGCAGTGACAAAAGATTCAAAGACGAGTGGAGAAGTAAGCGCAGTCATGACCAAGGCACTTTTTGTGCTTAAAGATCTTGTAGATAATGATGCGGAATATGAGATGGATTATCATCAGGTTGTTACCCTTTTTCTGCAAGGCGTTATATCAACGGCTATAGACCTTGCGGAACTACATTCCCCTGGTGTGTCTACGATGATCTATGCGGATATTGAAGCTAGTTCAAAATTAGGAGGGTTGAGGTCTATTGCGAAAATGCAATCAGAAAAAGGCTCTATTTCTTACTCGGTTTCAGATATCAGCGCACATGATCCAGCTACTGCTATGAATTACCTAGGACAACAAATGTCTACAACACTTTTTAAAGGAATTCATGAGCTACCGCTACCATTACGTAATCAAGAAATGTTACTAAGGGGAGTAGAAGCTCTTCTTGCTAACTTACTAAATGACAAGTTTGAAAATCCCCATACTGTCCTAGATACTTTTTGTGAACATGTTCACATGGCCTTGAATGATTTGGCAACTCGTGTCAAATTAATACATTAATATTTTTAAATTTCTTATATTAATATCTAAGCTTTTGATAAAACCATATCCTTTTTGTTGAATTAAACCATTTGATAGTGCCTGTTTCCATAATATACCTAATGTTATTTATTGCAGGCTTCTTTTAGTTTTGATCCAACCTTGAATTTAGGTTGATTATAAGCTTCAATCTTCAATGCCGTACCTGTTCTAGGATTACGTCCGTTTCTTGCTGCAACTTTACTAATAGTAAAATTACCGAAGCCAAGAAGGGATATTTCCTTGCCTTGTCCTATGGCATCAATTACTGAAGATGTAAATGTATCAATTACTTTCTCAGCTTCTATTTTTGTGCATTTGTGCTGGTCTGCGATATGGGTGATGAATTCTGATTTATTCATGAATATTCTTTTTTAATTAGTAAAAACTTAAAACATTTTACCTTGATACCAGAGAGTGTAAATAAAATTCTGACAGAAAGCTCATTTTATCTATTAAGATACTCTATAATGTGATCTATAATTAACGGTGAGCCTCTTTATTGCCTGTATTGGGAATATGACCGAATGCAACTATCTGTTCCGATTTGTATGTTTTTGTATTAATCCCTATTGAAACCGTATTGATACCCATTTTTTTATTAATACTATCTATTACTCCCGATATTTTTTGATTTTTGCGCTGTTTGTGCAGATCATCAAAGGATAACTGATTTGATTCGCTCTGCAAATTATAAAAACTAATCCCTATTTTTTTTACTTTAATCGTTCTATTATCAACCTTTCCGAGTATCTTGTCCCAAGACTTTAGTATTTGCTTAAGAAGCGCGCTAGTATCATTTGATAACTTAATCTTGTTACTTTCGTTAATTACTTTTCCTGAATTAAAATTTACCGTTAGTAATATTCCCGTGGTAAACAGCGCCTTGTCCCTAAGCCTATTTGCCGTTTTTTGCGTGAGGTATATTAAAATATTCCTAGCATAATGCGCCTCTTGTTCTTCCGGCCCTAGAACCTTACTGTGTCCGATTGTACTTTTTTTAGTTTCTTCAAGCGGTAAATCGGCGCCTCTAATTAGATACCATACTTTTTCTCCCCAAACATTGCCCCATAAAGCTCTCAATCTGGCTCTATCAAGGTAGCATAATTGTTTTACAGAAGATATGCCGTTTTTAATAAGCCGAGCTTCTGTTTTTGTGCCTATGCCGGGCAATGATTTGAGCTTTAATGAATATAGTTTATCAGGTAATTCAGATGGATTAATAACGGATAATCCATCAGGCTTTTGTATATTTGAAGCAATCTTTGCTAAATAGCGGTTAGAAGCTATACCTATGGACGAGGTAATATAATCACCGACGTTATTGCGTATAGCTCTTTTTATAATCCTTGCCATAGCTACCGCCTCTTCTTCCAAGCAATATTTACCCGTCAAGCGACAAGCTCCTTCATCTATAGAAAATATATGGTCAACATGTAAGTATCGATCTACCTCGTTAAATATTTTGTGATGATATTCCACGTATAAATCGTGTTTAGCTTTTATACAAACAAGTTCAGGGCAAAGTTTCTTAGCTACATAAATTTTTGTACCAGTGTTAATACCTTTAACCTTTGCTTCATAACTTGCGGCAATAGCGCAAGTACTATCCGACAACATAGGTACAACGGCAACGGGCTTATTTCTTAAATCGGGATTAACCTGCTGCTCTATTGTAGCAAAATAGCTATTGATATCTATGTAGAGCCAGTGGAGTTTGTTTTCTATACAAAAGGACATAAGGATTTCCGTAATACAACGTATGCAAAATCCCTTTTAATCAGTGAAGGGTATTTTTCTTAAATTCAAATTCTAATATCTCTTTCATATCCTCAGGTGTAGGTGCTACTTTTTTCCTAAAATCTAATAATTTCGATGAAGGTTTTTCTTCAAGAGTTAAATAGCTAGCCGGAATATTGACGTAATAGTTATTTTCGGTAGTAACTTGTATAGTCTTAGGATTCTTTTTAGTTATTACCCCGTGTATCCTGATTCCGCTTGAATCCGTATATGATACTATATCTCCCTTATTAAAAGAGACGGACGCCTTAGCAAAATCAACATCCTGCTTAGTTTTAATTAACGATACTACCGCTTGATTTAGAGTCATGAGCTCTTGCTTGCTCAAGTCTCCTATTAATTTTAGAACCTTAGAGAGTTTATAATTCATAGCATCTATTATTAATCATCGTTTTTTCTTACGCCTACAAAGTGCAGCAGCATTGTAAAGAGATTGATAAAATCAAGATATAAAGTCAGCGCACCGTATACGGCAATGTTACCTGCTCTTGCGGTAGAGCCGTTCATGCCGTAATATATCGATTTAAGTTTCTGTGTATCCCAAGCGGTTAATAGGGTAAATATTCCAACCCCGATAAATGAAACGGCAAAATCTAAAGCGGGAGAACGCAGAAACAAATTAATCAAACTAGCAATAACCAGACCTATTAATCCCATATAAGCAAATGAACCCAAACTGGTTAAATCCTTTCTAGTGCTATATCCATATATGCTCATTGCGCCAAAAGTAGAGGCGGTAATAAAAAATGTTTTAGCAATACTTGCCGTTGTATAAACAAGAAATATAGAACCGAGCGATAATCCGTTAAGAGCTGCAAATGTGCCAAGATGAAAAATTGCCTGCTCTTTGCTCATACTCATTAAATTACGGCTAAAGAAAAAAATGTATATTAGCGGTGCAAGGATCACGGCATATACAAGAGGAGTAGAAAATATCATTATTGCCAACTGCTCGCTACTACCTACTATATATGCTACTAACGCCGAAATAGCTAAGGCCATAGACATATTACGGTAAATAGAGAGCATGTAAATTCGCAAACCCTCATCATGGTAGCCCGTGGATTCTCTTGTAAAGCTGTAATTATTGTATTTCATAGTATATGTGTTGATAATAATTAAATTAGTTTCTGGATTTCTGAAGCAGGTAAACCCGTTATTTTAGAAATTGTATCAATAGAATTACCTTGATTAAGCATCATTTTTATTAATTCGGCTTTTCCCTCAGCTTTTCCCTCAGCTTTTCCTTTCTCAATACCTTTAGCTTCACCAATGGAGATACCTTCCTGTTTACCGATGGAGATACCTTCAGCTAAAGCTTTTTCTGTAGCTTTCTTTAACGTATTAGCTTCTATTCTTAGCCATTTGAGGTGGTCCTCATAAAGTTCTCTTTCCTCTTCGCTAAAATTCAGAACATCCAATACATGTAGTGCTTTCTTCAGATTCTCATCATCCAGTTCTTTCGGTAAATGGTCGGCTTTCAGTAAGTCATGCCTTGTCAAAAAAGCAACCCACATATCAAGGGCATTTCTGGTCTTGGAAACTATATCGGCTAATTCCTCACTTGAATCGCTAGTAAATTTATTGAGCTCTATAGTATGTAGTTCCAAGTCCTTGAAATAGGCAAAACCGTTTTCTTTTTCTGTAATATGAAAAACATTATGATAATTCTTTGCCTGCGGGATAGAAGTAAAGTTCAGTATATGAATACCTATGGCTTTGGATAAAGCGGAATAATCCTGTGCTACCTTCAACTGCTCAGTATATAATTTTGCCCAGTAATAAAGAGCTCTTTTATCATAATCGGCTTCATCACTGATCTGAATCTCAATATTGAATCTTTTGCCGTCCTGATTGGTAGCTTTAACGTCTAGTATTGATAATTTATCTTGTTTAAAGTTTTTAGGATTATAAGGATTCAGTAAAGTAACCTCTTTTACTTGATCTTCCTTACCGACAATAGAATTTATAAGAGAAATAAGTAAATCCTTATTCTCTTCGACACCGAAGATTTTCTTAAATGCCAAGTCCACGCGAGGAGATATTTTTTCCATAATTATTATTAGAATTTGCTATTCCCATTGTATCATAAAACTCTTCAAAGTTCTATTATTTTATTGGTGTTTAAGGGGTTTTATAATAATTATTTTTCATAAGTTGTTAATCAATAATAGGAGATAATTTTCTGCAAATCTGATTTAGACACTTTAAGTCTGATCATCAGTGTCCACTAGCTTATATTTACCGTTAGTATTTAGCTGAATTGATAGCTTTTTCCCTTATTTCCAAGGTTTCTGCTTATTATTTTCTCTTGCAGCTTTTTTATTTTGCCACTCTTTAAGAGATTTTCTAGCTATTTCAGCGTGTTCGGGAGTGACTTTTTCAACTTCTTCGCCTTGTAAATTAATTCTAGTACTACCTGCGGATTGCATGGCTTCTTTATATGCTACGCTACGAGTATACTTAGCAAGAAAACGTCTTACTACTTTTTGGTTTATACGTTCTTCTTCCGGTTTTGTAGCTTCTCCCGCTACTATTGCTTTATCAATACCGATAGCAAGAGGTTTGGGTGTTTCATTAAAACAATTTGGATATAGTTTACTAAAATAAGAGAAATGCTGTTTGTAAAAAGTAATAGCCTGCTCTTTCTGTTGTTTATGCAATTCAATTGCTTTGAGTTTTTTTTCTGATTCGTTTTGATTCAGTTTTGGCTTATGTGGTTTGTTGGTATTATTATTACCGGCTTTTACGTTAGTATTATCGACCTTAGGTAATTCACTTTTTGTTGTACCGGGTGTCCCTGCTAATTGTCGCAATTTGTTTTGTACCTCAGGAGATAACTTGTCGCCAAGACTTAATGTAGATTCTTCACTCATGCGGCTTCCGTCTTTATATTATTTTTAACAAGTTTATACTGTCCGCTTGTGTTATTTTCAAGCCATTTTCCCAGTTCATCCAGTGAGACATTTCTTTCAGTTGAATAGAGCCAGTTCAAAAGCATATTTTTGGGTATTGTAAAATCCTTATTGTTCATGGTAAAACAGTCCTGTTTGGTTAGTGAAACTATATATTTATAGACGAGAGGGGATTTTATAAGTAGGCTACTAACCATATATCTTATGCCCCTTAGCAAAGCGAATTTTAGTAATTTTACCGAGATTAATGTTAAAATCCAAGTCGTTTTTACAGAAAATAAATCTGTGTCCTCCTCTCTTACTGTCAAAAGTACCACAAGAACAAGTTATAATCAGACCTAAAATAAACAATTATTTTGTGCGATTTGGTTTATTAATTGTTGTGCTTTTTGGGTTACCCTTTATTTATACATGTATAGAATAATTCTTACACATTGTTAGTAAAAGTTAGCCCTACAGTATTCAAAAAATGCTCTAAAAGTGGTTTTAGTAATTTCTTATATTCCGTTTCGTTTATATGAAGCTTTGGCAAATTACAAAATTAGTATCATCAATATTATTACTATAGTCTCTTCCTATAGTAATAATCATTAATAGATAATAAGCTCATTGACATTATTCTAGCTACTTGGATTGGTGCAGGTGTATTTTCGATGAATATAATTTGAAGCTATTATGATAATCCAACGTTTAATTTGTGATGGGGTGCAAAGTAATTCGTGTCCCTTTAGTAAAAATGCATAACTACGGCAAAATATTAAAATAATATGTACTTTTAAAATATATATAGGTGCATTAATATGAGTTCAGCTACAACTACACTAGAGGAAGTTGCTAACCAGTTCCAAGTCTGGCGAGATAATAAAAAAAATAGTAAATTTTCTCCTATCCCCATTTATCTAAAAAATCATGCCAGGCAATTATTAAGTTTCTATTCAATATCACAAGTTGCCGCCGCCTTAAGTGTCAGTAGATCCTTTCTTTATAATATCCAAAAAGATCAAAATTTCTCACTTGATAGCAAAAATCAGCAAACTTCAGGAACTGAATCACTTAATTTTATTCCTTTCAATTTCGCTGATCCAAACCACCCACAAAAGAATCAGCTAATCAACCCTGCGCCACCCTTAAACTTCACTTGCGAGATGATAAAACCAAATGGTATCAGGCTTATTATTCACACTTCAGATCCAACCAGCATTATTAATACCTTTTTATGCTCCAATTAACGCCTCAATCAACCATATTCGTTGCAACCATACATATTGATTTCCGCAAAGGCATCGATGGTCTTATTGCTGTTTGTAACCAAAAACTTACTATAAACCCTATGGGTGGGGCTTTATTTCTATTTTATAATAAAAGTAAAACCACTATTAAAGTCCTATCGTTCGATGGTCAAGGATTCTGGCTCTGTACCAAGAGACTTTCTCAAGGTAAATTTAAATATAAAATACAACCTCTAAATGGTTCAACCTATCAACAGATCTGTAATCGATCCCTGCACATTCTAATTAATAATGGTGACCCTTTATCAGCAAAACTGGCAAAAAACTGGATACCTTTAAGCAGCTACTAACTCGGTATTATTCCGATACTCCAGGTATTTCCAGGGTAGGTAACTGCTTGCATCTTTTTGTACTTTCTTCCAGTTCGTTTGAATCCAGTTAAAATAAGCAAAGCCGTTTATGCCGTTTGCCTCACATGTCCTTACTATGCTACTTAAGCCACTCCATATTGCAGCACTATTCCTGGTCTTGAAAAACAAAGAATTTTTGCGCTGTAATATTATGCTCTTTAAAGCCCGCTCGGATTTATTATTATCTAGAGGTGCTCCCTTAACCTTTAAAAACCGTGTCAGTCCGGTTTTATTGTTTAGCCAATAATTCATTGCCTTACCCAGTGCACTATTAGGCTCCACTAATTTTTGATCATATAAGTACCTGATCTTATCATATATGTTTTTAATATGCTTGCTGCTATTTTTCTTATGATATCTTAGCCTTTTTCTGGAATCATAATTTCGGCATTCATGGTCAATTTTGTAGATCGAACTAATTTTATCCAAAAAATATTTGCATTCTTCAGGATAATAATCTTTTATCTCGGCAAATTTTTCCCGGCCATGAAATAAGCAATTTATTATTATTAACTTATCTAGCTCTTGCTTATCAACTTTAGGCGTATTTTTACTACTTGCGTCTACCATTAATTTTAAATAATGATCTTTATTGCCCCTGTTGGTCATGATCTGTACAAAATTCTCTCCACAGTGCTTATTATCAGTCATGTATAATATGATATTCTTACCTCTAGCCGTTCTAGTACATATGGTAGTTGTATTACAACTGCGCTGCTGTTTCTCAGGCAAGGTTTTATTAGTCTTCATCACTTCAAGAATTTTTGCCCCGGTATCATCTGAATAAAAGATCTTGCTCTCACTCGCTGCTGCCAATAACTGCTGATATATAGCATAACCACAATCTTCCCATACTCCTAAACATTGAATCCATAATGTACTTTCAGCTATAGGTGCATTATATAGGGACTGTAATTTTGATAATCTATGAAAGGGCATCCCATAAACTCTCTGCAGTATAATTGAACTTCTTGCACTATGAGTCCATTTATCTAATGATTGATGATTCATAAACTCTAAACCACAAGTATTGCAGCGTAATACTGACTTCTGGTATCGTTCGACATTTACCGGAGAATTACCGCTGAATTGTAATAACTTACGTGCCTGACCATCGTAAAGCTTTCCTTTATGACAAGATCCGCATATATCGCCAACTCCTATACCTTCAATCTCTATATTATTAATAGGGTCATCCGGATAATTATCAAAACCATATCGGCCTTTACCAGTCCTACTTGCTCTCTTTCTTTGATGTGATGCAATATCTATTACTTTAGAATCTGAATCAGTATTACTACCGTTACCGCAAGCACCATTACCATGAGATTCATTTTGCGGTTCTAATGAATCTCCGACAGCTTTTTTAGCGCCTCCTGATCCAGGCTCAATAATATCTGTTTTAATTGATTGGTACTAATTTTTCCAGACTTTAACTCTTCCATTAGGACTTTAACAAAGTCTAACGTCTCTAATACTATAATGGTACCCAAAAACTGGACTGCTAAAAATGCAAAATGAGATATAATTTCACAACAAGGGAATGGAAATTATATGTCTAAAAAAGCGAAGCAATATAGTGCGACGGAAAAAACAAAAATTGTTATAGAAGCAATAAAAGCTGAAATGACAATAGCACAAATAAGCAGTAAGTACGGGGTTCATGCAACTCAAATACAAGCATGGAAAAAAAGAGGTATAGAAAATTTAGTTAGTGGTTTTCAAGTTAAGCCGGCAACAAAAGATCCAGACAATCAAGATTTGATAAAACAATTATATGAACAAATAGGACAGTTAAGCGTTGAGCGTGACTGGCTGAAAAAAAAATCTACATTGTTTGGACTTGGAAACTAGGAAAAGTATGATTGATAATAATTGTAGAAATCTAAGCATTGCTAGGCAATGCGATCTACTTTTAATTAATAAATCTACTTATTATTACAAGGCAAAAGGAATAACTACAAGAGACTTAGAAATAATGAAAGTAATTGATGAAATCTACACAGAGCATCCGTATTTCGGGGCCAGAAGAATGTCCAGGCATCTTGTACCGTTTGGAATTGTTATCGGTCGCAAAGCGGTAAGTCGTTATTACGGAATAATGGCAATAGAAGCCATTTATCCTAAAATGAATTTAAGCAAGCGCAACCAAGCTCATAAGGTATATCCTTATCTTTTAAAAGGCGTTGAAATTACTAAGACAAATCAGGTATGGAGCACCGATATAACTTATATTAGAATGGCACAAGGATTTGTATATCTAGTAGCCATTATTGATTGGTTTAGCCGTTATATTCTGAGCTGGAAGGTTTCAATTAGCTTAGAAAGTGATTTTTGCATCGACGCACTAGAAGAAGCCCTAGAAAAGCACGGTCAACCTGAGGTTTTTAATACCGATCAAGGTTCTCAATTTACGTCAAAAAATTTCATCCACGAACTTGTTAAACGTGAAATCAAGATTAGCATGGACGGTAAAGGTAGGGCTTTAGATAATGTATTTATTGAAAGATTTTGGCGTTCATTAAAACAAGAAAAAATATATTTGATAATTTTAAATACTGTCAAGGAGGTAAAAAATGCTATAACAGATTACATAACTTTTTATAATAGTAAAAGGATGCACCAATCCTTGGAATATTTAACTCCAGAACAGGTGTATTTAACAAAAATTATTGGCTAAAATTATAACGCAAATTATATCTCATAATTTCTGATTTTTAGTCTAGACAAATTGGGCCACCTTATACTAAATCTTTGTAACGATAATTATTTTCTTTTAGTATCTCATCTAGGGTATTTACAACTTCTTGTCGCTGTGCTGAACTTAAGCTAACTATTGCTGGTTTCTTCATTGCCGGATGCTTATAATTAGGTGCTTTTTTAGAATCTTAAATAATTTTTTATTGCATCGCAACTATTAATTAACATTTAAGATACAGGAGTTTCGCACTTGGGAGAAAATATGTTAAATTAGAGAAAAAATATTTTTAGTAAGGAATGGGAAAATCAAAGTGTAACAAGGACTTATACAAATCATTTTTACAAGCAAGTAGCATAAGATATAGCGGCAAAGCTTTATCGGAAGTAAGTCCTGTTAAGCTATCCCATGATAGTGCAAGTCGGTGGTTAAATAGCCAGAATTTCCGCCCTAGTGAGATTTATAAAGAGGTATCGAAATATATTGATCAGGACTCTCCTTGTTTATTGGTAGGTGATGATACTTTGATATCGAAGCAATATAGCAAAAAGATCGAGCTTGTGCATTATCAATATTCTGGCGCTGTACATGATGTTATTCCTGGTATAGGAATGGTAAACCTGCTGCATTATGATACTGTTGTGCGCCAGGTATTTTAGGCCACTAAAAAAGGAACTGCGCCAAGCATACTAGTCCACCCCTGCGCCAGGTGAGAAGTCCACTTTCAAAAGAAGAAAACAATGCTAATTTAATAACTTATTGTTAATTAAATTAGAGTTTAAATTAAATTGAATGAGGAAATATAGTATGTCAACAATTAGAGAAGTGCTGTACCAGCACATCAAAGGTAATAGCCAAAGACAGATAGCTAGATCATTTGATCTATCCAGGGATACAATAAGAAAATATATTGAGTTAGCAAAACAAGAAAATCTCAGTATTTTAGCTAGTGACTCTGAATTAAACAGGATAGCGATCAAGGTTGAAGAAAAATTATATAAGAACGAACCTATACATAGAGCATCTGCAATGATAATTCTTGCAGAATATAATGAGGCAATAGGGAACTGGCTAAAACAAAGAAGTATAACCCACACCCAAATTCGGCGTTTACTATTAGCAGAAGGCGTCAAAGTAAGTAATCGGAGTATTAACCGATATATTCAAAAAGCTTTTCCTAAGCTACCCAAGAATACTATTCATATAAAGACTGAACCAGGTCAAGAAGCTCAGGTAGATTTTGGTTATATTGGCAAGATGCAGGATGTTAATGGTAAAAATAGAAAACTTTATGCTTTTGTAATGACGCTGTCCCATAGTCGTTATCGTTACGTAGAGTTTGCTTTTTCACAGGACCAGGTTAGTTGGGCTCAGCTCCATGTAAATGCTTTCAACTTTTTTGGTGGTGTACCGAGTAGGGTAATATTGGATAATTTAAAAGCCGGGGTCATTAAACCTGATATTTATGACCCTACTTTAAATGAGACTTATTCAGAATTATCAAGGTTTTATGGTTTTACAATAGACCCGACTAAAGTTTTTAAGCCGGAGCATAAAGGCAAAGTGGAACGCTCTATTAGGATAGTTAGAGAGCAACTTATAGCCGGTAAATCATATAGCAATATTATAGAGGCGAATATTGAAGCTATCAAGTGGTGTAAAAATGAAATATCACATAGAGTATGTACTACAACAGGATCGAAGCCAATTGATACATTTTTATTGGAAGAAAAGGAATGTTTACTTCCTATACCTTCAGGTATTTTTGATATGCCGATTTGGACTAGATGCAGGGTACAAAAAGATCACCATTTTGTAGTCAAAGGTAATTTTTATTCGGTACCGACAAAATATATAGGAGAAGAAGTTAGTGTTCGAGTGGGGATAAAGGCTGTTACGGCTTACTATAAACATCAAATCATAAAAACCCATCCGAGGAATTATAATAAAGGTCAATGGATTACCGACGAAAAAGATTACCCAAAATCTGCTTTATATTATTTAGAGAATAACCCAGAGAAATGTTTAAGTTGTGCTAAAGATATAGGTAATTCTACACACCAGGTAATAAGTAGAATTCTTGCATCAGGCGGTAGAATATCTGTACGTAAAGTTCAAGGTATTTTAAGATTATCCCAGACATACGGTAATGACAGACTAGAAGCTGCATGTTTGCGAGCTGTGTCTTATGATAATTATACTTATGAGGCTATATCCAATATTTTAAAAAATAAACTGGATCAGTACTCTATTCCTAATATTGAAGGCGGTAAAGTAAAGAATATTACGGCTAATGCTTATATTAGAGATCCTAAAGAATATAGTTCTGATATGGAGGTCAATTATGCATAACTTGCAACTTGATAATTTAGTACAGCAACTAAGGTTATTAGGTATATCCGATAGCTTGGAGAGTAGATTAAGACAAGCAAGGGATGCAACAATGTCATACGAAGAATTACTTTTAATGTTATTCCAGGACGAGTTGGATAATAGAAACCAAAGCTCTCTACAGAGAAGAGTTACCCAAGCAAAATTTGAAGAAACAAAAACATTTGAAGGCTTTGATTTAAAACGTTATTCACTGAAAATTAGACATGCAATTAATGATTTAATGACAGCAAAATTTATTAAGGAAAAGAATCACGTAATTATTATGGGACCGGTAGGTACCGGTAAAACGCACTTATCTCAAGCTCTTGGAATGTTGGCTTGCCAACGTAATAAAAAGGTAAAGTTTATAAGGAGCAACGAGTTGCTTAACGAATTTTACCGTTCTAGAGCTGATTTTACTTATGACGCTATTTTTAAGCGTTATACAAAAGTTGATTTATTGATCTTAGATGATTTTGGCCTAAAAACCTTATCAGCGGAACAATCATCTGATTTATATGATTTAATAGCGGCCGTGCATATAAATGCTAGTCTGATCATTACCACAAATAGGAAAATTGAAACATGGGCGGAAATATTTTTTGATCCTGTTATGGCTAACGCTGCTTTGGATAGAATAGTTAATAATTCGTATAGAGTAGTATTAGAGGGTGATTCTTACCGAAAAAACTTTACGCCAAAATTTAAAATGGAGGATGACAATATGATACAAAAAAGTTAGTATATAGTGGACTTCTCATCTGGCGCAGGGGTGGACTAGTATACCTGGCGCACAACAAAAATAGCATAAACATATTAAATCAAATGAATAAGTCATATTTAACTTTCTTTTCCCTTACCTTCCTTGTTCTTATAATATTGTTCAATTATGTACTCTGCTTGAGCTTTCTTAGTCCTTTTATTCTCTGCTGCTTCTTCTGCGATTTTCTGTAATAAGTCTTCATCTAACGAGATCAACGTATTTTTTAGATTAGCCATAACCTTAAATTTTAATTATTTATACTTATTAATAATAAACTATTTTTTATCAGTGTAAATATTAAATATATATATCTTATTCTAAGACTATATAAATAATTATAGAATATAATAGATAATTATATATATTATATATTGACGTTATATATAATATATATTGATGTTATACTAAGTTTAGTGTATATTATATATATAATATAAAAATAAATAGAGTATTTATATGAAAAAAGATTCAGAGACGAAAGAAGTAAAAATCCATAGAAAAGATGAGCAAAATAAAGCTCAGACCCACAAGGATGCAAATTATAAAATAAATAAAACAGAAGGAACAATGATAAATTTTATAGACAGTTTAAGTATTAAGACACAATTAACTATTTTACTAAGTGCAATTTTTTTGGTTCTTATTGTTTTATTTACAGTATACAGAATTAATCCCGGACAAATAGGAATAGTAGTTAATTTACTTGGAGAAAACAAAGGCGTAGAAGAAAAATCATTAAAAGTAGGTGTTAATTTTATTGCACCTTGGAAAGAGGTGTATAAATTTCCTACTTTTGATCAGAACCATACTTGGGAAGATATTAAATTCCAAACGCAGGAAGGGCTACAAGTATCAAGTAACATAGGTATTACTTTTTCATTAGAACCGGAGAAAATACCTATTCTTTTTGCTAAGTATAGGCTAGGAATACAAGAAATCACAGATACATTCATAAAAAATAATGTAAGGGATGCTATTAATATAGTTGCCTCAAAGATGAGGGTAGAAGATTTATACGGGGAGAAAAAGGAAGAATTTTTTTATAAGGTCAAAAATATCCTTCATGAGGAATTAAAGCCGATAGGTTTTAATTTACATAAAGTTTATATTATTGGCAATTTTGATGTTCCATCTATTGTCACAGAAGCTTTAAATAGAAAAATTGAAGCTATACAGAGAGCAGAACAAAGAGAAAACGAGTTAAGGGAAGCGGAAGCCGAAGCAAAAAAGCAGATAGCAACAAGTGAAGGATTAGCTAAAAGCAGACTTATAGCTGCTCAAGCAGAGGCAGAAGCTAACGAAAAACTCGCTAAATCTCTTACTCCTGAGTTAATAAAACTTAAATTCCTTGAAAGATGGGATGGTGTTTTACCTAAAGTTACTGATGGTAAAAACTTTATTTTAAATTTAGATCAAATTGATCAGAAAAGGTAATTTCTTAACCCTCGCTCAACCTTTTAATTATATAAAAAAACAGGAAACTTATATGAACATTATACTAGGTCTGATTTCTGCTTATATTACGATTTGTATTGTATTATGCCTTACATACTTGATTCCTCATACAATACCGCAAAATCTGGCACGCTCTCTAGAAGATGCCCCAAAAAACCGAATTGTAAACGTTGAAATAGGAGATAATGACCTAAGTTATGTCAAACTCTGCTCATCAGGTAAAATTCGCCACATTGAAAGTATAAATCCATCCAGTTTAATATTTAAAGAGTACAGGACAGAACCTAATAACCATGAATCCATAATATTCTTTCATCCTAATTCTACTCAAAATACTGAGTTCCCTTTAAAAATAATTACTGAAAATGGAAACATTAATTTGAATATTAAGATTGTTCCTAACAAAGAACTAGCAGCAATTGTAGGAGAACCTTTGATTATGGAAATGGCTACCCCTACCCCCAGATTTTTTAACTCATTTGTTGAAAAAGTAAAAATGAAATACGATTTAAAAAATGAAAAGATGCCCTGTTCTATTTCCTTTTTTGCTGATGAAATAGATAACAGAACAAAAAATTTTATTAAAAAATTTGAACCAAATACAAATCCGACCAATTCGCTTAAACTAGCAGAGCTAGAACTAAGAACTAAAGATCAGGAATTCAATTCATCATACTACACTAAATACTACTGTGATTTTAAGTGCCGCAAAAATAAGAGAAATCTAACCAACATCAGTGACCTGATAACTGCATTTATACTTTACCCTCTTGATTTGCGTCCGCAATTAATCAATTAATCCAAATAGGTAATATTATGAAAGCCATAAATACTCAAACAAAGAACATCAAAAAACCTCAAGAACCACTATCATACACAGAAACCCTAGGTGGTATATTGTTGCTGGTTTTTGTACTTTCTATTTTTTCATTTCTTCCAACCCCTCTATTAATAATATTATCAATGGTATTAATATTTTTGACTATTATTCTATTTATAGGGTTTATAGAGCTACTAATCAGCAAAGATCGTATAACAATTATAATCCAAAATCTTTTATTATTACTAGTTATGTGCGGAATTACCACTTGGTACATAGTTTCTATCGTCAATACCGGTTATTATACTGTAAAACCAGAAGAAATCACCTTTGTAGGAAATCCAGACAATCACAATGAAATCAAGGAATTATCTGCTGGAGATCACTTTCTTCCGTTATCAAAAAATTTACTACGTAACTTATATACTTTTCCTCAAAAGGAAACTTATAATTGGAAATTAAGTATTAGACCAGATAAGGATACCTTACTAAATAGTCAACAGCAATCCGAATATTTTTTTTACATCGATCTAATTTTTGATATTACTTTAACAAAAGATAAAGCTTTGGAATTGCTAATAACTCACAAATCAGACTTAGAAACACTTGTAAAAAAAGTAGTCCAACCTAATATACAAAACTCTCTTAATCAATTAGGTCAAACACTTAGTTTAGGCAATTTTTCTAATCAAAAAGAACAAATTGAAAAAGAAATCACTAATATCGTGAATAAAGAATTGAATTCTGCAGGTTTATCCGAGCATGCTATTTTGTGGCTAAAATTAGGAGATTCACCAAAAATCAAATTGACTAGACAGAAGATAAAAGATGAAGTAAATAAATATTTTTAGGTTATGCTGTATAGTTCTCTGTTATTTTTCTTCATTAGTTATGATATTATTAAGCAAGAAGCCAAACGCTCTTTAAGGCGTTGGGTAATTCATGAAAAACTGTTGTTAGAGTTCAACTTATAATATATAATGTGCAGTGCCTAATTATGGAATACATTTATGAATTTAAGTTTTAAGATGCAAATACTTTTATCAAGATATTTGCCATTTCCCCCCTTTTGGATTTCCCTGAGTTATTGTCAAATGTTGTGTATGAAAAAAATTAGGCAACATATTTTTTCTCATTTAAGTTATCGTTACTAATTTCACTTACATGAATTCCATCTATAAATTTTTCCATATTAATAACTTGGGCAATGCGGTTTTTACCTCGTAAAGGTTTCCACCTTTTTTCTGCTTCAAGGAATAATTTATAGGTAGCAGCAATAATAGTATTTCTCGAAAAACAATTCCTAGATTTTCTAGTTCTATGCTTAACCGTAGCAAAGGTAGATTCAATAGGATTAGTTGTCCGCAAATGTATCCAGTGCTCCCCTGGAAAATCGTAAAAAGCTAATAACTCTTTTTCATTTTTCAATAAGCATTCTGTAGCCTTAGGATATTTAGCAGAATAAGCCAAGATAAATTTTTTCCAACTGGATTCAGCTTCTTCTCTAGAACTAGCCATATAAATATTATGTATCATTTGCTTGGCTTTAGCTTGCTGAGATTTTGGTAACTTATTCAAAATATTAGAAGTCTTATGTACCCAACAGCGCTGATGTACCGTAGTAGGATATTCTTCTGTCAGAGCTCCCCAAAAACCAAGTGCTCCATCTCCAACAGCTAAGGCAGGAGAGTGTATCAGACCTCTGCTTTTTATGTCGAGTAATAATCCTTGCCAGCTTTCCTTGCTTTCTCTAAAACCATCATCTATAGCGACCAATTCCTTTTTTCCGTATTCATCAACACCAATTATTACCAAAATACAGTTCTTCTCCGATTCCATTCTTGCCTGTAAATAAATACCATCAACCCAGAAGTAGACATATTTCTTCTTTGTTAAATCTCGTCTTTGCCATAACAAATATTGATCATACCACTCAGATTTTAGCCTGGATATTACATTAGGTGATAAGTTCTTTGGCTTGCTACCCAATATAGGTTCAAAGCTATCAGCAAAATCTGTAGTAGATATTCCCTTTAAATAAAGTAGCGGTAATAGAACATCTATAGTAACCGTACGCCTCATGTATTGCGGAATCAGATTAGAAGAGAATTTTATATCCTCTTTACCTCTATCTCTTACCCGTGGTACTTTTACTGCTACCTCTCCTATACCGGTTTGTATGTTGCGCTCAGGTAAGTAGCCATTGCGGACGACTTGTTTACTCCCATTAGTAAGTAACTTATCTTGGTAGGATGATATAAAATTTTGTACCTCTTCCTCTATAGCTAGTTGCAACATTTTTTGAGCTGACTCCCTTAAAAACTCACTTAATACATCTGTTACTAAATTTTGTGTTGGATTTTTATAATCAATTATATTACTCTTTCTCATGGTGTATTCCTTATTTTATTGTTAATAGGATTTGCAAATTACAATAATAATATTAATTTGCGAATACGCCACCTAATCTTCTATCTCACCTCCATACACAACTTTCCATCATAACTCTAATATCTCAAGTATTACATTAACAAATTCTTCCTGCATTACAAATTAATTAGTTTATTTTTATTAAGGAGGTTTAAATTTAGTATTTTAAGAAAGAGTTGTAAAGTTAATATTATTCTTATTTAATTATTAATTTTTTGCATATATA
This sequence comes from Candidatus Megaera polyxenophila, assembly GCA_037101405.1. Taxonomy (NCBI): domain Bacteria; kingdom Pseudomonadati; phylum Pseudomonadota; class Alphaproteobacteria; order Rickettsiales; family Rickettsiaceae; genus Candidatus Megaera; species Candidatus Megaera polyxenophila. The sequence goes on along the minus strand of AP017965.1, from coordinate 179,786 downwards.
TTTTAGCTACTCCTCTAGGTTAAATCACTTAGAGGAGACTAATTGTAAGGAATTTTATCAAAGTAATTTATATATACTTGTTTTTGGTAAGGCCACATCAAAAACACAAGTGTATGGATTTATTTTAAACTCTTTTTGATTATATTCTCAACTGCTTATGACATAAAATGGAAGAATGATCAAATATATACACAAAAGCCACAATGTTACTGTTTTACTATATCAGATGGCATTTCCAGCGAAATATCGCTGAGCGGTGTTTGCTGGATCGGTCAATCAAGTATTTCAAAAAGTATGTTTAGGGATAGGCAAGAGATATCAGATAAAATTTTTAGAAATAGGGAATGACCAAGTTCCTGTCTATTTTTTAGTACAATCTATACCAACGCTACAGCGTAACAAAAATAGTAACAATAAATTAAAAGTGTTCCAGTCCGTCAAATATTCAGACTAAGCTCCCAGGTAAAAAAATTATATATATTTTTAGTTTACCTTTATTTCTTTTGTTGATAGGGTTAATTTCTTAATAAGCATCATATCAACTCCTATATAAGATTAAAAAACCAAAAGTCTGTTACTAAAGTTCAACTTATACGTTGACAAATGTCAATCTATTCTCAAAGATTATAGGTTAGAGCAAAGGTTTTAATGTATATAAGTTTTGGGGATAATTCATTTTCATAAAAAATCCCAGTTAATATTAAAATATAAATTTGTCATTTCTAATTATCTTATTTTAACTAATAATTTAACTAGAACAATGTTGGAGTTAAATCATGCAATTTAATATTGATACAGTAGTCTTTATTGTGTTTTTAACCCTTAATCTTGTAGTAGGCCTTTACTATGGAAGAGGAGTAAAAAACATAAAGGATTACTCTTTAGGAAACAGAAATTTTTCTACTGGGGCTTTAGTTTCTACAATAGTTGCTACGTGGATTGGCGGGGATTATCTTTTTATAACGATAGCTGAGGTTTACACCACCGGATTACATTACACTATTGGTTGTTTGGGGATGGTAGTGTGCTTATTCCTAAATGCGTATGTTTTTGTTCCAAAAATGAGTGAATTTCTAGGGAGCATTTCTGTAGCTTCAGCAATGGGAGATTTATATGGGAAACACGTAAGACTTATATCAGCTATAGGAGGAGCTATTGCTTCCGCAGGTTTCATAGCAGTACAGTTTAAAGTTTTCGGTTATATTTTAAATGATTTTTTAGGATTATCTGGAAACTATCCAATTTTTTTAGCTGCATCTGTAGTGATATTATACTCTAGCGTTGGAGGAATTAGATCAGTTACTTTTACAGATGTGATACAATTCTTTACTTTTGGCGTATTAATACCTGTTTTGGGTATCGTTATATGGAACGACTTAAGCAGTCTTCCTACCTTTAATCTAGTAACTGCTGTTCAACACCCTCTATTTAATTATGAAGAGTTCTTAGGTCTTTCGAATCCTAAATTTTGGTCGGTATTATTATTGTTTCTGCTTTTTTCCATACCAGATTTGAACCCAACTATGTTCCAGAGAGTGGCCATAGGACGTAGTGTCTCTCAGGTTAAAAAAGCTTTTAGTATTTCAGCTATATTACTAATGTTAATTTTAATTGGAATGGCATGGATTGCATTTCTTCTATTCAATATCGACCCTAATCTTAATCCTAAAGACTTAGTACAATACATAACAAATAACTACGCTCATACAGGACTTAAAAGTTTTATAATGGTAGGTGTAGTAGCCATGTGTATGTCTACAGCTGATTCTAATATAAATGCTTCATCAGTTCTATTAACTCACGATTTTTGTTATCCACTAAATATAAAATTTAAAAGTGAATTAGTCTTGTCCAAAATTATTTCGGTATTACTTGGGGTAATTTCCATATATTTAGCATTACTTGATTATGATTTGTTACCGCTGGTATTTATGACCCAAAGTTTCTATATCCCAATAATTGATGTACCTCTTATATTGGCTATCTTAGGTTTTCGTAGTACGACAAAATCAGTTTTAATAGGTATGGGAGCAGGCTTTGTAAGTGTTATAGTATGGCGAATATATTTTATGGATACTACTGGGGTTGATAGTATTCTACCTGGAACAATTGTTAATTTAATATTCTTTATGGGAAGCCATTATCTATTAAAGCAAAATGGAGGATGGATTAATAAAAAAAATAACCAATTGTCTTGTAGTAACGGAACTATAGCTAAACATAAATTTCATCAACTTATAAAAGCTATTACAGAATTTGATTTAATGGTTTTTTGTAAGAATAATTCACCTAAAAGGGATTTAACTTATACTAGTTTTGGTATCTTTTCTACCATTTCTACTATCTCTACTATGTACTCCATATCTAACGTTATCGATGGCCAAAACAAAGATACAATATTACCATTTTATGAGATTATGCTTGTATTATCTGTGTGTTTTACGACTTATCCTATTTGGCCATCAACTATAAAAAAAGATAATATTGCACAAATAGCTTGGAGTATAAGTATCTTTTTCCTATTGATTTTTTGTAGTAGCTTTTTTCTAATGTTAAGCAACTTTAGCCATTTGCAGTTTGTAGTATTTATTGTCAACCTAATAGTAGCTGCAATATTAACTCGATGGAAATTATTACTTACTATGATGATAGTAGGTATTTATTCAAGTATAAAAGCTTATCAATACTATACAGGTATAGATAATATTGTTATTAATATGGCTTCTACTTCACTTATTATCTATACCTTTTTACTAGCTGGTACTGCTATTGTTATCTTTTTTAGACCAAAACAAGCTTATGAAGAAGAAATTGAACAAAAATCAAATTATTTAGAACATAAAGTAATAGACCAGAAGAAAGAACTAACTAAGCTATACGAAATTAAAAATGAGCTTTTACGAAACCTGGAACATGAAACACGCACCCCAATTACCGGTATTACTAGTCTCGGACAGGTTTTATGGGCTAACTACGATAAATTTAATGAAGAACAAAGGCGTAATGCAACCAAAGATATTGCTGATAGTTCCGAAAGATTAACCAGTTTAGTAAATAATCTTATTGATTTATCAAAACTTAATAATATTAACTACCAGTTAAATAAGTCTCAAGTAAACTTATCTGATTTAGTTTATAAAAGGTTAGAACTATGTAAAAAACTGTATATTCAGGATAAAGATCAAGAAGACTTATGGTTTAACTTACAAATAGATAATGAATTAACCGCTTTATGTGATCAGTACTACATTTCACGTACTATCGATAATATCATAGTAAATGCTATTCAATACTGTAAGCAGGGAACAATTACAATTGAGCTGAAACCGGAGCAAAACCACACTATTGTTTTTAGTGTAAAAGATGAAGGAATAGGCATTCCAAAAGATGAACTATTTGAAGTTTTTGAACCATTTACCGTTAGTTCAAATACTAAAACTCCTGCAGGTGGAAGAGGTATAGGGCTTGCCTTATCTAAAAAAGTTATTGAAGCACATAACGGTCAGATATGGGCTAAACAGAACCAAGACAAAGGAGTTACTGTTGCATTTACTTTGACAATTAATGACTAATGACTAATGACTAACGAACATTAGGAATTACCTACTGTTAAAAAGCGTGCAAGAATGCCTCCACTTGAGGAAATGATTCTATAACAATCTGAACCCACATTTTCTATATCAAAATCAGAACTTAGAATAAAAAATATTATAATACATCTGTAATACTTAAGAAATACAGATGTATTACTTAAGTATTACTAAATAAAATATTATATTTCCCTACCTATAGTAATGATATCCTAGGAAAAGACTAGTGTTCATGTATGTTCTAATGCGAAACTGGCGTTAGTTAAGATATATAAAGCAATGGGAAGAATGACCGGTGAAATAAGTAGGTTTTTCTTGAAAGAATTAAGATTATATTATATTATATCAGATAATGATAACAAGTATAATAGGTATTAATATGAGAACTATTGTTGACATACCTGATTCACAAGTAAAAATTCTAGATCAGGTATCAAAAAAGAAAAATGTATCAAGAGCAAGTCTTATAAGGGAAGCTCTAACAAAATACATAAATAGCTACAGTAATAGTAAAAAAAGTTATGAATTAGCATTTGGGGTTTGGAAAAGGAAAAAATTGGACAGTTTGGACTATCAGCAAAAATTAAGGAATGAGTGGGACTCATGAAAGCTGTATTTGATACTAATATATTGATAGATTATTTAATTGGTAATCTGTTAGCCAAAAAAGAAATCGAGCAGTATCATTCCCCTCAAATCAGTATAATTACAAAAATGGAAATACTAGTTGGGGTAACCGATAATGAAGAAATAATAAAGGAGTTTTTGAATGGTTTTAATATAATTCCTCTTAATGACAAAATTGCTGAAATTGCAGTTAATATAAGAAAGGAAAATAAAATAAAAATCCCAGATGCTATAATCTGGGCTACTGCAAAATACACAGATAGCTTATTAATAACTAGAAATACCAAAGATTTTCAAGGATTAGGAGCTGATATTAAGATCCCATATAATGTCTAAGAAGGTTGTAAGATCAACCTTTAACTAATGTAAAATATAAAAATTTTATATTTTTTTTGATAAGCCCTTGAATTATAAACATCAAAAAGTATTACTACAGTAGTATATTTGTACTAGTTAAGTAATACGTTCGTATTACTTAACTAACTTATTTATTTTGTTTTTGATTTGTTTTTTATTTAAAATTAAAATAGTCTTTGCGTAAAAAAAAGTATTTAATATAATACATTAGCATTACCAAAGTAATACAAATGTAACACAAAAAAATCAAACGTAAATTATGAGCTGTAAAATTCTTGCTATAATAAACCAAAAAGGCGGGGTAGGAAAATCAACAATTTCTGTAAACCTTGCTTATGGCCTTCATTTAAAAAAGAAAAAAGTTCTTCTTATTGACTTAGATCCCCAATGTCACTCAAGTTGTATTTATTGTCCTACAATACCCGCAGATAAAACTATCTCTGCCGCTTTTACAAATAAAAAACTTAACTTAAGAGACATAATGTTACCAGCAATAGTTCAAGAACAAACTATTGATACACTAAATATTATACCTTCTAATATAAAACTAGCAACCGTGATAGAGCAAATCAGCGGAGCTCTTTATAGAGAAAAAATTCTTAAAAATCATATTGACAGAATTATAAATGATTTTGATTATATAATTCTTGATTGCCCACCAACCCTAGGGATATTAGCTATTAATGCTATATATTGCGCTACTTCCATTATTGTTCCTACTAGTTTTGGTAAATATTCGCTAGACGGAATGGCTGACTTACTTGGGGCAATCAAAGAAATAAAAGAAGGTCAAACATATAATTTTTTTGTTTTAAAAAATTTATATGAACAAAGAAATACTCAAACAAACAGATACATCCATGAACAATTAAAATCGCTCAGTGACAACACATTTACAACGACAATCAGGAAAAATGAAGCAATTAATCAGGCTCAGATAACAAGCTTACCTATACAAGTATTCAACCCTTCTTCAAAAGGTGCTCAAGACTTTAACCTCCTTACAGAAGAGGTTATCCATTATGCTTAATAAGAAATTAAATTCGCTATCAGAATCAAAACTTTCTAAGACACTTACACAAATTACAGAAGGTAGTAATATAGAAAAAACTGGTTTTATCAAATCGCCTAATAAATCTTCTTTGTTTAAAACTAAATCGTTTAGACTAAGAGAAGCTGATTTTATAAGTTTATCAACTATTACAACAAAAATTAATAATAGTGATGAAAGAATGAGTTATTCTGATTCTCAGGTTATAAGGGGTATAATAAATTATATCTCAGATAATATGGACAATAACCTTAAAAAACTTTTGCCTTATATAAAAAGTTCCTCATAAAACAGCTTTTCTCTTTGGAATAAAAGGGTTTTTTTTAATCACTTATGTATTACAGATGTATTACTTACGTAATACACTTATATTTCTTTTTTTTAATATATATTACTTTAATAAAACAAAAATAATACAATTTAGATAAAAAAATAATATTTATTGTTGTTTTTAAATAATACGTATTGATTTCGTATTATATTTACTATATGTATTAAACAATACGGTGTTTTAGCGTACATATCAACGGTAAAGTATAAAGAGATAGCAACTTATGGCTAAAACAAACATCCCAGATGGAAAAACTAAAATATCAATTAACATCCCAGAAAGGTTATTGATTGAATTAGATACTTATAGAGAAGAAACAAAACAGGATCGCTCAAGTTGGATTACAAGTGCAATTATGGAAAAAATAGCAATGATAAAGAAAAACAAGTAAAAATAATAAAAAAGGAGTTAAACCTAGAAAAGCTTAACCCCATGTTTCCTATTATAAATTAAATAAGCCTGCAAGCATTATCTAATAATAGAAATAAGTACTATTCATAATAGGCATAATGAGATTAAAAGTCAAGGTTTTACTCCGTAAATAAGGAGTAATTATGGGACGTAAATCTACTTTCGCTACTAATGTTGCACACAAGCAATACAAAATTATTCATCACCCTATATTAACTGGGAACATTACGCCTCATGATTGGTACAAGAAATTTACCAACAGTCGTGGCAGGCCTGATCTTTCCTTAATTTCTGTTCTTGCGGAAATTGTTTATTGGTATCGTCCCAAAAAGGTAAAAGATAACCAAACAGGTGATATTACTTATGTAAATAAGTTTCTTGGGGATGCCTGGCAAACTTCTTATGAACATTTCGAGAAAAAATTCGGGTTTAATCGGGAAAAACTTCGGAGAATTTTTGTCAAACTAGAACAAATGGGTATTTGTACCAGAGAATTCCGCAATGTTAAGTTAAGAGGCCAGACTTATAACAACAGGCTATTCATTCACTTAAGTCCTCAGTTTTTAAGTTCTTATGCAGATAATAAAAAATTTACCGAGCTAAAAACTATCAACAATCCCGTCAAACCTGATTTTTCTGTGCCTAAAAAAGAGGGGAGATCTCCTCATTTTAGAGGAGATCATATAATAGATGATCAGAATAAGAATAATATATTTAAAAATAGATCTATTGCAAGCGAATCTAATTTTTATAAAAATTCTTTTGGAGAAGAAAATCCGATAAAAAAGGTTATTCGGTTTAATCGTAATGAAATTAAAGAATTAAAAGACTTTTACCCATTAAACAAAGATGATTGTTATAAATTACAATCATTATCAGGAAGAGAATTTTCATTAAATAGCATGAATGAAATATTGCTTGATATGTCAAAACGCCTGACAGATCGCTTCTTCAAAAGTAGGAAGGCTTTCATGAACTATATGGCCAAAGCCCTGAATTACGAAAAGAGGGATGCGGTAAAAATCAATAATAATAGTTTTAAAATCAGAAATAACTTAAACCTTGAGGAAATAGAAAATAAAGAAAGGGAAAAATACTTAAGTAAAATAGAAGAAAGCTGCCAAACTTTGCCACAAGGGCTACTTAAGAAGAGGTTAGCATCCCGCCTTGCGCCTAAAACAGCTTATGATTTGCTTCAGGCATGTAAGGCCGCAGATATTAGAGAAAGTACGTTTTACCTTTATTTATCAATTCATGTAGAAATAACTGCTGCGGAAAAAGGGCAAATTCTTCAAGAAATACGATCCATTTATCGACAAGATCATATTACGGATGGCGAATCTGTTTATATTCATGAACTTCAGATAATTATGCCGGCAAAAGCGACTATAACGCCGATTGATCAGAATAAAACAAAAAAATCACCATTACCGGTAGGAATGTGGGGTAGGGTGAGGGAAAAATTAATAGAGATTTATGGTGAAGCAACTGACCGTAATTGGTTTTCAAAGCTTACAACAAATATTAATGAAGAACGGAGAGAGATTAAACTCAAAGCTGCAACTAGTTTTTCTAAAGATTGGATAGAAACTAATTATTTCCACGCTATAGAGAGGCTAGTCAATAAAGAGCAGTTTAAGGTTTATTTTTGCTAAGTGTAGATTTTTTATGTTTAAAAAGCTTAAAGTGGAAAAGAGCAACAGATTAACCCATTGAAATTATAAGATCAATCAAGATTTTTGTTGAAGTTGTAATAAAAAAGTTTATTTATTATAAGTAAACCAATTGTAAAAAAAAATTCTTGTAAATTTCTATGAAGGATAAAGAATTATTAATTGAAGCCATAAGTGCTTATGAAGCGTTTACTCCAAGCCATCGCAAAGTATTGAAAACTCTGTTACTAATTTCGGTTGATGATGTTGCAATTGTAAGTATTCTAAAATTGAGTAAGTTATCTAAAGTTTCAAGACCAGTTGTTTATAAAGCTTTAGAAACTTTTATAAAACACGAATTAATAGAAGAGGTAAAAGATTCAAGGAATGTTTTTAATACTTTTAAATTAAAAAGAAATAAATTTGAAGAAATACAAAAACATTACGAAGCCCAGAAAATAAATTAAAAATATCAATACAAAATATTGACAGTTTTTAAATTCTCATATATACTAATCTATAAGCAAGGCATAAAAAAACGCCTGAAGTTGGAGCTTCAAACGTTTTTATGTCTTGTGACTGAGAATACTTATACTTTGACACGTCTATATATTCTCAATAGTTCATTAACTCAACCTTTGCAGGAGAATTATATGTATAGTAGCAACAATTCCGCCTTAAGTAAAGATACAATCTTTGGGGCAAAAAATTATACCAATATCAATTTCATATTAAATAATATCAAATCATTCGAGAAAATAAGTATTACCAATATGTTATATCTTTATTTCTCTCTAAGAGAAGTGGAGGTATAAAAATGACTGCAATAAAAGACCGTTTTATTTCACGAGAAGAAATATCCAAACTTCTCTGGGGTATGAGTAATGATATTTCTACCCATAGTTTATCAATGTGGTTAAAATCAAAAACTGATAATGAATTTGTGGTAGTGCCAAGAGAATTTTGTGTTTTAGTAGTGTCATTTTTGGAACGACAAGTTCCACAGAAGGAACATTTACTGTTTAATTCACAAAACGTACTGGGGCAACTTGAAGAAATAAAACGCTATTTATAATTGTAATATCCCAAAAAAAAATGATGAAATTAATAGTATGATCCTGATTTATCTATTTCTGCACTATCGGTTGATTTCGTGAAGTAATATTTTCTTGGTCTTCCTTCCATGATTTTTATTTTGGGATATTTTTTTTGTAAAGTCGATCTCTTTGATCCGATTTCTCCAACTATTTGTTGAACAGGACTTGATCATTATCTAAGGGAATTGCCGTTGCTTTTGATTTTTGTTGTTTTTGCCAGCAGCGATCCGGATAATGTGCATATATCCATTCGGCTATTTCTCTAGCTATAAATTTCTGTTCAGGATTGTTCTATAAAAATTCAATAATGGTAATAATTGTTAAATTTAGAGCAATACCAAATCTTCCATACTACCTCAATTATTGTTCTTATTCCTTGTAGAAATGCTAAAAATAAGGGCAAAACGATAGTAGAGAGTTGGTTATGATGTTATTTGCTGGTATAATAAAACAGTTTATTGAAAGTGTAGATAAAGCATTGGTCGGGTTTAAATAACCAATCCTGCTATAAAGATAGATAAATGAGGCATCTGTGTCTCCTCCAAGGTAAATAAATCCTTGAAGAAGTAACGTTTTAATATCTTAAAAAAGTTAAAGATTTACGATCCCTTGTTGAGGGAATTGGAAAAGTGATAAATTTTGAGACGTTAATTGTTAAGATTTGATAATATCAAATAAATAATGACGACAAAAAACCAAATAAAAGTGAGAATGTAAAATATTTAATATGTTTGCAGTTTTTACTATACAACCATTGGAATATACCGCTTAAAATTTGGGTAAAGGAGTGGTATTTTATATAAATTGTACAGATTCATTCAACAACGGGTTAAAATGGGTAATTTTAACATTCGTCGTAGCCAATTATAATGTTCGTTAGTCACTTATTCTTAATTATTGCTTGCTTTTTTGGATAAGTTGAATGTTGCAAAGAAAAGTCATAATTATATCCTGTAGTATCTCCTTATTGGTTTCTGTTTTATGTACTGGGATTTTTATATTTTATTGGAATACTCAAAACAGCAAAGATTATGAAAATGTATTTTCCCAAGCCAAGAAAAAATTCTGTTATGTGATTAATGATCTTAATAAACTTCACTATCTATTAGAAATTGTTGAAAGTAACTATGAATCTGGTAATCAACAATTAATTGCTGATTACCAGAATATAGCAAACAAAATGAATTTTCAACTTTCTATACTAAAAATCATATCTATAACTAATCCCAAGAAAATCATGGCTAAACATAATAGTAAATCTTATCAAATACTGCTTGATAAACAAAATGGTATGATATTGTCACTTTGTCATGGTTTTTGTATTAGTATTAGTATGGTAGAAGCAAGGAGCTTTTTGGATAACTTTCTGCCTAATTTTTTAATATATTCTGTAATGATTAATAATTTAAATATTATAGAAAACAACCGCCATGCTGCCATTTCGTCAGTGCAGAGTGATTATCACACTATTGGGAATTTTGAAGTTTCAGTAAAAATGTATATAGAAAATTCTTATTTAGAAAAGCAAATAAGGCAAATCTTTACTAATGGTGCTTTACTTTTTATTACTGTATTTTTTTTCATAAATCTATTTGTATTGTTTCTGTTTTTAGGAGTTAAAAAATTTTTCTATAATTATTCATTAAAATTAATGCAGGAGACTCAAGTTTTAAAAGAACAATTGGTAACTTATAAAAAACTTGAGTTACTAAGACAGCATAAACAGGAGATAGATAATAGGTTGATAAAAATGATAAAGAATAAGTTAAAGAGAGACACTATTAATATCATAAACACGACAAACAATTTAAACGAAACGCTTACAGTAAATATCAAGCAATTACTGACAGAATGTATTGAATATTTTGCACTTGATTCTGAAATTAAAGGTATATCTATAAGAGTGGAAAATGAGGTGATGGAAGCAGAACGTCTTAATATAGATATAGGTGAAGAAATTTTACGTCAGTTAATCTTTAGTCTAACCTGGAATCTTTTATCTATATTACCTAAAGGGTCTCACTTAAAGATAAAAGTTAAGCAAGATAAAGAACAATTTAAAATAAAAATGACAGGTTCAGGTTTTAATCTTTCAAGAGAGCAATTTGAAAATTATAGTTTGCAGCATTATTCCAAGACAAATAATCAATGGTTACTGTCAATAAAAGATACAATAAAATTGTTTGAAGACAATGGCTTTAGTTATGAATATATTCAGGGTAAAAGAGTTGGTAATAAATTAAAGTTAATTAAAAGCTTAAAAAAAGAAAAATTCTATAATGATAGTAATGTATGGGATATAACACCTCATTTAACAAAAGGAAAAACTTAATATTCGTATTTTTGTTAGTTCTTCTGACTGCTAATAAAGCTATGTCTTCAGTTAAGGTAAGTAATTCAACTTTACCTGTTCCGTATTTTTCTGGTAGAAATGAAGAGCTAAAAAGTATAGAGCGTAATTTAAGTAATATTGGTTCAGTAGTATCTTTAACTGGATTCACCGGGATAGGTAAAACACAGATAATCAGGCAATATTTATCAAAAAATTTAGATAATTATAAAATCATATGGTTTTTTGATTGTAATCTTGATTTTAGTTATCAGTTTTTAAACTTAGCCAAACAGATCAACTTAAAAATTTGTAATAAAAGCTCGACCTGTATTATTTCTGAAGACATACAACATATCTCTGAGAGCGTAATGAATTATCTCAGGCATGAAACAGGGTGGATCCTAGTATTTGATAATTTAAGAACTAATGAAAATAATAAGGTACTTAGATTTCTAGAAGATAGTCATAATGGTCACATAGTTGTTTGTTCTCAGGAGACTACTGGATTACCTAATATAATACCGATAAAGAATCTTAAAAGAATAGAGGCACTAGGACTTATTGAAAAACTGCTACCTAATTATAAATTAAGAGATGTAGAAAAATTATCGGAAATTTTTTTGGATTATCCAATTCTTATAATTCGAGGAACTTTATTCTTACAAAATAATCGATATTTAAGTATTGAGGAATATAAAAAAATACTTGCTGTAACTGATGAAGTAAAAAGGACTAAAGAACAGCTAGGAACGATATTTGATAATCTAAGTAGTGCTGCTAATAATCTTTTACTTAAGGTAGCATTAATTAATAACCATGATTTTTCAAAGCAGCTATTAATTAATTTATCTGGTAGTGATAGTTCTAAAGTTATAGATATATTGCATGATTTAAGTAAGTTTGCTTTAATAGAGGATAAAGGTACTTATAAGGAAAATCAAATTTTTGAAGTACATGATTTTATAAAGAAGACTGTTCTGGAAAGTGCTAGTAATAAGGTTATCAGAGATAGTATGCAAGATATAGTCAAAACAATTAATCAAGGATTTCCTGAAAAGATTACAGATTATTTATCTTTGTTTCATAAAGACCCTACTCTGCAAAGCAATTTAGAAATAATGCTAGAAAACGCAGAAAAAAATGCCGTGAATTTTTATGACATTTTAGAACTTAGAAAGAATCTTATGTTCTTCTACCTTACGAAGAGGGATTATGATAAATGCAAAAAATTTGTTGAATGGCTAATCGATAAGGAGACCAGAGGTGAAATTAAATATCATGACATGAGTAATAATCAAAAAGTGGCTTATGCATGGTATTTAGTGAATGTAGGATTATATAAAACTTATAGTGCAAGAGATATAAAAAATGCGGAGTATGATTATGAAAAAGCTGCTGAAACAGTAAGAAATGTTAATGGTTTTGCAGATTTAAAATGTGCTATATACTCACAATTGACACAAAGCAGAATCCGTAAAGGAGCTATAAATGATGCAAAACTTAGTATAAAGAAAGTTGAAGAATTCATTAAAAAAGATCAGGATATATTTTACAAAGGATTATTATGGTATTCTTACGCAAGGATTTTCCTTGCAGAAGGAGAGTATAATCTAGCATTAGAAAATGCAAATAAATTAGTTAAATCCCAAGAAAACTTACCGCAAGATCAATTTACTATACTTGGTCATATACTAAAAGTAGAGATTTTAATTAAACTAGGAGATTATGAATCTGCTTATATACTAGCTAAAGAACTTTATAAGAGATCAAAAAGTTATTTTGATGAGCCGCATGAAATGCAAGCACGTATCCTGACTTGGCTTGCATTAGCTGAGTTAAATGTAGATAAAATCAAAAAAGCAGAAGAGCATATAAGTTTAGCCAAAAAAATCTTTCTAGCTTTACCAGAAAGAAAAAAAGATAATATATCAGATTCTTCTGATTATGATTTAGCTGCTGCTTTAATTGTAGAAGGTGATATTTATCGTAGACAGAATAAAATAGCAGAAGCACTGCAAGCATATAAGATAGCAGAGAATATATACCATAATTGTTATGGGCAAAATATGTTACTTGACCATATCAGCGATCTGTATTTTAAAATAGCTAACTCAGCATTAATGGATAATAATATAGGAATATATAAGGAATACTTAAGTAAACACGAGAATATTTTTGGGGTTGATCATTTTAGAACAAAAGCCATGTATCAAAGCTTTCTAAAGAATAACTAACAACGATTTAAAAGATGATCTTTTAGGAACCAGTCTGCAAACTTAGTATCGATTAAGCTTAATTTTCTATCTAAACAATGTTTATATATTTCTTCTATAACTAATCCTACTTGCTGAAGAGTAAGGTGATTAATGCGGTATAACTCTATGAAATGAACAGTATAAAGGCATATAGACCTGAATAGTTCATTATTGTATGGTAGTTCAGTATCAATATTTAGAATATGTTTTTTAAAAGATTGATTTCTATTAAATAGTTCATCTAGAGAACAATTGAGTACATCGGCTATTTTTAATATTGTTTCGATACCGGGATTTTTAACTGTATCATCTAAAATTCTATTAACAACTGCATTACCGACGCCAGCTTTTTTTTCAAATGCAGAAGTCGCAATATTATATTCTTGTATATATTCTATAATTTTTCTTTTTAAATTATCCATTACACTACTCTATCCCTTGGAGTTATGATGGAAAGTTGTGTATGGAGGTGAGATAGAAGATTAGGTGGCGTATTCGCAAATTAATATTATTATTGTAATTTGCAAATCCTATTAACAATAAAATAAGGAATACACCATGAGAAAGAGTAATATAATTGATTATAAAAATCCAACACAAAATTTAGTAACAGATGTATTAAGTGAGTTTTTAAGGGAGTCAGCTCAAAAAATGTTGCAACTAGCTATAGAGGAAGAGGTACAAAATTTTATATCATCCTACCAAGATAAGTTACTTACTAATGGGAGTAAACAAGTCGTCCGCAATGGCTACTTACCTGAGCGCAACATACAAACCGGTATAGGAGAGGTAGCAGTAAAAGTACCACGGGTAAGAGATAGAGGTAAAGAGGATATAAAATTCTCTTCTAATCTGATTCCGCAATACATGAGGCGTACGGTTACTATAGATGTTCTATTACCGCTACTTTATTTAAAGGGAATATCTACTACAGATTTTGCTGATAGCTTTGAACCTATATTGGGTAGCAAGCCAAAGAACTTATCACCTAATGTAATATCCAGGCTAAAATCTGAGTGGTATGATCAATATTTGTTATGGCAAAGACGAGATTTAACAAAGAAGAAATATGTCTACTTCTGGGTTGATGGTATTTATTTACAGGCAAGAATGGAATCGGAGAAGAACTGTATTTTGGTAATAATTGGTGTTGATGAATACGGAAAAAAGGAATTGGTCGCTATAGATGATGGTTTTAGAGAAAGCAAGGAAAGCTGGCAAGGATTATTACTCGACATAAAAAGCAGAGGTCTGATACACTCTCCTGCCTTAGCTGTTGGAGATGGAGCACTTGGTTTTTGGGGAGCTCTGACAGAAGAATATCCTACTACGGTACATCAGCGCTGTTGGGTACATAAGACTTCTAATATTTTGAATAAGTTACCAAAATCTCAGCAAGCTAAAGCCAAGCAAATGATACATAATATTTATATGGCTAGTTCTAGAGAAGAAGCTGAATCCAGTTGGAAAAAATTTATCTTGGCTTATTCTGCTAAATATCCTAAGGCTACAGAATGCTTATTGAAAAATGAAAAAGAGTTATTAGCTTTTTACGATTTTCCAGGGGAGCACTGGATACATTTGCGGACAACTAATCCTATTGAATCTACCTTTGCTACGGTTAAGCATAGAACTAGAAAATCTAGGAATTGTTTTTCGAGAAATACTATTATTGCTGCTACCTATAAATTATTCCTTGAAGCAGAAAAAAGGTGGAAACCTTTACGAGGTAAAAACCGCATTGCCCAAGTTATTAATATGGAAAAATTTATAGATGGAATTCATGTAAGTGAAATTAGTAACGATAACTTAAATGAGAAAAAATATGTTGCCTAATTTTTTTCATACACAACATTTGACAATAACTCCTATCCCTTTGACTTACTTACATGTACATAATGATATTGCATTAAATAGATTGCTTATGTTTTATCTTGTAATCAAAAAATATAATATATCTTATCCTATAAGATAAAATAATTATTGACGGAGAAAAATCTATTAATTATTGTTACATAAATAAATAGCTTTAAAGGTAATTTTTGATTTTGTAAAGCAAGCTCACAAACCAAACTTCAGTAACTATCTCCTAGTCGCCAAACTTACAAGATAGTTACTGGTTATAATACCAAACCCTGATGCCAAGCATTGGGGTAACACTAAATTGTTAACTAAACAATATGGTAATATGAACATAGCAGAAAAGTGCTGCCTGCACAATAATATATATGTGTCAAGGCCTAGAATTATCCGAAGAGATTCGCTTTTTATCCCACATTGGTGTTATAAAAAGGTTTTATTGCCTAGCGGTAGGCCTGATTTAGTAGGAATCCATATTCTTGCTGAGCTGTTATCCTTATCCCAAAGAATGGGAGATAGTAACTCTGATTTTGAACTTCGAGACTGCTTTACGTATTTTTGGAATAAATGCTGTATTCGAAGACCTACCTTGCAAAGAGCGTCCTTTCGCTTGCAGAATCTGGGTCTGGTTACCCGTTTGTTTTATCCTACCTTAGCCATTCCAGAGAGTAAATTTTCCAAAGAGCTTACCTTAAAACTTAATATCGCAAATATTGATGCTTTATCTGATGATAAAGGAGGGACGTTATGAATTCTCTTTTTGATACTTGCGGTAAGTTTTTTAAACCTGGTGATGTCATTATTCATAAATGGTACAAACAGTTTTGCCTTGAAGATGGAAACCCTGATCTGGTGGCAATAACCATTCTTGGTGATATTGTTGCCTGGTATCGATATAGTGGACTGAAAAATCAAGACAAATTTTTGTAGATTTTGTTTCCTATTATCATGCTGCATTTTGTAATGCATTGAGATAAACATCCATAGGTTTTTTATAACCAATACTAGAATGAAATCTTCTATTATTATATTTATCTACATATATGTTAATCCCCTCCCTAAGTTCTGAGATATTGTTAAATTCATTTATAAATATACAATTATATTTTAGAGTCTTAAAAAATCTCTCCATAACAATGTTATCGATGCTTCTGCCTTTACCGTTCATAGAGATTTGTATACCGTATTTCTCGAGTATTTTTATATGTTCTGAGCCGGTATACTGACTACCTTGATCACTATTGAATATCAGCGGAGGTGGGTACTTACTAAGAGCGTCTTCTAAAATACTCGTTACAAGGCTTGCATCCATTGAATTTGACAGTTTATAACTCAATATAGCTTTACTGTGCCAATCTATAATTGCTGCCATATACATAAAGCCTATCGGGGTTCTAATGTATGTTATATCCCCGCTCCATACTTCATTTGATCTTGGTACGTATACAGACCGACTACCGTTATATATTTGCCAATAAGGCTCAAGGAGATATGGATATATCTTATGATCTTTATTCTGCATAGAGATAGATTTCTTTTTCTTTGGATAAATAGCCTCTATACCCATAATACCCATGTATTTGAGAGTACGATCTCTACCAATATTTAATCCTTCCTCTAATAAAGATTTATAAATAAAACGATAACCATACTCTGGATTATCTGTATATATTTCATCTATTCTATCCATAATCTTTTTGTTGTATAAGCTCATTATTTGGGGCTGATAATAAAGCATAGATCTATTTATCTTCAATAATTCGCATTGTCTTGCCATTGATAATTCTTTCAGCTTGGAATCGACAAGATCTCGTTTATTTGCTATATCCAAGCCGTTTAGCTTTCCCAACGCCCAGTCCCTCTCTATTGTAGCCTTCCCCAGAGCTTTTGCTAATTCATCATTTTGAGATTTTAACTCCTCAATTTCTGTATAGTGGACTGAAAAATCAAGACAAATTTTTGTAGATTTTGTTTCCTATTATCATGCTGCATTTTGTAATGCATTGAGATAAACATCCATAGGTTTTTTATAACCAATACTAGAATGAAATCTTCTATTATTATATTTATCTACATATATGTTAATCCCCTCCCTAAGTTCTGAGATATTGTTAAATTCATTTATAAATATACAATTATATTTTAGAGTCTTAAAAAATCTCTCCATAACAATGTTATCGATGCTTCTGCCTTTACCGTTCATAGAGATTTGTATACCGTATTTCTCGAGTATTTTTATATGTTCTGAGCCGGTATACTGACTACCTTGATCACTATTGAATATCAGCGGAGGTGGGTACTTACTAAGAGCGTCTTCTAAAATACTCGTTACAAGGCTTGCATCCATTGAATTTGACAGTTTATAACTCAATATAGCTTTACTGTGCCAATCTATAATTGCTGCCATATACATAAAGCCTATCGGGGTTCTAATGTATGTTATATCCCCGCTCCATACTTCATTTGATCTTGGTACGTATACAGACCGACTACCGTTATATATTTGCCAATAAGGCTCAAGGAGATATGGATATATCTTATGATCTTTATTCTGCATAGAGATAGATTTCTTTTTCTTTGGATAAATAGCCTCTATACCCATAATACCCATGTATTTGAGAGTACGATCTCTACCAATATTTAATCCTTCCTCTAATAAAGATTTATAAATAAAACGATAACCATACTCTGGATTATCTGTATATATTTCATCTATTCTATCCATAATCTTTTTGTTGTATAAGCTCATTATTTGGGGCTGATAATAAAGCATAGATCTATTTATCTTCAATAATTCGCATTGTCTTGCCATTGATAATTCTTTCAGCTTGGAATCGACAAGATCTCGTTTATTTGCTATATCCAAGCCGTTTAGCTTTCCCAACGCCCAGTCCCTCTCTATTGTAGCCTTCCCCAGAGCTTTTGCTAATTCATCATTTTGAGATTTTAACTCCTCAATTTCTGTTTTGTACTCACTGACTACTTTTGCCGGCTCAAAAGCCATTGATGCATTACTTAAAAAATGCTTCTTCCAATTTTGAATAGTCTTTGGAGTAATTTCATATTTCTTTGATAATTGAGATATAGTTACCTCCGATTCTAGTAATTCCAACACTACTTTAGTTTTATATTCTGCACTGAAATTTTTAATATGCTTTTTTGTCATATATTTAAATTATGTTTCTTTTAATTTTATATCTTTTGCGAAACAAAACTATTGATTTTACTGTCTGACTTCTTCAGTCCACTATAGTTGCCTTTTCTGATATGGCAAATGTTGCAGGTAGCATAATGGACAGACTTACACATCTGTATTTGATTGATACCGGCAATATGGGTGTATCCGGCGGAGATGGGGAATCAGATTATGGCCTGTGGACTCGAGGAAGCTATGGAAGCGGCATATTCAAACCTCAGAATTCGCTTGCGATAAAGCAGAAATGTAGGGGAGGATCTATCGGTTTTGACGGCAAGATAGATGATGATACCATCATTGGTATTGCTCTAAATCATAACCGGACAAAACTTACGCCAAAATCTACTCCTGAAACTGTAGTAAGTAATATCAGCAATAATACCGTTAACAAGTTTAGCGGTGATATCAGATCACTCATAGGTAGCCTTTACGGAAGTATTAACATGAGTGAAAGGTTGGTGCTCAGTGGTGAATTCAGGCTTGGGCAGGTTGACGCTAAAATGAATTATCAGTCCTTAATTAATGGAAATAGTAGATTCAGGTTAAAAGGCGGTTTACTTGGGGGATCGCTAGCAGCTGATTATTATTACCCTATAGGTAAACTCTTTCTAGTACCAAACTTTGGCGTTTCCTATGAGACCGTAAGATTCAAGGGCAAGAATCAGGGAAATTTAAAAATCGAAAAGCTTGCTATCCGCAGACCTGCAATTACAGGAGGAATTGCTCTAATAGGGGTTTTTCAAGCTGGAGAGTATCAATTAATTCCGGAAATCAGAGCATCTTATGAAGCTGCCTTTTCCTCTAAATCAAACAAACTAAAGATAAGCAATAATGGCGGCCTGTCTCTTTCTGATTATAGGATATCCATGCCGAAGGATTCATACAGACTTGGAGCAAGTATGGGTATTTCCTTTTCAAGGTTTGAGGCAAGTGTCGGTTATGAGAGGACAGGCTACAAGCGTTATTTAGGGAACAGTTTTTATGGAAAGCTGCGGATAAACATTTAATCACACGGGTAAACAACTATGGAAAACAAACAGGAGGAAGTTAAAGGATTACTTAGTCGCATTCTAAATAAACTGGAAGAGTTGCTCAAAAGTGATTCAAAATGGATCATCGTCTTGGTCGTGTTAGCTTCATTGCCAATGACAATAGATGGATTGCGTTTCCTTAAAAGGAAGATAACTGAACAAAACCTGCAGGGAAATAATACCACATAGGAGTAAATCCTAAACAAGTGAAATGGTGATGCACGGCAGTTAGAGGAACGATTTAACAAAAGTAAGGAATAAACGGAGAAACAATAATGGGAAGAAAAAATACTTATTTAGAGCAAATAGATAAATTTATTGGTCATAAAATCTATTCTTTAAGATTGGAAAAAGGATTATCTCGTGAACAATTATCGCAAGTGATTGGCGTTACTCACCAGCAGCTGCAAAAATACGAAACCGGAGCTAATCGAGTGACTGCTTCAAGACTACTGCTAATTGCTAAAGCTTTGGAGCAGGAGATACCATATTTTTACGAAGGTTTTGAAGCAGGTGATAACAGTCCAACTATACTTGAAAACCAACGCCTTTGCATTGAAGTAGCAAGGAACTTCAGGCGTATTGGTAATAGGGAACATCAGGACGCAATTAATCTTCTTGTTAAATCCTTGTTGTAGGAACAGGTGGCCTAAAGTAAGTCAAATTGTAAAAGATTTTTTGATAAACAAATTAACAAAAGGAGAAAAATGAAAATGAGCGATTAAAAGAGAATTAACGGGATGGAGCAGTCTTGGCGGATAGCGAATCATCTTAAAGAGTTGGTACTACAGAAAATTAATTTTAATAACGGAGAATTAAACATGCAAAACAAGCAAATTTCAAAATCAAAAAATACTTCTAAAGATTTAATAGTAAATACAAACGACCCAATACAAAAACCTAAATTAAATTCCTGGCTAAAACCTTGGATTATTGGGGCTGGGATATTATCTGCAACTTTTGCTCTTTACCCTGAACTAGTACTCGCTGCGTTTGATATAGACAAAGGCGTTACTGCCGGAACAAAACCTTTACTTGATGGGGTTCAGGCCCACTGGGGGAAAGGGGTATTACTAAGTGGAACAGCTGCAGCACTAGTTGGAGAAGGTGACCCAAGACAAAGAGCAATCAGGGCCGGTCTTGGATGTGGAGCTGCCGGGGTTGTAATACTAGGATTAATTGGAATGCTTGGATAAAGGAAGATGGTAAGAAGAGTATTTACCAAATGTCTGAATCAGGAATTAAAAATATTTAATTTCTCGGTCGGTTCTTTAATTGGTGGTGGCATCTTGCTTGTACTAGGGGCCTTGAGTAAAGGTCTGATGTGGGGCATAGGGGCAGGGGTCATTGGTTTCATGATTGGGCGATGGTTATCAAGGCAATGGTTTTTAGGACAAATACAGCGCAAGCTCTATTGGTATTTTCCGTTTGAGAAAATTTTTATTGATAAGAACACCCCTCCTTCTTATTTGCGCAGTTTGATGTAATGGTTTTTCGCCGGTAATAGGAAATCTGATTAAAACGGGATTTGGTTATATGGAAAAGCAGGTAATGGTTAAGAATATAGATCAGGTAGCAAGGCAACGGAATTTTCTGCTGCTGCTGGTGATAGTAAGCGTATTTTCGGTTGCAGCTCTTAGTCTTAAGCTAATTACAACCGAGGCAAAGGTGATTTTAGCTCCGGGTTTGAATCAGGAAGTCTGGACATCAGATAAGGGGGTGTCAATTAGTTATTTAGAAGAAACGTCAGCAATGTACATGCCGTTACTACTTGATCTGACCTCTGATTCCATTGACTGGAAAAAAGAGCTGCTGATGAACCACGTATCACAAAGTGATGCAAAATATATGAGATTGATTAACGAATATTTTGCTGCCAGCAAGGAGAAGTACAAACGATTTTCATTAAGTACTCATTTTGCAGTTAAAAGCTTTGAGGTTAATCAGAAAGAGCTGACAGTTAAAGCTATCGGTCAATTAAACAGCCGGTTCGGTGAGCGTGGCGTGCAGAATATACCGGCTGTTTACGGTCTTAGTTTTGAATGGAGGGCGGGGAAGTTATTGTTGAAGGAGTTTGTCAAGTTAAGCAAAGAAGAAGAGGAATTATATGACCATGAGCAAAACTAGGATTTTCCTGATTCTTGGGGTTTTTATTGTAGCCGGTTTAGGCGTAGATAGTTTTGCGAAAGAGCTGCAGTCTGCGGTCGAAGATAGAGGGGGTTTAAGAATCAGCTATCTATCTCATACTGATATAAATATTGCTAGTGGGGGCATTAATCGCATCCATTTTGAGAAGGCAAGGATCACTAAGATCATTGGCGATACTAGTAAATATGAAGCTGTAGTTGCTGATAATAACTGTGATCTGTTTTTAACTTCAAGCATTCCTGCATCCGGTACTATTGACCTGACATTATTACTTGGGGCGGGAAAAGCGATTGATTTAAGGTTACATGTTCTGGATTTACTGCGACCTCAGCTAATCAATATTGACGTAAGCGATGAAAGCAGAAAAAGAGACGTAAAGAACTGCGAGATTAAAGAGATGATTGAAAAGATGGCGGCAAATGAGCGAGGAAAATATTTTGTGCAAAAGAAAGATAGAAAGGTAGAAGTAGCGGGTCATCCTGATCTTACCCTAACGCAAGTGGTTTCCTATCGTTACGGGAAATTAGCCGGAGCAGGTTTTACTTATAAGGTGAAGAAGTCGCATAGAAATAATCAGAATATAACGGAGCAGGTTACGTTAGAGACTTTCAAGGGGATTTTCAAGGATACTGTAGCTATCGGGATGAGGAACTCCGGCTCAGCCGGAGATGAGCCTAGGGTATTTGTGGTATATGATTACACGGAAGGGAATGATGTTTAAGAAGATATTACAGTTAATGAAATCATCATCCCGCTTGGATGACGATAAGTTAAAGAAAGTAGTTAATACCGAAAGTTTGAGTCTCGGCGGTGATCGAGAGAGGAATAATTTAACACGTATTAAGCAAATCAGATTATTTATCGGTTTGCTAATTGTCGTAGTGATCATTTTAGGGTTTTTAATCAATTATGTGCAGGAAAAAACGATAGTGGAAAAACCCGTGGTAGCCCCTCAAACTCTAAAAGTAGAGCTTGCGGACAAGGCACTTGATCCTGATAAGATGTGGCGGAATCATCACGAGGAGGCATTAAAGGCCAAAACCGATGAACTAAACAAGCGAATAGTGCAAGCTGAAGCTTCGGTAGAGGAGACAAAGAATAAGTTCATAGAGGAAAGTCGCTTGCAGGTGGAGAGTTTAAAGGAGCAATTAAAAATGGCTAAAGCAGAGATGGATGAGGCAAACAGGATGCTAAGAGGGGTAGCAGCTAGAGAGGAGGAGCGTTTAAATGCTGAGCCTCTGCATAAAGCTACGGCAATAGAGATGCAAGGTTTTGATAATGACACTGAGTTTGACATGCCGAAGTCTGCGGCTGATTATGTACCGGAAGGAACGTATTTTACCGGATATCTGCTTGGCGGAATTGTAGTATCAACGGCCCTTGGCGCAGCAGACGAGAACTCAACCCCGGTAAATATCCAGTTAAAGGGTCGGGGAAATTTGGCAAAGCAAAACGGGCTTGATATTAGTAAATGCCGAATAATAGGAAGTGCTTATGGCGATTTATCGAGTGAGAGAGCATTTATCCGTTTGGAGAAAATGGTGTGTGAAGAGGACGGCATGTATATCACCAGTGAAATAGCCGGAGATGTACACGGACCTGATGGATTTAACGGAATTAAGGGAACGGTAGTATCGACGGGAGCAAAACATATAAAGAATGCTGCGATCGGTGGGTTAATTAGTGGGTTAGCCGGTAGTGCCAAGGGGCAGGAGGGGATAAATATTACAAGCGGCGGATTAGTGTCAACTAAGAGCAAAGGTTTTAAGGATATGGCAACCGGGGGACTGCTGAGCGGAGCAAGTAATGCAGGAGAAAAGATAGCCGATTATTACCTCCGGCAAGCTGAAAGCATGTCACCGGTATTGACTATTCCGGGAGGCGTGCGGGTAAACCCTCAGATAATAAAAGGCTTTTTTATCGGTCAGGTAAATACGCATCGTAAGATCAAGGCAAAAAGATTGACGGATAAAGGAAACAAGAGAGTAGAGCAGCATAGGCAAAAGGAGGTACTTAAAGCAAATGAGCAGGAGGAGGCTAGCGATGACGGTTGGAAATAAGAGATTAGCAGGTTACGTTCTAAATAATATTGCAGTTAGATTCTGTATGTGCTTTGCGACTTTGTTACTACTTAGCGGGTGCAGTAGCGGTTACGGTACGTCTTTTGCGTGCGGAGATAGCAAGGGAGCAAACTGTATGCCGATGGATAAGGTAGACAGGTTAATTGCCAGCGGTGAGATTGAGCGTTATACCAAGGAAAGGGAGGAAACCTGCCGAGGTAGTAGATGTAAAAAGGGAGAAACTGCAGAAATCGGTAAGGCGGATGAATTACCGGCACTTGCTACCCCAGAAATTAAACTTGAAACTATAGAGGTTCAAGGATGAAGATTACGGATAGTTTAAAGGATTTAGCCAATTATTGCGGACTTGGGGTAGAGGGGGAGCGTAAATCTGATCCAATGGATGCATTTGGAGAGCATACTGCGCAGGTAATGGGGGGAGCAGTGCCGCTATCTGATTTTCTTGTTTATGATTATTTTGATGAAGAGCAAGGATTATTTTTTAACAATAACGATAGTATTGGTTTCTGGTATGAGATTAATCCGTTAGTTGGATCTAATGAGGGCCTTGAGAAGAATCTGACGTTATTTTTCAATGACGAATTACCGGAAGATATTTACTTGCAGTTTCTAATTATTGCCGGCACTGATATTAGCGATATCCTAGATACATGGGAGCAGGGGCGAAAATACGGCGGGGAAATACTAGCCCATATAACTAAATCCCGCCGGCGTTTTATTGAAAATTGCGCCAAGGATTTTGCAAGTAGCAGAGATGGAAGACTGGCAAGGAATTTTCGGACGTTTGTTGCCTGTTCAAGGTCTTTAGGAATCAGGTCGGGGAAATCGATTGATCTAATGACTTCTTTTAAAAGAAAGCTTGAGAACAAGTTAAATACGGAAAAGCTTTCTCCAAGACTGATGAAAGCAGAGGATTTAATTGTCATCGGTAGGGAGTTACTGCAACCGGATTTTGGAAGAAGTGCCTCAAAAGGCCGGTATAGTAAATACAACAATTTATCCGATCAGATTTGCAAGAAGTTTGAGGGGACGGTTATTAAGCCTGAATCCGTTATACATGAGGCTACAAATCTTCAGACGAGGATTTTTTCACCAAGAGAGTTACCGGAGAGTTTTTCTCTGAGTGAAATGGTAGCGTTGCTCGGGTCAGGTGATAGGGTAATACCGGCAAGGTTTGTAATTAGCTATAGTCTGGCAAGTTCTTTAGGTAGCAGTGGAACATCTCGTTTAACGACTCAAGGAATGAGATCCATTCATGCAGCGGAGCGAGATTATACACGTCACGATATTAGTGCTAGAGAAGAAGCAAGAGAATGGAGAGAGGTACTAGATATTCATAAAAAAGGTGAGCGGTTTTTAAGCGAATCGATGCTAGTAATGATTACAAGCCCACAGGATAATATTGACATTGCCGAGGAATCTTTAAAAAGTCTTTGGAATGCCAATGACTGGAAACTGGGGATTAATAATAATCTGCAGCTACTGAGTTTATTAAGTACAATGCCGATGAGCGGTTCTACTTATTGGAAATCACTATCATTTTTCAAATTGACCAGAAATGCCCTAAGCGGAGAGATAGTAGCTAAATTACCTTTGCAAGGAGAATGGCGTGGTGTACCACAATCAGGAGTATTACTTATGGGCAGGCGGGGTCAATTATTTAATTTTAATCCGTTTTACAGGATTGGCGGCGGCGGTAATTACAATGTAGTAGTCATAGCACCTTCTGGAAGTGGAAAGACCTTTACTTTAGAGGATCTTGTGACGAGTTGCCTTGCACAAGGGGTAGCGGTATTTGTCATGGATATTGGAGCAAGTTACAAGAATATCTGTGAACTTTTAGGAGGAGAGATGCTGCGTTTTGATCGGGGCAGTAAATTATCATTAAATCCGTTTGCCGGTTTAAGCAGTAGCGGAGCGGTATATACCAAGGCATTATCATTGCTTACGCAAGGGGTCGATCTTAAAAAAGTAGCTGAAATCACCGGTCTGCCGCAAGAAAAGATAGAAGCCTTAGCAGTCGGTAAATCAGCTGCAAGTAATTTGGAAAAAGAGAAGGAAGGAATCGAGGTTTTAGAAATCAAGGATAAAAAGATAAGCGGTAAAACCCATTTTGTAACCAAGGACAGTATGATTTATGCAAAAGCAATGGTTGCTTCAATGTGTGGTTTAAGCGGTGATGTTAGAGGCGAAGCGGTGATCGAGAGAGCAATAGCTGAAGGGATAACAGAGTATGGTACTGAACTTGATATTACAAAATTAGCTAAGGTATTTGAAGAATTAAAGGATCACCGAGGGAATCCCGTTGAAGGAGCGTCAGCTATGTCCGATAGTCTGTATCCGTATACAGAGCAGGGTATTCACGGTCGTTATTTTAAATCCGGTAAAGAGGCCAGTTTTAAAGAACTGCTAACACTTTTTGAACTTGAAGAAATCAAGGACGATGAGCCTCTTTTAGCGGTGGTATTACAAATAATACTGATGCAGATTACGATGCAGTTTTTATGTGGTGATCGGAGTCGTTATTTTATGTTAGTAGTTGATGAGGCTTGGCTGATTATGGATTTTGCGGCTTCGTTTCTAGAGCGATTTGCTAGGACTGTTAGAAAATACGGAGGTAGTCTAGTTGTATGTACGCAAGATTTATCGAGTTTTAGTAAAGGCTCATCACAAAGGGCAATACTTGAGTCGTCTACGTGGAAATTAATTTTACAACAAAAAGAAGAGGGGATAACTACCTTTGCTAAGGAAGAGGGATACCTGCCTTACTTGGATTTAATCCGCTCTGTTCGTAAATGCTCTGCTAACCGCTTTTCTGAGATATTAATCGATACTAATGGTGCGAAGGTGGTAGGAAGGCTTGTCACCGATCCTTATAGTACTGCTTTATATTCTACGGAAAAGGATGATTTTAGCTTTTTAATGAATGAGGAGAAGTCAGGTAAAAGCAAGCATGAGGCTATTTTGCAATTATCAAAGAAATACGGCGCATTATCTGAAGATTTTAGGTACGTAGAAAAGGAATAATTATGATGAGTCTAAATATGAAACTCGCTTATATTGCAATCTTATTGGTCATTATCGGTTTTTTAAGCGGTTGGCTCGGTTGTTTGTTTTTTGGAAATCTAGCGGGATCGGTACGGGTGCTTTTCGTTTCTGAAGAAGCACTTGTTGTTTTAGAGGAAGAGCGTATTAAAAATCTCTCCGAAAATCATGGGATGGAAAACTCAAGGGCAGCAGGAAGCATATTTTTCGGCAAACCGGAACTTGCTATAAAAAAGATGGAGCAGATAGCAGGGAGCTTTGCAGATAAAAGTACTAAGGTTTTAATCGTAAGTAATAAAAAAGGTTATGCCCGTAATGGCAGCGGAATATCGGACATTATTCACAAAGAGCTAGTAAAAGTTTTAAGTGCAGAAAAGGAAGATTAAGAATTAACGAATTGATAGAGGTAGAAAAGCAAGCATGAGGTGTGATGAAGAATCTGGTTATAAGTATATGGATAGTAATGATTTGTTCTACGACTACGGCACTGGGTTTTGATTTCGGTAAGGTTGGAACAAGTTTTGTAGTTGAGGAAGAAGGTTTTGTAGAAATGATGCTGCGGAAATTAAAAGAGGTAAATTGGGAAGCAGAAAATGAGAAAATGAAAAACATTGCGATAAGAAGGGTGCAGAATCCTATAGCAGTAGCAGGAATCAAACCTGCTACCGAGAATAGGGAGTTTTGGCATGATCCGACTTATACTCTTAAGGAGGATGTTGTCCTGCCGTGCGGTAAGGTACTCCACAAAGCCGGTAAGGCGGTAAATCCTTTGGATTATATGGATTTAGAACGCAAGGTTTTTTTTATTGATGGAAGGGAGGAGAAGCAAGTTGAGTGGTTAAAACAGCAGTTGGTATCCGGTAGTAGTAATGAGGAGAACAAGCCGGAGAATAAGGTTGTTTTAGTTGGTGGTAGCGTATTTGATTTACAGGAAGAGCTTGGCACTGAAGTATACTTTGATCAAGCAGGGGAGCTAACTACCAGATTTGGTATTAAGGGAAGCCCTGCGCTAGCCAAGCAAGATGGTAAGATGCTCCGGATTGAAGAATTTGCTTTAGATGAGAATAATAATTGAACCAAAGTTTGGATTAAACAGATTTTAAGGTAACGAAAGTTGATTTAGTAGCAGAAAGATTAACCGATAAAATAATTAGAGAGCTGGATGTACGAAATAGTTAGGATAAGTGATACGGGGTTATTATAAAATAACAGGGTAATAAAAAAGAGGTTTTATATGTATACACAGCAGGAAAAGAACGTAAAAGCAGGCAATGATTTAGAAGCGGTTATTTGCAAGGGGCTTGGTGTAAGTTTTAATACGCAGTATAACTGGAGTCTGGTACTGGCAACGATAGTGATATGGATTTTTACCGGTGGGTTATTTCCTTATTCTGCTAATAATAATTTTGATATGACGATCTGCTTGCAGGAATATATCAAATTCTTTAGTTTAACGGCGTTAATTATAGGTTTTCTATTAAAGGAAGAAAAATCCCTGAAGGTCATTAAACCAATAATAATAAACATTGGAATCATCACTTATATTATTTCGTTATTGACAGTGGTTATGCTAAAAAACTTTGGCATTTTATGGTGGTTTGGATTTTTAATTTTAAAACCTCTTAGTATATTTGGGTTTCTTTTGCTTGCTAAGCAGCTTGTTCAGATTGTTAGTAGAGACTAGAAATTACTAAGCGGTATGTGTGTTGAATTATTAATTTAAGGGCAAAAAGAAATAAGAAGTTATAGAGGGTTATGGTGATCGGAGACCGAAAGGAATCGGTCTTTAAGATGAGGCAGTCTTGGCGGATAGCGAATCATCTTAAAGACCTGGTACTACAAAAAAAGTATATAGCAATTTTAATAACGGCTATTTTTTTACCTTTTTTAAGCAATGCAAGCGTAACGTGCAAAGGTCATTTTGTCAATCCGATAACTGATATTTGCTGGAGTTGCCTGATGCCAATTTCAATTGGTGGTATGCATATCGGCAAGGGGGGAACACCAAAAAAGCGTGATACCAAAAATCCTAAAAATCCTATTTGTATATGTAGTAAGGGCACTCCACCGATACCAGTTCCCGGGTTGTCGATCGGTTTCTGGGAGCCGGTGCGTCTGGTTGACATAACAAGAACACCTTATTGCATGGTAAATTTAGGGGGGGTGAGTATAGGCAGTGACATGCGCAAGATCAGCAGTTACGAACGCCGTAATAGTGCTGCTGGCCGGCGTGGTCATTTTAGTTTCCATCATGTTCATTATTACGTTTATCCTTTGATTTACTGGCTAGAACTGATCACTGATTTTGGGTGTCTTGAACAATCAACTTTTGATGTAGCGTATATGAGTGAGTTTGATATTACGTGGAACGATCCCAAAATGCAGAGTTTGCTCAATCCCGAGGCTATTTTATTCGGTAATCCGATAGCTCAGGCTGCTTGTAGCCTGGATTGCGCAGCAGCAACTTTTAATTTGCCTGACGATAATATGTTCTGGTGTGCCGGTTGCTGGGGCAATATGTATCCTTTAAGCGGAGCAAATGCCGACCATATTGGCGGGGTAGGAAACAGTAGTTTGCTTACAATGCGGATTCTAAACAAGTTACATAGGATTGGTCTTGCTCGTGAGACGTCGACTTCTAATGGGAAGATTAACGGCCCATTATGTCGAAAACCAAGAATTTTAAAGCTGAAGAAAAGCCAATACAAGCTGCAGATGGTTCATCCAAAAACCACATCTGAGGGTATAGGTTGTTGGCCTCTTGGGCTATCTGACATGCTTTATCAAGCGGGCAAGGAATATCCGTATGACGGACAAGATTGGGGGTATCTATTATGGCGAAAAACGAACTGCTGTTTACTTTAAAGGCGATAATTTTGGCGCTGATATTTTTTACGGCAAAACCTGTTTTTGCGAGCCGTTATACGGAAATTAGTAACCAAGACCGGGAATGGGTTATGAATCTGGCTACGAAATCACTTAATTCGGTGATGGAAGGGATAAAGGAGAAATACCTTGAGTACCGGCGGAGTATTGATACTGCTCGCAAGCAGGATGAGACGGAGGTGTATAAGTTGCCTGATGAAAAAGCAACTTTAAGAGTGTTTGTAAGTTCCAGTATGAGCGAAGAACTACTCAAGTCTTATGTAAAGGCAGCGGGAAGATATAACGCCATACTGGTTTTTAAAGGCCTACCTAAAGGGTCATGGCAGGAGTTAAGCAGAATTGTAGCACTAATGAATGATAACAACGATGAAATACAGATTCAGCTTGATGATGAAGCGTTTAATCGCTTTTCCGTTAAAAGCGTTCCGACTTTTGTATTAAGTAAAGCAGACAGGCAATTCTGGCAGGAAGGGGTAGAGGAAGTTTTTGATCGGGTGGTTGGCAATATCGGAATTAGCGGGGCATTAAAACTAATGGCGGAAAAAGGGGATCTAGCGGAGATAGCAAGAGAAATTCTGGAGGGAGCGCAATGATTGGAATTCTGAGGCTAACATTTTTTTG
This sequence comes from Candidatus Megaera polyxenophila, assembly GCA_037101405.1. Taxonomy (NCBI): domain Bacteria; kingdom Pseudomonadati; phylum Pseudomonadota; class Alphaproteobacteria; order Rickettsiales; family Rickettsiaceae; genus Candidatus Megaera; species Candidatus Megaera polyxenophila. Next base: position 149,215 of record AP017965.1, on the reverse strand, counting down.
TATCTTTTGTTTTTCTGCAAGCAGCAAGGTAATAGCAAGTAGCTATAAAGACCCAACTAGCAAGACCAATGTAAACGTCCAGACCGATCTGTTCAGGAAATCCGTAGGAGATGTTGAAGCATTTAAGAGTCAGGTACAGGAAGAGGAAAGGGAGGCAATAGAGAAGTTAAGATCAGGCGGGGATCATGGCGTAGAATTCATTGCAGGTAGCAGTAGAAAAGAAATTGATGAAAATACAGCAGAGCTTAGCACCATAAGAGCCGATGAGCTAAATGATAGAGGGAGAACAAAATTATTAAAGGAAAATCTGCTTGAAGAGATTTACGTTGATGAAAGCAACCCCCTTATGGTAGCTCACCGCAAGGATGCCGAAAAGATAGCGGAAGGTAGTAAGGATTTGCTGGAGTCCATACTTCTTTCCTTAAAGGAGCGTCTTGGAGTGGACTGCTATACCGTAAAAGGAAATAAGGAAATAGAGCCGGAGCATCATATTGCGCTTAAGGAAGAACAAATCAAGGAAACTATTTATGACCAAACAATGTGTGAAGAGCCACGAAACAAATATAACTGCCATGATGCTCTGACTCTTCGCTGTGCTAAGAGGGGTATACGGTTTAGGCCGTGGCAAAGCCGTCAGATAGTTATCTCAGGTAGCGAGTTATTTCGCTCAGGAAAAACCGTATTCTGGGTAGATCATACTGGAAGAAGCTGTTTTGAATACAAACTCTCAGTAGGCCCACGAACCATTGGTGGTTTCTTCAGCGCTCCTCGTAATATCCCGCCTAATTCCTATCATGTTGCACTGATGAGAGAGTTTCTAGTTACTAAACACCCCGGGAGCACTCTTGATAATATCAGCACCGAGATGAGTTCATGGTGGAGTGGCGGTCTGTTTTCGGTAGACGGTTGGTATTACGGTGGTAGGAGGCTCGGTCATAAAGATTATGGATGGAGAAGTTATACGGTAAATTACCAATATAGGGACGGTTATCCTGTATGTGAGCAGTGGTCAGAAGATTGGAGCGAGACATGTATACTCCAATGAAAAAGATAAGCTCCTTTCTAATAATTTTTACATGTTGGATAATCTTAATGCTTTCCGGCTTCGAGGTAGCAGTAGCAGGCAAAAGATTCATCTCAAGTCATCCTTGTAGTGATACCGCTAAGGTTTGCGTAAGCGGCGGCGGGACACGCAATATAGACGGCTTTGACGTATATAGGGATTGCTGGCAATGGTCTTATACCAAAACCTGCGATTATCCAAGTAAGAATAACTGCCGGGTTTATAGCCATTGCTATTTTGTAACAAATGGGAGTTGCCTTCTTACCGATAGCCAAGGATCGTGTGTTAATCAGCAAAGAGAGTTCTCATGTAAACGCAAAGAGCAAATAACTATAACCGGTCCAGAGGTTAGAACAGGGTTAAAGGAAAAAGCAGGGCCGGATCAGCTGGTTTGTACCGATATTCCATGTATTGACGGCAATTGCGTTGATAAGAGCTATACCACCAACGGCGAGATGATGGATTCGATATCAAGACTTTACGCTATTAGCAAAATGAAACCTGACAAGGGTGGTAATTTTAGCCTTTTCCAAGGAAGCGGTCAGCATTGTTCAAAGAAAGCAACCAGTTATACGAATTGCTGCAGTCAGAACCCTAAAGGCTGGGGTAAAGAGTATAGTGGACTGAAAAATCAAGACAAATTTTTGTAGATTTTGTTTCCTATTATCATGCTGCATTTTGTAATGCATTGAGATAAACATCCATAGGTTTTTTATAACCAATACTAGAATGAAATCTTCTATTATTATATTTATCTACATATATGTTAATCCCCTCCCTAAGTTCTGAGATATTGTTAAATTCATTTATAAATATACAATTATATTTTAGAGTCTTAAAAAATCTCTCCATAACAATGTTATCGATGCTTCTGCCTTTACCGTTCATAGAGATTTGTATACCGTATTTCTCGAGTATTTTTATATGTTCTGAGCCGGTATACTGACTACCTTGATCACTATTGAATATCAGCGGAGGTGGGTACTTACTAAGAGCGTCTTCTAAAATACTCGTTACAAGGCTTGCATCCATTGAATTTGACAGTTTATAACTCAATATAGCTTTACTGTGCCAATCTATAATTGCTGCCATATACATAAAGCCTATCGGGGTTCTAATGTATGTTATATCCCCGCTCCATACTTCATTTGATCTTGGTACGTATACAGACCGACTACCGTTATATATTTGCCAATAAGGCTCAAGGAGATATGGATATATCTTATGATCTTTATTCTGCATAGAGATAGATTTCTTTTTCTTTGGATAAATAGCCTCTATACCCATAATACCCATGTATTTGAGAGTACGATCTCTACCAATATTTAATCCTTCCTCTAATAAAGATTTATAAATAAAACGATAACCATACTCTGGATTATCTGTATATATTTCATCTATTCTATCCATAATCTTTTTGTTGTATAAGCTCATTATTTGGGGCTGATAATAAAGCATAGATCTATTTATCTTCAATAATTCGCATTGTCTTGCCATTGATAATTCTTTCAGCTTGGAATCGACAAGATCTCGTTTATTTGCTATATCCAAGCCGTTTAGCTTTCCCAACGCCCAGTCCCTCTCTATTGTAGCCTTCCCCAGAGCTTTTGCTAATTCATCATTTTGAGATTTTAACTCCTCAATTTCTGTTTTGTACTCACTGACTACTTTTGCCGGCTCAAAAGCCATTGATGCATTACTTAAAAAATGCTTCTTCCAATTTTGAATAGTCTTTGGAGTAATTTCATATTTCTTTGATAATTGAGATATAGTTACCTCCGATTCTAGTAATTCCAACACTACTTTAGTTTTATATTCTGCACTGAAATTTTTAATATGCTTTTTTGTCATATATTTAAATTATGTTTCTTTTAATTTTATATCTTTTGCGAAACAAAACTATTGATTTTACTGTCTGACTTCTTCAGTCCACTATATATTGCCAAGAAGACCGGCTCAACCTCAGGGTATAATATTGATACTTCTACCGAAGAGGGTAAGGCAATTAAAGAAGTATTAAATGAAATAGGTAGATATGAACAAAGCGGTAATAACACATGGCATCAGAAAGCAGAAATGGTACTCGGTACTCATGCTAAAGCCGGATTTGATGCGGGTATAATAGGCGGTAGCGTATCGGTAGACGGTAATGTCAGTGCTAGCAATGCTAGTGAGCAAATTAATAACAATACTTCAGGGGTTAGTAAAGAAAAGAGCACGGATCAAACTTACAATAATATCACTAGAGCGTTGAACAATGATTCATGGACAAAGGAACACGGTGTAAGTCAGGATCAGAGCAAAGGGTTGCATGAATCATACGAGGAAACGCAGAGAGCCGAGAAGCAGCTTGCGGACAGGTATGACAAGATCGATACTTATCAGCGGGCAATTGAGCTTAATAGAAGCAGAGGCGGGGTAATTAACAAGGAGCTGTACCAGGACGTTACGGAAGCTCATGCGAAGAAATCCGGTAAATCGGTAATGGATGCAAGAAAAGACGTAGAGAATATGACACCGGAAGTTAGAAAAATATTCAGGGAATTATCCGAGCCGGGTGTAAATCAACTACTTGCTGAAGTTGAAGCCGGTAAGCGTGCCTTAAGTCCAGATAATGTCCACCAAAAACTGGATGATAAGCATAAGCAATATAAAGGTAATGTTGATAGTAATGTCGGCGCAGCGGTAGAACAGGAAGCTGCAGCAAAAGGCTTTAATGCCGATTATATCAAAAAGGATGTTGAGGCAACGGGTGAGATTAACAAGAACCGCTTTGATCACTTGAATAACAAGGTTAATAACAAGTACGACAGTACCAGAGATGCTACTCAAATGCGCTATGACCAGATGCAGCAAGTCATTGAGCAAAATGAAAAGGATAGGATGGGAAGGGGAGATATAGGAACTTTATGGGGTAATGTACACGGCGTTGGACGCCACAGAGAGGAAATGATCCCTTTAGCTAATTCCGGCAAAAGCGAGTCCACAGCTTCGAATGACCTTGATGATATTCTACCAAGGTACAAACAGTATACGGGCGAAGAGCCAGCACCACATGATATAGATAAGGGTAGCGGTCGTGTACAATCATTTGATCCACGTTTAAAGATTACTAGACTTAAGACGAGCGAGCAACATCAGAAGCTCGTTAAAATGGATGAGGAACGAAAACTAAAAAGAAATGAAGGCCAGAAAGTTGATTAGTATCTGCTGCTATGGTAGATATTACCCGGTCTATAAGACTGGGTAGGACTACTTCTACGGTAATCATCATCAGTAAAAGAGCTCTTATACTCAGATCCCGAATAGCAGGAAGAATTAGAGGCCCGTGCATTTTGTTGTTTAAGGAACTGATAGTTAAACAATATGGAAATAGGACAGTTTTTTAATATAAAAAATAAAACAGGAATGAAAAATAATGATATTAGAAATATTGATAAAAAAATAAAGTTCACAACTGGAAGATGCGGTTTAGGGAACTTATCAGATATTGCTCCAATTAGAATAACAGTGCCGATTGTAGTGACTATAAGCAAAAAACCATTAGGTAGCTGTTTTGGAATATCAAGTTCCCTTCCTTCTATGGTCAGGAACTTCCCGTCAGTAAAGGTTACCTTGGAAAAGTACCTTACTGCTAGGGGTACTCCAATTAGGGTTGTCCAAGCACAAATGAAGCCGAGAGTAGGATATGCTTTTCCAAATTTGAGAGTTATAAACCCTCCTAGAACCATTCCAATACCAAACATGAGATTCCAGAAATTAGACTTATTCATGCGTGAGTCCCAAAAGGTTTTTTGGGGCTGTTTAGTTAAATTAGGAGCTGCCATATCTACCTTAGGCTCGATAGCTTCAGCTTTCACCTGTTTAGGTTTCGTATCTATGCTAAAAGGTTTGGTAAAATCCTGCATGTCTGTTATCTCCAACTACGAGTTTAATATATCAGTTATTATTGTATCAGGAATCAGACTTTTGTCCAAAGAAATAACAGCGGTAAATTCTTGCTTTTTATCTTTAGTGTTATATAGTGTTACTATATGTAACTTTTTAACAACATCAGGGAATTATTATGAAAGCTGATAATCAAAAAACTCTTAGTGTAAAGCTAAAACCTGAAATAAAGGAAAAACTGATGCACTTAAGCAAAATTAAGGATAGATCACCTCATTGGATAATGAATAGAGCTATTACTGCTTACGTTGAACAGGAAGATAGAAACGAGCAGTTACGCCAAGAGACCTTAAAAAGATGGAAAGAAGTTGAACAAGGGGAAGTTGTAGATCATGAAAAAGTCTCTAAATGGCTTGATAGTTGGGGAACTGACAACGAAGAAGATATTAAAATATGAAATATACCATATTCTGGTCAAAGTCTGCCGTAAGAGACTTACAACGGGTGCGTGATTTTCTAAAAAATATTAGCCCTAATGCAGCTAATAATGCCGCAACGCAGATAAATCAGTATACCCAAAAACTAGCAATGTTTCCTTTAGCAGGGAAACCAGTAGAGATGTTGGAAGGTTACTATGATTTGTTCATACCATTTGCTGCTGGATATAGCTTAAGGTACAGAGTATACAAGCAGGCAGTATACGTAATTTTCATCAAGCATTCAAAGGAATTAAATGACTAAAACCAAGATATTGTCTAGAACAATAAAAAAAGCCCACAAACTGATTAAAAAAGTGCTGGATATAAAGAAAATAATAACAGGAACTATCCTATTCCTATCCATATTTATTTTAAGCAATACAGGCGCATACGCAACAGATACAACTTCTTCTAACACTCCGCCTTCTAAAGGTTATTGGCTTAAAAAATATATCGGTGCAGTAGAGCAAAAGAATCGGATACCTAAAGGCTTACTTAGTGCGATTGCGGGTGTTGAATCAGATTTTAACCCATATGCAGTCAATATTGCAGGTAAAACAGTAATAGCTAGTAACCAAGAGGAAGCCGCAAAAACAATTAGGCATGCCATAAATTCTGGGATTACCAATATTGACGTAGGAATTGCACAAATTAATTACCGCTGGCACAAGGATAATTTCAAGAATATCGATGAAATGATTAATCCTGCTACTAACATTGAATACGCAGCTAAATTGCTGACATCATTATTTAAACAGCACAAGACTTGGCATAAAGCCATTAGACATTATCATTCTGCAAATCCCGATAATCACAGGCGGTATTCACGAAAGGTAGTTATAGCATGGCTAGGAAATAGCCAATTAATTAAATAAATCCTTTATTTTAAAGTAGAAAATGTATGATATATAGTATATACTTGTATAAACAAATATATAAGAGGTTTTTATGACAATAAAAGTACAAAAATGGGGTAATAGCCTAGGAGTAAGAATTCCTAGAAAAATTGCAAACTCGTTACATCTAGTATCCGGTACAGAAGTTGAGGTTACAGTCAACGAGAATGCTATTGTAATCAAAAATAATTACTCGGAACTAGATAGGCTAGTACAAAACATTAATCAAGCAAATATTCATAAAGAACAATTTATAGAAGAAGATAAACAAGGTAATGAAGCATGGTAAAGTATATCCCGAGTAGAGGCGATATTGTCTGGTTAAACTTTAACCCTAACCAAGGTAATGAAATATGTAAAACTCGACCTGCTCTTGTTATTTCACCAAAAAACTATAACGCTAAAACTAATCTGGCTATTTTTCTTCCTATCACCAGTAAAGTAAAAGGTTATCCTTTTGAATTCAAAATAAATCTAAAGTCAATCCAAGGTGCTGTTTTATGCGATCAAGTTCGTTCTTTAGATTGGGAAGCTAGAAATGCACGTAAAATAGATAAGCTGGATGAAAAAAGTATAGAACAGATATTAAGCAAATTATATTTGCTTATAGGATGTTAAGGTAAAAATAAGATTTGTTGTTTAATAATACTAATATATACATTATAAATAAATTATGTTATACTAACATATATATTAGTAACAAATAATAAGTTAAATATCATGGATTGGTCATTAAGGAAGATGCGGGCTAAACAGATAGAAAACCAGTTAAAAGGGCTTTCAAAGTTAAGCCGTCCTGAGATTGGCTGGGTTAAAACCATAAGGGAAACTTTAGGTATGAACACCAGACAAGTTGGAAAACGCTGTAATGTAAGCAGCGAAAGAATTATCAGGATAGAATCTGATGAAATTGAAGGTAGAACTACTCTTGCTACTTTAGAAAAAGTTGCGCAGGCAATGAATTGCAGACTAGTTTATGCAATCGTGCCAAATGACGGAATGATAGAGTTTATTGAAAAAACTGCAGCAGAGAAAGCTAAAACCCAGCTTCAGCAAACTTCGCACCATATGGCGTTAGAAGATCAAAAAATATCGATAGAATCGATGAAAGAACAGATCCACTTTTTAAGAGAGGAATTGCTAAAAAACAATATAAAACATATCTGGGACAAATAATGCAGTTTACTTATACAAAAGGTGCTACTCCTCTTTCACCTGATGAGGTTCACAATTTAATTCCCAAACATCTGACAAGACAGCATCAACTTGACGAATGGGAGCAATATAATATTGCCAGAGCCGAAATATGGACTAAAAACCGAAAAATAAAAAACCTGCTTTCTATTGAATACGTCAAAAAGCTTCATAATAGAATGTTCTGCGATACATGGACTTGGGCCGGGAAATTTAGACAAAAACAAACCAATATCGGTGTAAGTAGTGTTTATATCATGCAAGAACTTAAGATATTGATGGATGACGTAATTTTTTGGCAAGATAACTCTACTTTCCCAGTAAGAGAAATAGCAGTGCGCCTGCATCATAGACTAGTTTTTATTCATCCTTTCCCAAACGGTAACGGTAGGTTTTCAAGGTTGTTTGCCGATCTTTATCTAATAAATAAAGATGAACCAAGGTTTAGTTGGGGAAAGAATAACCTAGTTAAAGATTCAGCTTTTAGAGATCAATATTTAAAAGCCCTGCGTAGTGCGGATATGGGTGATTATACCAAGCTAATAATTTTTGCTGACAGTTAATAAGGATAGGATTATGTCAAAAAGAAAATATCGTAATTTATTTAGAATCGTAGCAGTATCATTTTTATTTGGTGTTGTCGTAGGATATACCGGCAACAACGAAGATATAATGAAGTTTTTTGATAACAAGGGCACACTTCCGGTTAAAAGAGAATTAGACCCTATATTAATAGGTGCAGACGAAGTGAGTACATGTTTTACTCCTCCTGCGGGATGTCGCACAGTTATAGCTACCCAGATATCCAAGGCACAGGATTCGATATACGTTCAGGCTTACGGTTTTACTTCGGGAGAAATAGTAAAAGCACTTATTAAAGCTCATAATCGAGGAGTAAAAGTTAGAGTATTACTCGATAAAAGCAATATCGGCGCAAAACATTCAAAGATGAGGAATTTAAGGGAGGCTGGTATTGAGGTAGATATAGACAATGTTTCAGGTATTGCTCATAACAAAATAATCATTATTGATAAGCAAAAAGTCATTACCGGTAGTTTTAACTTTACTACCTCTGCAGATATCAGAAATACCGAAAACGTTATTATTGTAAATAATAGCGAATTAGCCAAGAAGTATATACAGAACTGGTTTGCAAGAAAGGAACACTCTGAAATAAGCAGATTAAAAAGAGCAAGCTAATGTTTAATAATTTCATTGGCGGCGGGCAAGTATTTCTACATAAAGTCAGGATGTTCTGGCAAGTATTTACTAGAACCATACATATTGCTTTTTTACTCGGAGTACTGCTTGCATCCTATATAAATAAGAGGGAGCTTATGGAATTAGACTGGCAAGGTTTTTTCTCTTATCGTAAAGCTGTGCTTGCTGATAGTTTTGACGGAATAATCAATGGAGTACGTGCAGGTATCGGTAATACACCGAACCATATTACTCTGGTTGATGCTAAAACTGGATCAGGGATTCTAGCTACAAACGCAGACCCTAGAAAAATCATAAAATCGACGATTTTCAGAACCGCTAATAGCAAAGGTATGAGTTTAATATTTAAAGTACTTATCTGGGGAGTTGTAATTACAAAACTTGTTTTTACTCTGATTTTCTTCCTGTGGAGTAAATTCGGTAAGGATTTAAAAGCTGAGAAAACAAAAGAAGGAGCTAATAAAGTACTTACTGCCAAGGAAGTTGCAAAAATCCTCCGTAAGGATAAGATCGCAAGCGATCTTAAAATCGGTGATATGCCATTAGTCAAGGATATGGAAACAATGAATTTCTTGGTTTCAGGTTCAATAGGGTCAGGCAAAACCAATTTAATGCACAATCTTCTCCCACAGGTGAACTTAAGGACAGAGGCGGCAGTAATAATTGACAATACCGGAGAGATGATTGCAAAATACTATGATCCGGATCGTGGAGACATTATCTTTAATCCTTTTGACGGGCGAAGCAAAAATTGGGATTTCTGGTATGATTTACATAAATCGAAAGACCTTGAAAAATTTGCTGAGGTTTTAATTGGTTTCAATAGTAGGAAAAATAGTAGAGCAGCTAGTGATTTCTGGGAACAGAGTGCGCAGAGTATTTTTGTGGCAGTAACCGAGACCTTGCAGAAACAAAAACGTTTTTCAGTTAAGGACTTATATGCGACCCTAACAAAAAGCGATGCTAAAGAAATGTATTATCTGTTACAGGGAACAGATGCGGCAAAATACTTTACTAAAGATAATGCAAAAACAGCCGCTTCCATAGTATCGGTTTTAATGGCTAATATTAAGTCTTTAAAGTTCCTAGCGGATGGCAATAAAAGTAATTCATTTGCAGTTGAGCATTACCTTAATAGTATCAATAAAGGCGGTAAAAACTGGCTATTTCTTTCTACCGATCCATCAGCAAGAGAACTTACACTACCTCTAAATGCTGCATTGCTTGAAATTCTGATCTCAAGAATGAAAAGAACAAGGACATCACCTGAAAAAAGAATATGGATTGTAATAGATGAGTTACCAAGCCTTGGTAAACTACCGGGTTTATCAGAGCTTATGCAGGAAGGAAGAAAATACGGTAGTTGCGTACTTGCCGGTATCCAGTCCACCAGTCAGTTATATCATCATTACGGCGACGCCGATGCTTCCAGTCTCATTGGTTTATTTAAAACCAAGTTCGCTTTTAGCAGCGATGACCCAAGGATGGGAGAGCTATATAGCAAACTTTGTGGAACTAAAATTACTATTAGCCAACAGAAAAATACCAGTTTTGGTGCTAACGAATTCAGAGATGGCATTAGTTATAATGAAAAACAGGACAAATTACCTCTTGTATCTTATGAAGAATTCGGAAAACTCGGGGTCGGTGAGTGCTACGTAATCCTACCTGAAAAATCTGTACGGGTAGCGAAAATCCAAACCCCGAAAGCAGAAGTTCCTAATAAAAATGTCTGGTTTATGGAAACTGCTTGCGAAGAAAAATCAATAGATAAAAAACCGGGATCAGATGATTTACCTCTGGCAGGAGAAACAAAATCAACAAGTAAACAAAAAAGGTTACCTAAGGATCAGGTAGAACCCAAGAATAATCTTTCAAAACCGGAATCGAATAAAAACAAAGAGCATATAAAAGATATTGATATAGGTTTTGAATAAATCTAGATACAGAATTAATGTATTGTTTAAAGCAGATTATTTTTTTGTTTAGTTTCTTCCTCTGCTTTTTGCCGTAAAAGTTGCTCCTTTTAATATATTAGGTATTCAAAGGCTCTGCTTTGATATGTAAGTGTACAAACTTCTGAATTGTAACGGGTGGTATTTGATAAAGAAAAAAACTGATATCGACCTATTAATTTAATTGTAGTTAGGGCTTGTTTAAACATATTAGAGCCTTCAATCAAAGGAGTATACTTGCTTTTGATATGTTGCTGTACTTCAATACACTGATTTTTATTAAAAACAATTAATACTGCTTCTAATATATTGTTTTTGCTAAATACAAACACTACATCATCCGCAACGCCCTTATAAGGAATATCCTCTGGATTTACGAAATAAGTATAGCCACCGTTAAAATAATTTGGGAGATTACTTTTTTTGTAACGGGTAAATTTTTGTTTAAAATCTGAAATTGTTGCCTTAGTGATTTCAAGACCAAGTGGTTTTGGATTCTCTTCAAGAAATTGTTGAGAAATATCATCTCCATTGTCAGCGGCTTTCTGAAACCAATAGTTTGCTTCTTGATAATCAGGTTCTCCTAAAAAACCATTTATATAATAATTACCAATAGTTCTATATGCTTTTATATCGTTTTTATCGGCGGCCTTTTTTACCCATTTTAACGATTCATTATAATTTTTTGGTAATTTATACCCTTCTTTATATTCTTCCGCTAATAAAAGCATCGCCTTTGTATTTCCTTCATCAGATAGTTTATTAAGCCAATCAATATATAAATTAAGGTCTTGGATGTTTTTAGTACTCTATAATGGTACCCAAAAACTGGACTGCTAAAAATGCAAAATGAGATATAATTTCACAACAAGGGAATGGAAATTATATGTCTAAAAAAGCGAAGCAATATAGTGCGACGGAAAAAACAAAAATTGTTATAGAAGCAATAAAAGCTGAAATGACAATAGCACAAATAAGCAGTAAGTACGGGGTTCATGCAACTCAAATACAAGCATGGAAAAAAAGAGGTATAGAAAATTTAGTTAGTGGTTTTCAAGTTAAGCCGGCAACAAAAGATCCAGACAATCAAGATTTGATAAAACAATTATATGAACAAATAGGACAGTTAAGCGTTGAGCGTGACTGGCTGAAAAAAAAATCTACATTGTTTGGACTTGGAAACTAGGAAAAGTATGATTGATAATAATTGTAGAAATCTAAGCATTGCTAGGCAATGCGATCTACTTTTAATTAATAAATCTACTTATTATTACAAGGCAAAAGGAATAACTACAAGAGACTTAGAAATAATGAAAGTAATTGATGAAATCTACACAGAGCATCCGTATTTCGGGGCCAGAAGAATGTCCAGGCATCTTGTACCGTTTGGAATTGTTATCGGTCGCAAAGCGGTAAGTCGTTATTACGGAATAATGGCAATAGAAGCCATTTATCCTAAAATGAATTTAAGCAAGCGCAACCAAGCTCATAAGGTATATCCTTATCTTTTAAAAGGCGTTGAAATTACTAAGACAAATCAGGTATGGAGCACCGATATAACTTATATTAGAATGGCACAAGGATTTGTATATCTAGTAGCCATTATTGATTGGTTTAGCCGTTATATTCTGAGCTGGAAGGTTTCAATTAGCTTAGAAAGTGATTTTTGCATCGACGCACTAGAAGAAGCCCTAGAAAAGCACGGTCAACCTGAGGTTTTTAATACCGATCAAGGTTCTCAATTTACGTCAAAAAATTTCATCCACGAACTTGTTAAACGTGAAATCAAGATTAGCATGGACGGTAAAGGTAGGGCTTTAGATAATGTATTTATTGAAAGATTTTGGCGTTCATTAAAACAAGAAAAAATATATTTGATAATTTTAAATACTGTCAAGGAGGTAAAAAATGCTATAACAGATTACATAACTTTTTATAATAGTAAAAGGATGCACCAATCCTTGGAATATTTAACTCCAGAACAGGTGTATTTAACAAAAATTATTGGCTAAAATTATAACGCAAATTATATCTCATAATTTCTGATTTTTAGTCTAGACAAATTGGGCCACCTTACTCATGTATTTCCAAGAATAAAAGTAAGCTAAACCTAATTTTGCATTTTCTGAATAACTATCCTGATTATTAATAGCTTTTTTATACCACTTTTCTGCTTCTTCAAAATCTATATATTTTTTTTCGTAAGATGAATATAAATGAGCTAGCTCAATCATGGCAAGCCCATTACCAGAATCAGCAAAGTTTTTTATTATGTCGAAGCTTTTTGATAATCTTTTTGTACATTATCACCTTCTGCATACAGTTTAGATAATAAGATGGCAGCTTCAACATTATTTTCTTTAACACAAACTTCTAAGTTTTCTATTTCTTTATTTCTCTTAGCATTCTCACTATATTCATTGTTGCATACAGTTTTGGTATGAAGAAAAATAATTACTACCCCCCCTACTAAAAGTAGAACCGCAAAAATTGGCTTTAAATTTCTAACAAACATATTAAAAAATTGAATTACTTAATAATAGGGTATTATGACAAGTAGAGGCCAAATCCGACATGCATCAGCATTTTTCTTGAGTTTTTGCCTGTTAATCCCCCAAATTATTTCAAGGTTTTCTATACGCATAAGTACTATTATACGCTATACTTTTGCTTGAATCTCTAGGCTTTTGTTATATTATATTGGTATTAAAATCTAAAAAACCCATCGCATAATACTTAACGTTCAAGAGGCCAGCCTAAAACTTAATAATTATTCAACATTTATGAATTCATTTGCTACTAAATTTCTAAAATCATAAGTTCCAAGCAATTTCTTAAATTCTAGCCATAACTTATTATACGATTAGTTTTTCTAGAGATAATTTAGCATAAAAGTATCCTTTATGCGATGAGTTCCTCACTAATATATCGTATAATACTAATTATGCGCTTACTAAGTCACAAGATAAACTCCTGCTTAAATCCCTAAAAACCACCCAAATAATCACCCTAATGTCGGATTTGGCCTCTACTTGTCATAATACCCATAATTCAGTGATCGTTATTGTTATTGGGATTATAGATGCTAAAACAGGTAATGTTTTATGGACGAACATGTTAATGGATTAGAAAAGTCTTTATTCGAGTTTTTACTTTAATAAACTATGTAAAATGCTTTGACATAGTTTAACAAGTATAATACAATGTATTAGATATAAATACATAAGTAAAGAAGTTAATTATGAGTACAATTACAGCTAGAATACCTGATGACTTAAATGCAGCACTAACACAAGTTGCTAAACAAACTGAGAGGTCTAAAAGTCATATCATCCTTAAAGCAATTCAAAACTATGTCCTTGAACTACAAGAAGATATAGAAGATTATAATGATGCTGAAAGAATATTAGCACAAAATAATCCTACTTATTCTTTAGAAGAAGTTATGAAAGAGCTAGGGTTTGAAGAATGGAAAGAAAAAAATGACTAAGTGGCAAATTAAATTTGACGAAATTGCAAAGAAAGCATTAAGTAAATTAAGTCATCAGCAGCAATCTTTAATAAGGAAGTACTTATATATTAGAATAGTAAGTTTAGAGTATCCTAAACTTACTGGTAAAGCGTTAAGTGCTAATAAAAAAGGATATTGGCGTTACCGAGTAGATAAATTCAGGATAATTTGCAAAATAGAGGAAGATAAGCTTATAATTTTAATAGTTAAGATAGCCAAACGTGATGTTATTTATGAAGATTAATTTAGGTATTGACTGGTTAAGATAATGGGAAACAAGTGAATGATTTTATATACATAATTTATCTTATGGAAAATAATCTATTAGCCTCAGAATAATTTTCAGTGGTTTCTTTATTCAACTTTAAGAGAATTTAAGTATCCTATAAATTTTTTTACAATTTTGTTTATCAACTCTTCAGGGATAATTTTCTTATAAGATACAATAAGCTCCAAACTATTTTTATCTATTGGCCAAATCTCAGCATGTAAATCAAACGGTATATTAAAATATGGTTGCCTTAAAAAATCAGTTTGAAGATTTTTTAGTTGTAATTTAGGGACAGGATTATCTTGTAAGGCAAATAATATTTGAGACATTTTTGTAGTATTATAACCATAAGTTTGCATATTTTGTATAACTTGTATTGCCGGTATATCTTGAGTTAGCATTGCATCTCGTATAGCACTGTTAGTATATTGTAAATTATGATAATCATCATAATCAAAACAATTAGAGCCAAAATAAATATAAACCATATTTATATGACAACCAATTAATTTTTTAAGGGTTGGTATATTTCTTTGTCTAATGGGAACTGCAATACAAAAATCTTTATTGATTAGTAATTCATAGAGAGTCTTTGCCCAATAATGTAGTAAAATATTAAATCTTGTAGTGTTATTTTTTGTAGCAAATTTGTCAATATGTAATCTCAATAATTTATCAAGGTTAAATGACTTATAGTAATGAGAATTATCATTCTTAGGTAAATCATGATTTGACCACTTTATTTCAACACATTTATTAAGTTTTTTACTAAGAGAATCTAAATCTTCAAAAGTGTCATAAAAGTTTTTAATAGTTGGGTTGCGGAATATTATGGGGGTATCTAATTTACTGTTATTTACCTTTATCTTTGTTTCAGCATTATATTCATTAGATATCGATAGAGCTATTAAATGTTCTGAATATCCATCAAAGGCTATATGATGTACAACACATCCAAAGAATTTTGTCTTTGTATTTTTTAAACTAACAATTGCAGTTTTCCATATTATACCAGATATAGGGTTTAATCCCTTAGATAGTGTGTTCTTTAAAGTTAATAAAGCTTGTTTTTTAGAAGATACATCAGCTAAGTATAATATTTGGGGGGAATCAATATAAGAAGTACAGGTGGTTGGTAAGGATTTTTCTAAACTATATATTGATCTTAAGGCGATATTTTTTATATGAGTATAGTTAATTGCATTTTGTAATTTTTCAATATCTAGATCTCCTGTAATTTTCCATGTCATAAAACAGTAATAAATAGGTATTGAAGGATTCATAAGATACTTTGTCAAATAAATAATTTGTGTATCTCTTAAATTATTTAGGTTAGTTTGTTTATTATTAGTATTAGATTCGGTAATTAAGTAATTACTTAATAACAAAATAGTATTATACTTATACATTATAGAAATTGGAATTTGTAGTCCCAAAAGCTTGTTTAACCTTGTACAAATGCGACCAATATCAATAGACGAAATTCCTAATTCTTGAAAATTAGTGGATTTATCAATAAATGCTCTTCCTGTCACTGAAGAAAATATTTTTACTATATTAGTTTCAAAATCATTATTTATATATTGATTAGGTAGTTTAGCTACACTATTTTTTTCAATAGAACTTAAAATATTCAGTAATGCAAAATCATCAACTTTTCCTCTAGATGTAAGAGGAAACTTTTCTATTTGATTTATTACTTTAGGACATTCATAAGTTTCTAAAGTTTCATTAAGAGTTTTTATGATATAAGCACCATCAAGTGATTTGCTATTCCTTAAAATATAAAATGCTATTATTTCACTAGAAATATTAGAACCATCCTGTCTTACTAATAATCTACAAGAGACAATTTCATCTATAATTTTTTGTATCTTTCTTTCTACTTCACCCAAATCTATTCTATGTCCAAGAATTTTAACTTGGCGATCCTTTCTGTTGTAATAATGCAATACTTTATTAGTAAAAAAACCTAAATCCCCACTACAATATATTCTTTTTTTCTGTCCATTAATTTCTATAAGTTTAAATTTCTGATTTGTAAGTTCTTTATTATTAAAATACTCTATTGCTAAACCATCTCCAGCGATACCTATTTCACCTATTTCATCACCATCGCAAATATCATAATTCTTATTTAGAATAAACACTTCTGTTCCCGGTATAACAGAGCCAATGGGTATCCCATTACAATTGTTGCAATCTTCTATGTGGATCTTATGGGTAGTGGTAAAAATAGTACTTTCAACTGGACCATAGCCATTTATTAACATTATTTCATGTTGATAATATGACAAAAACGTTTTAACGTGATGTACGGACAAGCGCTCCCCGCCTGTGATAACATATTTTAGACCTCTGAAGGATTCTATGTCTTCTTCAACTATACTATTAAATAAGCTCGAGGTTAACCAGATTGTATTGACATTATGGTACAATATTCCTTGATATAATAAATTCGAGGTAAGGTATAAGTCGTCAATAACCCATAATGTGCCCCCATTTACTAAAGCTCCCCACAATTCTAAAGAAAAAGCATCCCACGGTACAGCAGCAGCTAGAGGTATTATAGTTTTATTTGAAAAATCTAATACAGATGCATCTATAAATAACCTTAGAGTAGCATTATGAGAAGATAATACAGCTTTAGGTTTACCTGTTGATCCAGAGGTAAAGAAAATACAAGCAGCACTATCTCCATCAATATTTGATGAAGGTATAAAATTTCCTGCATTATTATAGTTTAATTCAGGAAAAATTTTTTTCTTTATATTTTTTTGATATGAAAAAATATTATCTTTAGTTATTAATAACTTTGGAGCAAGAAAATTTATTAATGTTTCTATTTTTTCTTCATTCGAATGAATATCTACTAATGTATATATAGCTCCAATTTTTAAAACCGCTATAATAGACACAATTAGTTCTGGTGTTCTATCCAATAAAATAGGTACTATATCACCAAGCCTTACATCTTCATTGGAAAGACTAGTTGCTAGATTATTAGCCGCATAATTTAACTGTTCATAGGTGATTTTTTGATCTTTAAAAATAATTGCTGTCTTATTTGGATAAAGTTTGGCATTTAATTCAAATTTAACATGCAAAGGCATAATATATAAATATTTTTTTCAGTATCTTATAATATTTCATGTATAATAGGTTTAGGAGCTGTAGGAGTCTTTCCAATATTAAAGGCATCTAATACTTGTTTACTCATAAATGTATCATAACCTGTCTTATTATGATATATCTCGGCGATAGGTTCTTTATATTCTATATAATCTCCTACATGTTTAAGTAAAATAATACCAGCAGAATGATCTATATTGTGGTTATTACTGCTATTTTTTACTAAATATGATATTACTTTACCTATAGTTTTTGCATCTATAGATTCTATCCATCCAGCTTTCTCTGATGATACGACATCTTTATATAATGTATCCCTAAAATTCAAATTATTAGTAAGTTGTTTTACATTTCCTCCTTGCATATTAACCCATTGTAGAAATTTATTATAAGCTTCTCCACTATTTATAACATTTTCTATTTTCAGAACAGCTTCTTCGTCTGAAAGTAGAGGATCAGCCAATTGTAACATTAGTCTTGCTATAACAATACTTAGTTCAGTTAAGTTAGGGATTCTTTTTCCTTTTAAAACATCCAATGCTTCCTCAATTTCTAAGATATTACCTATAGCATAACCAAGAGGGTTTTTCATATCACTTAAAACAACTCTACAATTAATTCTAAATTCAGATGCAAGTCTCAACATTAACTCAGCAAGCTGTTTTGATTGGTAATAGTCTTCTATTAATGCCCCGCTACCAGTTTTAACATCTAGTACCAATCCATTTGCACCGGTTACTACCTTTTTACTAATTATGCTTGCAGCAATAAGGGGTATACTATCTTCATAACCTATTAAATCTCTTAAACTATATGTTGCTTTATCGGCAGGTACTAAGTTATGACTTTGACCTGTAATTACCATATCTGTACTTTCAAGAATTGCTTGTAGTTCTTCATGCTTAAGCTCTAGCTTTAGCCCTTTAATAGATTCCAATTTATCTAAAGTACCTCCTGCATGTCCTAGACTACGTCCACTAATTTTAACTACAGGTACCCCACATGCAGCAACTATTGGAACAACAATAAGAGTTACCTTATCACCTACTCCACCAGTACTATGCTTGTCTACAACAAAATTTTTATGTTCTATTTTAAAATGATCATTACCTTTATAAATAGAGCTATTTACATACGATTCTGTAAGGTACTTAACTTCTTGAAAAGACATCCCGATGCTTGATATTGTGGCAATCCAACTAGCCATTTCATAATCATTTATATTTTTATTAAGGTAGTTAGTAATAATATCACTTATTACTGTATCAGAAAGATTGTAACCAGCCCTTTTATTCTTTATAGCATCTATAATAATTTGACTTGATGATTTGCTAGACATTGAAGTTTTACACCATTCTCTCATTTTCTAAAACTTGAGTTAATATATTAGTAATTTGTTTAACTCCCTTACTGTTTATGGATAGAGGAGGAGTAATCATAATAGAGTTAGAATTTTGTCTGACCAACATCCCCGTATTTTTACAAGATTTTTTTACTATATTAGCAGATATAGCACTATCCATTTCTAAAACTAAAATAAGGCCAAAACTCCTAACATCTTTAACTAATCCACGTCCTTTGAAAAACATAAAATTATTATACAACTTATTTCCTTGCAGCATCGCATTTTCTATAAGTTTTTCTTCTTCTATAACTTTTAATGTAGCTAATGCTGCTGCACAAGCAATTGCATGTCCAGATGTAGTATGTCCATATCTAATTCCTCCCATCACTTGATCGTTAACAAAAGTTTCATATATTGCTTCTTTGAAATTTACTACTGCTATAGGTGCATAGCCTCCTGCAAGTCCTTTACTAGATACTATAATGTCTGGTACAATATTTTCATGTTCAAAAGCAAACATTTTACCGGTACGGCCATACCCCGTAAACACTTCATCTATTATCATAAGGGTATTATATGTATCACATAAGTTTTTAAGCTCTTGTAAAAATCCAACTGGTAGTTTTATAGCACCTCCCACATTTAAAAATGGTTCTACTATAACTGCTATTGGTAATTCTGTATCACTACGCTTTATAGTATTTTTAAAATTATCTATTAAAATGTTTAAAAAATCTTTATTACTCAAATTAATATAATTTGAAGGTAAATCAACTGTATCAACTATGATATTATTATGTAAAGGGTGGGCTATTCTAGGTAATTTTGTTAAACCTCTGCTTAAATAAGTTGATCCATGGTATCCCTGAGAAAATGAAATAATCCTATTTCTCTTCTGTTTTAAATTATCCCAGTAAGAAGAAGCAATAAATATAGCAGCTTCTATTCCCTCAGAACCACTATTTACAAACATAGTCCTTTTTATTTCTTTTGGAAATATAGAAGATAGAGTTTCAGCTAATTTACCTAATAAATCATGACTGGCTAAAGATGTATCAGTACCAGGAAATTTCCGTAATTGTTTTAAAACAAAGTTAACTATTTTTTTATTTTTATAACCACAAGTTAGATTTAAAGATGCGGCATCTATATAACTATTACCATATATATCATTAACTATATAACCTTTTCCACTAGTAAATATTAAATCAAAATTATGATTAATTGGAGACCATGGATGGACCACATATTGCAAATCTCTTTCTTTAATAAGAGTTTTTGATTCCTGTATATTATCTATAGAAAGTAATTCCGAAGTATTTTTTATCATAATCTTTAATACTTTTAAAAATTTTTTATTTATTATGTTTGTACAAATAATAGGTAATTTCTGATATAGGAGGAGAATCTATTAAATAAAAATGTCCACCAGATACAATATATTCTTTGTATAAATCATTAGTCAAAGATTCCCATGGTCTTATATCTGCATATACATCGTCTTTACCATATATGGTAACTATTTGACAGTTCAACTTTGAATTATCACTTCTTTTGTAAGAATGAAACATTTTACTGTCAGCCTTTATTGCGGGAAGTACTAAGTCTTTAAACAGTGGGTCATTTACCATTTCAACATTAGTCCCTCCCATTTTAACTAATTCATTAGATATATCTTGATCACTTTCTTCTATATACTCAGATGAAGATTCTATAAGGTTTCCATTTTTAGAACCTGAGGCAAATAAACACTCAATATATACATTATCTTTTTCTAAAACTTTAGCAACTTCAAATGCCACTAATGCTCCCATACTATGCCCAAAAAAGAAAATAGGCAAATCAGTTAAATTCATTATGTCTTGTGCAAGTTCATAAGAAAGTGTTGTTAAGCTAGTAGGTAAAGGATCGTTTATCCTTTCAGCCCTACCTGGGTATTTTATAGCACACAATTCAGTACCCACAAAAAACTCGTGCCAATTTCGAAAAAAAGATGCACTACCACCTGCGTGAGGAAAACAAACTATTCTACACTTAGGTTTATTATCTTGATTTGAAGCATATATATTTATTGACTTATTAAAGTTAGTTATCATAAGCAATATCAATTTTATTTACTTTTTTGAATTAACTCTGCTTGTTCTGTTATAGTAGTATTCCTAAATAACTCTACAATAGGAATTAATTTTCCTGTTCTAGTTTGTAACATTTCCTGTAGATTAAATATTGTTAAGGAATGTCCCCCCATATCAAAAAAATTCATATCTAATTTTATATCTTTAATATTTAGAACTTTCCTCCAAGCATCTAGAACTAGAGAGGTAAAATCATCATTATAAGGTGTAGTATTATTATCATTTGTTTCATCAGATATAGATTTATCACGGTTGGTTACAATTTTTAGCAGTTTTTTTCTATCTACCTTTCCATTACTTGTTGTTGGAAACTCCTTAAATCTATAAAACCTTGTAGGTATCATATACTGAGGTAATAAGTGAATAAGTTTTTTTGTTAACTGATCTACTAAAAATTCTTCTGAAGATAATATACATCCTACTAAATCATTGACATCTGAATTCTTAGTTACAACCACAATAGCCTTGTCTATCCCCGCTATGTTATTAAGTTGTTGCTCTACATATTCAACCTCCACTCTATATCCTCTAATTTTAACTTGGTTATCCTTACGCCCTAAAAATTCTAAAATTCCATTATCATTCATTCTAACTGAATCACCTGTTTTATACATCATAGAATGAGAGTTATTACAAAAATTATCTTTAAAAAAACATTTTGCAGTTTCATCTGGATTATTGAAATACCCTACAGCTACCTGTGTTCCTCCTATAAATAATTCTCCTTTCTCTCCTTTTGGAACAAGATTATGTGCTTCGTCTAAAATATACAGAGAAATTCCAGGAATAGGTCCTCCTATATTAGTTTGATTATATTGATCAAATCTTACATATGTTGACCATATAGTTGCTTCAGTAGGACCATATTCATTAAATAATTTAGTATTTATGGTATAAGAAGAAGTGAAATGTCTTTTTATTAAATTATTATCAAGCGTTTCTCCAGCAACTATAATGTTTTTTAAACTATTAATATCCAAACTTTTTTGGTTAAAGTACTTAAGTATTTGAGAGTACAAAGAAGGAACACACAGCATCGTATTAACATTATATTTTTTGATAAGCTCAATAATTAATTCCGGACTACGATTTTCCTCATAAGAGGTAAGTACTAAAGTTCCACCTAAAGTAAAAGTACCCCATAAACCAGCTAATGAGGAATCACAAAAAAATGGTGAAAGTACCAAAAACGTATCTTTTTCTGGATATACTATATTCCTAGCGATATTAGAAGTAGATAAAGATCTATGATTTATAAGTACACCTTTTGGTTTTCCAGTGCTCCCAGAAGTATAAATTATGTATGCATTATCTTCTAACACAACAGGTGGTAGATCAGTATCTTGTGTACTAACGTTTTTTAGATGAGATATAGAATGTGTATTAAATTCTAGTACGTTAATTTTTTCATTACTACTTGTAAGTACAGCACTTACATTAGCATCACTTAAAATTTCTTTTATCCTATGAATAGGAGATAAGAAATCAACCACTACATATACTAATCCAGCTTTCATTGCACTTAAAATTGCTATTACTGTATCAACAGAATTTTCAGAAAAGATAGCTATCCTCTCTGTTTTTGAGTATTTTAATCTCAATTGAGTTGCAATATTGTTTGACCAAGTATCAAGCTGTTTATAGGTTAATGATCCGCTATCAGTACTGATTACAGCAATATCATCAGGGTTAGTGGATGCAATATTTATAAAAATTTCATGAACAGGTTTGAGTACTATGTCATTAATACTTTGTCCCTTTAGTATGGATAAAGAGTTTTCTTTGTTGTTAGTTTCTAATTCTAAATTGTTTAAAAATTGGTTTGTCATGGTAATTTAAAATTATTTTTATTAAATTAAAGGTGATTAGATCATTTAGATTATAAATTGTCAATTATTGTTACTAAAACAACCCCCAATTTTATTATTACTTAGAATAATACGAACTAATAATATATCCAGGTCATTAAAAAATACTTTTTAAAAAATAGTTTTAGGTTAATCTTTAGCTTTATTTCTTATAAAAAAGTAAATGTGTTTAATATATCACTCCTTTAAACAAATAATAATCATAAGCTCCGCCCCATGAAACACCACCATCTACTGTAATACATGAACCAGTTACGTATCGGGATGCATTATTCGATGCTAGATACAATAATGCTCCATCAAAATCTTTAGGTTCTGAAACAAAATGAAGGGGTATTGTATCTTCTATTTTTTTTCTAGTTTTATTATCTCCTACTCGCTCATCAGTCATTGGAGTATTTATTAAACCTGGTACTATACAATTTACTCTTATGTTAGCAGTACCTAATTCACCGACCATTGCCTTAGTCATTTGTATAACTGCTGCTTTTGAGGCGCAATAACCAGTTAAATTGCTTCTAAGTTTATTTGCTCCACATACGCTCGCTATATTTATTATTGAACCAAAAATATTATTTTCTTTCATATGGTTTGCAACTATACAGCTTACAAACCATGTTCCCAAAACATTAGTGTACATCATCTCTTCAAATGCTTTATCACTTTTTACTTCATTAATACTATCATTATTAAATATAGGTGTTAGCAAGCTTAAGCCGGCATTATTAATGAGAATATCAATATAAATTTTTTCTGATAAAATTTTTGCTAGAGAGTCCTTAATTTGTTTTTTTTTACTTACGTCTAAAGGTAAAACAATTGCTTTACCTCCTGAATATTTTATGTTATCTGCTATTTGATTTAGTTTATGAATTTGACGAGCTGCTAAGATAACTGTTACTCCCTCACTAGCTAACAATTGTGCAAACCTTGCTCCTAAACCCTGTGATGCTCCTGTAATTAATGCTGTTTTTCCTTGAAGATTGAAAATATCACTCATAGTTTTGACCATCCCTCAAATTGACTGTAACAAATATTTATAATGTTTATTATTAATAATTGCAAATGATACTATATAAAACTACTTGCATTTTAACTTAGTTAGGTTATAGATTAAATTTGTTATGGTAATGAAAAATTCAATATTTGAGATGGTTATGGGTATAATTTACACTTACAGAAAATTATATCATATTATTATTTTAATATATATTTTATTTCAAATAACAATATGTTTTGCTTCTAGTAATGAAGTCATGGATTTAGATAAATTTATCAATGTTCTAAATCAAGACTCTTTATTAGTCAAATACAATAAAATCCCCTCTGTATTACCACTAAATAGACACGAAGTATTGATGATAGAGGAAGCTAAAAGAAACGAATATAAAAGTTACGGTGGTCTTTTTGACAAAAATAGACATATCAATCAATTTATGGGAGAGTGTTTATTTATTGGAGGAGGGAAATTATCTGGTAATCGTGGTGAAAATGATGGAATAACTGTATTGATTAATATAGAGAATGAGCTTCAACAAATAGATGAAGTAATTAATAAATTGCGTTCCGGGCAATGGGAATATGATAAGCATACAGGGAAAAAGTTTACAACAAATAAAGAAAAAAAAGATTATATAAAACAATTAAAACTTAAAAAAGTTTTGTACAAAAAAGCATTTTTATTAAAGAATCAAGATACTTTAGATAAATTCTATACTCTGAACATAGAACCAAATGTTAAACCTGATATACTTGCTTCTATTACTAATAACTATGATTTAAGAGAAATTCCTGATCACAGGTTTGATAATGTAGAATTTGAAAATGTTCCTTGTAGTGTATTTCTTGATCCTAATTTATATCCAAATCTTGAACGCATAACAAAAATAGGAGGAAAAATAAACTTTTCAGTATCTAGTGAATGTGGAAGGTTAATAATCCCAGTAATCAAGAAAACAAAGTTTGCTTCTCAATTTATAGAAAAATTAGAAAATAAACTTTTTAAAAATTACTTTGATAACTACACTGCTGGTTCTGGTTCTTATCAAATAGAGGTTACAAATGATTAGTAAAAGCCTTAAATATATAGTTATTTTTTTTATCTTAACTTTTTATGGATTACAAAACTCATACAGTGCTAATTTAAAAAAGCATAGTGATAAAGTTATGACACTAAAAGAGTTTAAGAAAATACTAAATTCAGATCAGTTTTTAATTGCAAGAAAAGATACACCAAAGCACAACCCCCTAATTATTGAAGAAATTGAAGCTATAACTGAGGTAAATAAAAAATCTCCTGCATTCTTTAATAAAAATTTTAAAGGTAGGAATGTAAAATCATTCTTAGGAGATACTTTAGTCATTGGAGGTGGTAAAAAATCTGGTATATCAGGAGATAATCAAGGAAAAACAGTTCTAATAAATGTAATAGATGAATGCAACAATATTGACTTGATAATAAAAAAAATTGAGTCTGGAGATTTAAAACATAATCAACATACCGGGCAACTATTTAAATCAAAAAAAGAAAAATTAAACTATATAAAAACCTTGTATGAGAAAAAAGATCTTTATAAAAAAGCATTTGAATTAAAAAACACTTATACCCTAGAAAGATATTACACTTTAAATATAGATAGTTCTGTAGAGCCTGATATGCTAGGTTCTATTACCAGTAAAGCTGATATGAAGCAAATTCCTGATCACAGGTTTGATAATGTAGAATTTGAAAATGTCCCTTGTAGTGTATTTCTTAATCCTAGTTTATATCCAAATCTTGAACGCATAACAAAAATAGGAGGAAAAATAAGCCTCTCTATTTCCAATTCATGCCGACGATTAATTATACCAGTTATCAAAAAAACAAAATTTGGTTTGCAATTTTTATCGCAACTTGAAAATAAATATACAATACTACAAAATATGCACCCTACGTATCATAGAATTAATATAGATGTTATAAATTTTAACTATGATTAGTATTTTTATTTATAATTATAAGGAGTAGATTAGTGCTAAAAAATCTAGGAATATTAAATAAAATTTGTACTTTTTTTGAAAAATTAGTAGATCCTTATCCATCTGAAATTTTAACTGTAAGCTCTAATAGATTTTTTTTGTTTCTTTGGAATTCTGCTTACGGATTTAAAAAGTATATAGCAGCAATGATGTTCTTTTCCTGTCTAGCAGGAACTTTTGAATCTTTAATTTTTTTTATACTTGGACAAATAGTAGACCATGTTGTATCGCTGACAGATTTTAATAATATTTGGGAAGAATGTAAATATTATTTACTTGTGTTTGGCATATTGATTCTTCTTAGCCCAATTACAATAATGTTTTTAACTCTCTTTAAATTTCAAACAATTCAAGGAAATTTTCCAATGATGTTAAGATGGAAATTTCATAAAGTACTTTTAAAGAGAGATGTAGATTTTTTTAGTAATGAATTTTCTGGTGATCTTGCAACAAAAGTAATGCAAACAGCGCTAGCTGTAAGAAATGTAATAATATCATTATGTGATACTAGTATATTTATATCTATATATTTTCTTTCTGCTTCAATAGTATTAGCAAAATTTGATTTGATCCTATTATTACCTTTTTTCATATGGTTAATTTTTTATATAATTATATGTATTCATTTTATACCTAAATTAACACAAGTAGCTCAAGAACAAGCTAAGGAAAGATCATTTATTACAGGTTTAATATCAGATATATACTCTAACATTATTTCAGTAAAATTATTTTCTCATTCTAATAAGGAACTTGAGTATACAAAAAGCGGTATGCAACAAATGATGATTCCAGTGTATAAACAACAAAGGTTAGTAAGCTATTTTGATCTTATAGTATATACACTTAGTATTATAATGACCTTTGTAGTATTTATTTTAACATTTTATGCAATGATATTAGGTCAAGTTGGGCCAGGAGCAGTTGCTGCATCAACTGCTATTGCTTTAAGGTTTAGTAGTATATCGCAGTGGGCTATGTGGGTAATAGCAGATCTTTTTGAACACATTGGCACTGTACAAGATGGTATCAACATTCTTCAGTATAAAAGTAAAGAGAATAATACAGATTATAAAAATACTTCATTTATGGTTACTAAAGGGTATATTGATTTTAATAATATCTCCTTTTGTTACGATAAGAATAGTAAAAAAATATTAAAAGATTTTAATATGAAGCTTTTTCCAGGTGAAAAAGTAGGTTTAGTAGGGAGTTCAGGTGTAGGAAAATCTACAATTATTAAATTATTAGTTAGATTGTATGATCCTCAAAAAGGCAAGATTTTTATAGATGGACAAGATATTAAGATGGTTAAACATGATCTACTTAGATCAAAAATCAGTGTAATAACCCAGGATACTTTATTATTCCATAGATCAATAAGAGATAATTTACTAATAGCAAATCCTTCCGCTACAGAGCAAGAAATAATTGAAGCAGCTAAAAGAGCTGGAGCACATGAATTTATAAAAGAATTTAGAGATTCTGATGGGAATTCAGGATATAATGCCAATGTTGGAGAAAAAGGAATTAAACTATCAGGGGGGCAGAAGCAAAGAATTGCAATAGCAAGAGTTATACTAAAAAATTCTCCTATTTTGATTTTAGACGAAGCGACTAGTGCACTAGATAGTAACTTAGAAGCAGTAATTCAAGATAATTTACAAGAGATTATGGAAGGAAAAACTGTTTTATCTATTGCTCATAGGCTATCGACACTGACGAGTATGGATCGTCTCTTAATAATTGATGATGGCAAGATAATAGAAGAAGGTAGTCATAGTTCTTTATTAGAAAAACGTGGAGTATACTCAAAATTGTGGAATCGTCAAATTCAAGGTTTTATATAGTATAACCAATAAAGTACAACTAGCATTATACATAGTAAGTTATGTAATTATTATTGAAGGGAGCAAGTTATTTTATACAAATGATAAAATAATTTATTTACGATAATCTATAATTTTGCTAAAGTATAAGGTGTATCAATTAGAAAGATAATCAAACAATGATTGCAACTTAATAAAAATTATTTATATATGAAAATATTCCAAGGATTATATACATGTTTTGCCATAATGGGATCGGGCTCATCGGCCTTAAGAGGGACAAAATTTCTACAACATAAAAAACATTTAGTTAGATATTATTCTACTAATGATGATTATATCACTTCAGGTACAAAGAATATAGAACTCTTGAGTTCTAATCAAGAATTGTCACCAGTAATAGATAAGTTTTTGGTATCACGTTTAATAACTAAGCAATTTCCCAAATTTAAGGATTATCCAATAAGCCCTATATTACCAGGGGGATGGGATAATAGGGTTTTTCGTTTAGGAGAAGATATGCTCATACGTATGCCTAGTGCTAAAAAATATGAAGTACAAGTAGAAAAAGAATATAAGTGGTTGCCTAAGTTATCTCCTTTGCTTCCTTTAAGAATTCCTGAACCAATAGAAATTGGTCATGAAGATGAAATATATCCATGGAAATGGTCAATATACAAGTGGATAGATGGAGAAATTGCTGCAAAAGCAAAAGTAGCTAGTTTACCAGAATTTGCTAGACAACTAGCAAATTTTTTAAATACATTACAAAAAATTGATTCTGATGGCGCTCCTACTCCAGGGATTCATAATTTTTATAGAGGAGCTCCTCTATCTCATTATGATAAAGAAGTAAGACTGGCAATTGAAGCTTTAAAAGATAAAATGGATGCTCTAGTTATAACAAAAATATGGGAGGAATCGGCTAGTACAGTCTGGAATACTAAACCAGTTTGGCTTCATGGAGATGTTAGTGCAGGTAATTTATTGGTTAATAAAGGTAAATTGAGTGCAGTTATTGATTTTGGTATGCTTGGCTCAGGCGATCCAGCATGTGATTTAGCTATAGCATGGACATTTTTTGATAAAGAAACAAGAAAAGAGTTCAATTCATTTCTACAAACTAACGAGGATGTGTGGATTAGAGGACGAGGTTGGGGATTATGGAAAGCACTAATAGTTAGTGCTGAATTAACTAATACAAATGTAATTGAAAAAGCTAATTCATGGCGTGTTCTCAAGGAAATAGTTGGTGATTATCTTGAAGACCACGGTAATCAACACTCACAATCTGAAATTATAGGAGAATCTTTTCATGATAATCATGAATGAATAAAATAATTATTCATTCATTGATGACCTTCTGATTATAACAGGTAAATATTCAGGTCCATTAACGTGAATTGATGATAAAAATTGGGGTGGGGCGGCTAATTCGATCTCTAAATTAGAGTCTAGTATTTCACTAAGTAATAATCTAGCTTGCATTTTTCCTAAAAGATTTCCTATACAAAAATGTTCTCCATATCCTAGAGCAAGGTGAGGATTAGGTGATCTAGTAATATCAAACGAATCAGGTTGATCAAAAATACTTTGGTCTCTGTTAGCTGAAGGTAGCCATAGAAGTACTTTATCCCCTGCAAATAATTTTGTATCATAAAACATCACATCTTTCGTTACAGTCCTCATACTATGGCTTGCACTTGAAGCCCAGCGTAATATTTCATCAACTGCTAGGGGCATTAAACTACGATCTTTTTTGAGTAATTTTATGTTTCCTTTATATTTAATCATTGCAAGAATGCCAGATGATAAAGATAAAGAAGCATTCTCTGTAGCTCCTATTAAATTTTCAAAATTTAATAATATTTCTTTTTCAGTAAGTTTTTTGTCATCAATAAAAGCTAGGATTATGGCACTTGCTAAATCATTTCCTGGATTTAATTGTTTATATTGCATGAATTCACTTATAAAGATCATAAAATCCTTATTATTAATCAATGCTGTTCCATTAGTAAATGCTTCATGACAACACCTAAGAACAGCTTTATGTTGTGATTCTGGGACTCCTAAAATAGAACAAGTAACTGACAAGGTTAAAGGGCTAGTAACGTCTTGTGTAATATCACACCCACCATTACTTAAAGCT
Source organism: Candidatus Megaera polyxenophila (assembly GCA_037101405.1). Taxonomy (NCBI): domain Bacteria; kingdom Pseudomonadati; phylum Pseudomonadota; class Alphaproteobacteria; order Rickettsiales; family Rickettsiaceae; genus Candidatus Megaera; species Candidatus Megaera polyxenophila. The sequence continues at coordinate 119,261 of AP017965.1, read as the reverse complement.
GTAAAAAACAATGTTTTAATCTGCTGCATTACCTCAAATTCTATCATCTTGACATAACTAGCAGAAAACCATTTTGACGCTATATCACGTAACTTACGATGCTTTGGTGGATCAGTTAAGGCTAAAGTTAAATTAGCCCCTGGATCCTCTCCTTGTTTATTACTGCGTAATAAAACCCCTTTTGCTGAGCTAAATAAACTAGGATCTTTATAAACTCTTTTTACATCTTCATAACGTGTTATCGAATAACAAATTGGAAAATCATCATGCTGATGAAGGAAAATTGGATAATTATTTCTCATTATTTGCCATAGCTTATACTTTTCATCTGTTTGATGAAAAGTAGGTTCTAAAAGCAAATTAGGATTTAAAACTTCTGGCTCTGATTTCATATGAATATAATTATATAACTATAGTATCTACAAATTATTTTCTTTAGCTAACTGATTTACTTCTTTTTCATTTAAAGCATAAGAAAATAATTTGACTGGCCCTACACTACCAGGCCAAAAATCTACATTACGTTGAAGCCATTTCCCTTTTCCAATTTGTATACCTCTATCTGTAGGCAATAAGATAAAATCCTGTGGCATCGATATAGTGTTTTTTTCTTTAGTATTAATTACATAAAGACTTATCTTTCTTGCTTCAGCATTACAAACTCCCACTAATAAAAACCACTTATCCATTATATCATCACTAAGAGGAGTTTGAGTATATGCATGCTGCCACTCAACAGGTCCGGTCTCACTCCCATCTATTGGAGCTACAGTAAAATTCCACCTTATGGTTTGCGCTAACAAACCTGAAGATATTTTAGTTTCTACTTCTCTTATTCCAAGGTAAAATGCACTATGTGTTAGTGCATCCTGACTTACTGCAGTAAATGCATGTTCTCCTTGCTTAAACTTTAAACCTTCACCTACTACATCACTATCAACACGTACCCAAGCTGCTACAGTATAACCGGCTTCAGTATCTAAAATTACTTCATTGCTATTTAACCATTGAGATACTCCGTTTAATTTTACTCCGGAACAATTATCTATAGGTCCTTTTACTATTTTAATTTCACCACCATTTTTATGAAGTTTGTTAGAGATATTATAAGTCTCTTGGTATAAATCTTCTTTTTGATTTCGAAATTGCCACCAGGCAGCAACATCTTTCTTATTTAAATTGAGTATATCTTTTTCCTTTGTCATAATTTTTTCCTTTAATTGATTAAATATTTCCTCACCTGGGTCTTTGATTTTTTGTAAAAATAGTGCTCTAAACATACACCTGTTTGTATTATTAGAATTTTGATACTTTAACCTTCCATGAGAAACCTTAGAGTTAGCAAAAATCAGAATTTGTCCTGAACTTAATTTATGTTGATAATTATATTTACTACCTGGTAAAGCAGAATTACGCATAAATTCTATAGCTCGCTTAAGTGCTGCCATATCTGTGTTATAAGATGCCATAAAACTATCAGTTTGTGTAACAGAATATGCACATACAAGTTCACCATTTTTTATAGCAAATACTGGACCTATATTCTTATCCCCGCAATTATTCAAATTAGCTTGTCTTATTAAAGAACAATCAGAAGCCATAGCTAATGCAGCCTCTCTATCATTTTGAAAAAGTTCATAATAAGCAGCTGTAGAATTAAATAAAGTACTTTCACCGCCCAAAGATGCAGAATATTTACAAGCTAAAATTGTTGTTTGAACAAATCCTATCGGTTGTAGTGTACCATCACAGTGCAAATCTATACTAGCTTCACTTTCAAAAACTTTATGATTTTTATTGTCATTATTTGTGCTTTTGACTGTAGAGACACCACTTGTCTTATATAAACCACGCTTGTACAAAGGAGGAACAAAAACTTTACCTAAATTTAGTAATTCAGCTAGCTTTAATATAACTATTTCATCTATTTCTTCTTTGTATTCAATAATGCTAAATCCATTTGTCCTATATCTAACTAGTACCTTATTTAAAATCTTATGGTCTATATCACTAATGCTATCTACTATAATCGGATCGGTAGGTACATTAGTAAAATCAACTAATTGTAGATTAGTAAGGTTAGACTGAGTAAGGCTAGAAAGTATATGACCCATTTTTAATTATTGGTTGATTTATTATATAACATAACCTATTTTTAAACCATACAAGAGTTTTTTCTTATAATAAAAGATGTTATTGTTAAAAAAAATGTTTCATTTAGATGCCGAGACATAAATACAACAAAATATTTTGAGGTAATCCTGCTGGTTATACATCTTGGAATGAATTGTTTCTAAATAAACCTTTTTGTATGATATCTCTACCTTTATCCTGTGGTATAAAGTAATCAATACACACTAAAGTTTCCTTATTCTTCATTAAGAGTAGCATACTAGCTGCTTAGTATTACTATTATCATCTATTATAAATTATTTTTTGGTATTCTTCTAGAATGTTTAAATATCCGTTTACACCATTTCATTAATGTTATCATATCAGTACTCAATCGTTAATACATGTAGCTTGATCAAATGAATCCTCAAGTAGTCATAAAAGATTAAGAGTAGGTTTTAAACTCTACAAAATTCAATACTTATTCTCTTTTCTTACTCAGGTAATTTTCTATATGGAACACGCTTTGTTGTCAGAGATGATCTGTTTTTGTGTTTATGGATATCATCATATTTTTGATACTTATATAGCGTATTTACTAATACACCAACTTCTCCTTCTGTAGTTTTCTTATAGAAGCTAATTGGGGAAAGTCTAAAATTTCTTGAATATTATAGTTTTAAATATGAAAAATATTTTTTTATTTCTTTTTTAATTTCAGTAATCTTTAAATTTACTTCATTATCACCTGCATTGATTCTCAACATTAATTCAATATCATTAATCAATTTTTTAGCTTTTTTTTCTACTGCTTTCACTTTAACTTTTTGATTGGTTTGCTGCCACTGCTTTATTTTAGCAAATTCTTCATTTAAGAATCCAATTATTCTCTGCTGAGACTCTAATTTAGTCATTATAACCTTATATTATCAAAAATTATTTTGTTGATTGTTCATTTCTAGATCAACATAAACTATTTCATCTATTTTATTCTCTATTCCAATAGCTCCGGAGTAATTTTCAGGGACTTCTATTTCATAGCAATACCATTGTTGACTTAGTTCATTATTCATATCATTAAGCAGAATGCCTTTACCAGGTAATAATCTCATAACTTCGATGGTATTAATAGAATAAGATAATCCTTGACCAATAGCCTTTACTAAAGCTTCCTTTTTGGTCCAGAAAGTATAAAAAAAACTAAGTTTATCTCGAGGTTTAAGGCTGGATAAATATTTGCATTCCTCTGGGGTTAGTACAAAACCAGCAAGCTCGTCAACTTTTAGATTTTTATCATGTAATTCTATATCGATACCCACCCTATAGTTTAAAGCTATCATATAACTGACCATGTTATGGGAATGAGACATATTAAATTGGATATTACTATTTTTTAAAAAAGGCTTTCCATATTCACTATAATTAAATTCGATTTTTTGAGGATGTTGCTTTGTGTAGAAACTTAAAATATACCTTAAAATACCATGTGATATAATGTATTTGTTACTTAAATATTCAGTATGATACTTGTTTGCCTTTATTTTCTCTTGAACCGAGAGGTATTCCCAGTACGTGGATACGTTATTTATACAGCTAGTTAAATTTACGATAAAGATAAATACTTTATTTACACTTGTGTTAAATACCAATTGATCGAAAATACTACTCTCAAGCATACTATTAGTAAGCTTAAGCCTGGTAATTTTATTTATATTGTTAATCATAGTATTATTTATACTAACTAATATTTTATTATTACCATATTACTAAGGAAATGAAGACTTTTTCTTAGTTTGATATAACGAATTAATCCCTTATTACATATTACTGCCATAACTAGAACTTTCTTCTGTCCTTACCAATTATTACAGAATTCCTATATCTTATAGAATTATTACTTGCTAAAGAAGTAAATACTGAGTTATTGTCGAATGTTGTGTGTAAAAAAATTCGGCAACATATTTTTCTTATTTTAGTGATCATTATTAATGACTTATTCAACCTGGTTTTTTTCCTTGTAAAGACTAGAGGATAGAAAAAGTAAAAAAATAATAAAATATCATGAAAAAACTATATATTAGGCTTTTTTTATTATTAGTTGTTTTAGGAGTATTTTATTCAAATATTTTTATATCAGTAAACACTTATAAACTCTGTCTAAAATATCCATTTATTAATAAAGTAACTAGATGTAAAAATTATTTTGCTTCTAAATTAAGGTTATATCAATGGATTAATCCTAAAGATGAAAAAGCTCTAATCAGTAAAATGGGATTTAAAAAAACAGTAATTTCTTCTTCTAAGGAAGAAAATCCCGGCACTATTGTAAAGATATTGAATTTCTCTAGTAAATCTGATAAAGAGCTCTTGATATTAATGATGGGGGCAAAAGACCTTTCTATTTTTTTTCAGAAACATATATAACTCCTCCAGTTTATTTCTATAACATTAAAGATGTTATGGTTTTTCTTGGAGAAGACACAAGAAAATTTTTAGTTTTTAAAAATGGTTTTTATACATTATTGGGAAGAGAAAATGATTCTTTAGAAAGGATTCTTCCCAAATTAATAGAAAAAGACAATATTTTTTATGAAGAACAAAGTGGAAATATTTATTTTATTAAGGATTTAATTGAATTACCTGAAATAAAAAACAAAACTATATTTTTTCAAGGAGATTGGAATTTATATCATATTATACTGGAAGCATCTCCAGGTTTATTATTAATCAATGATATTGATTATCAAATTAACCTTTCATATCCTTCTGAGCAAAATATTAATATTGTTGAAGCCCTTGGAAATCCGTACATCATTACAACTGACATATTTAGTTTAAACAATTTAAATGAATTGAATTTACCATCTCTAATTCTGGAAAATAATGCGCATTTTCCAAATATTGAGTTGATGAATAAACTAATCAAAAAATTACAAAGAAATTTTTTAGAAAAGGCAAAAGTAAAACCTCTAGGCAAAAAAATATATGTAAGTAGGTCTGATGCATTTAGAAGAAAGGTACTAAATGAAGAAGAACTCATGAGATCTTTGGAAAAAAGAGGATTTCAAATGGTGATTCCAGGAAAATATAATGTAGCTGATCAATCAAAGTTATTTGAAGATGCTGAAATTATTATAGGGCCTCATGGACTAGGGTTAGTAAATATGCTTTTTTCAAATAATCTAAAAACAGTAATTGAATTATTTACAATAACCCATGCTCCAAATTGTTACTTAAGAACAGCCCAAATTAAAGGAGTAAAAAATTATTATGGGTTATTCCATGATCCAGCGGATACTACTACAACTAGTTGGCTTGCTGATTATAATGTTAATATCCCCGAGATTCTTAAAATATTGGATGAGTTATAAAAATAGATTCAATAAGATATAGTTCACACTTTATAGCTAAGAATATAAAAAGGTTACAAGTTATATGTCTATTGTAATGATAATTGGCACTCTTTGATTGATTCAGTCTTGTTTTCAGAATACAGGTATAGAGTATTGAATCTAATTACAAATTCGACTCAGTGTAACATAATTATGATGCGATAATTATGCCAGGAAGTTTACCTTAACATTATTTGCTAAATGATTATTGATTCTTAATCAGTAGGAAAAATAATTTTTATACAAGCTATTAAGAAACGTTAATTAGAGGCTAATTTACCTACTTAGTTTAAATGTTTAAGGGATAAGGAAGCTAATTTATAGTAACAAATACAATAGTTGCCTTTAAGAGTAGTATTGGTAATCATTTCAGGGCAAAAGATTTTACAATAAATAATACAATGATTAGTAGTTACTAATCATTGACACTAATATTCTCGTGTATTAGTGTATATCCTAAATAATAATCATGAAATGCAAATGAGTAATAATACTAGGGCATTTTATTTTATAACTAGACTAAGGTATAGTAAGTTTAGATATGCCATCTGGCCAGTTAACTCATATGAGCTTAGTAAATTTCTGCCTATGGCATTTCTCATGCTTTTTATTCTACTTACACAAAATCTAGTTCGTTGTCTTAAAGATAGTTTTATTGTAACAATTATTGGTACTGAGGTACTAAGTTTTATAAAATTATGGGTAGAAATGCCAATAGGAATATTATTTGTTATTTTATATAGCAAGTTGTGTAATATAATGACCACCGAACAAGTATTTAGAATAATAGTCTCTATTTTCTTGATATTCTTTAATGTGTTTGCTTTTATAATCTATCCTAATCAAGAGTTTTTTCATCCTAATCAAGAATTAATAAATTATTATGTGCAGACTTTTATCCATTTGAAATGGCTTATAGTAATGGGAAGTAAATGGAGTTTTGTAATATTCTATGTAATGGGTGAGCTTTGGACAGTTATAGTATTCTTCCTATTTTTCTGGCAATTAGCAAATAAAATTACCAAAACTGAAGAGGCTCAGAGGTTTTATATTTTCTTTGGTCTTTTTGGACAAGTGAATTTACTTATTTCAGGTATAATAATCGTTCATTTTACAGAAGGTCAGCACTTTCTACTAGCTTTATTTGGTAATTTAACTGATAATTCTGAGATTTTACTTAAGTCAATAACCACCCTTGTCACTATTTCTGGAATTATTTGTTTGTTTTTGCATCGTTACATTGAAGTTAAAAATATTGATACATTAAAAAATATTAAATTTAAAAATAAGCGTACTGATATTTTAAAATTAACTTTAAGACAAAGTGCAAAAATGGTCTTTACGTCTAAATATCTTGCTTTAATTTGTATTTTAATGGTTTCCTATAGTACTGTGGTAAATTTAATTGAAGGGCTTTGGATGTCTAGGGCTAAAGCTTTATATCCTATGACTAAGGACTTCATGGCTTATCATGGCAACGTATTATTTTGGACAGGTATTGCCACACTTATATTTATTTTTATTGGTAACTTAATTTTGAAGAGGTTTGGTTGGTTTTGGGGAGCAGTATTAACTCCTTTAATGTTTCTAGTAATAGGTTCTGTGTTTTTTATCTCAGTGTTAACTGAAGATCATCTAGGATATTTAATAAATACTTTTACAACTATAACCCCTTTAGTATTAGTTGTATTTATTGGTAGTATACAAAATATACTTGGCAAAGGTGTTAAGTATTCACTTTTTGATGCTACAAAAGAAATGGTTTATATTCCACTAGATCAAGAAATGAAAACAAAAGGTAAAGCGGCAGTTGACGTATTAGGGGCTAAGCTTGGTAAATCAGTCGGAGCAATTATACAAATGATTAGTTTTACAATTTTTCCATCTGCACATCACGAAGATATTGCCGGATTTCTGATGATAGTATTTATAATAGTTTGCCTATGCTGGATATTGGGGGTAAAATATCTTCACGATAGTTACTTTAAACTACTTGTAGTAAACAATAAGTAATTCTATTAAATATACTTTTTATGTGCCGAATTTATTATTACATATATAACGCATATAACCTTAATTATTTTAATGATATTCTTTTAATTAGCTGTTTATGGATCAATGTATTACTAGCTATTATTCCCTGTTGAAAGGGAGATACTGTTCCTCCTGCTTCTCTAAGTATTAAAGAGGCGGCTGCCCAGTCCCAGTAAGATAAATCGCTTTCAAAAAAACCGTCAAAACGTCCTAAAGCAATCCAACATATATCTAGAGCTGAGCTACCAGTACTTCTTATATCCTTGACCACATTAACTAAATTTGAAATCATACTTATTTGTTCTAATCTAGTAGCAATATTATATGAAAATTCAGTGGCAATTAGTGCTTTTTGTAAAGATTTAGTTTTTAGGACAAATAATTTATTATTATTTATTTTTGCTCCATATCCTTGTATTGCAGAAAAAAACTCATTTTTTAAAACATCATATACAACTCCCACTATTGTTGTCCACTGTTCATTAATAAGTTTTTCACATGCTATACTGATACACCAATGTGGTATATTGTGTAAATAATTCATGGTACCATCTATTGGGTCAATAATCCAACGTACTCCATTTTTAGAATTTATAACTCCCCCTTCTTCTCCTATAATTCCATCATCTGGTCTCATTTTTTTTATTACTGATATTATAGTGTCCTCTATAATTAAATCTAAAGAACTTGAAGGATTAGTATTGTTAATATATTTATATGAAATTGTTTTTTTAGACTTAAGTATTTTTTTTGCGCTTTTCTGTGCAGCAAGAATGGCTATTTTAGATAGATTCATTATATTCTGAGGTATTTCTTTTGTCATATACAAAAATTATTTCTTATTGAAGGAATATAAAAATTATACTATTCTTTAAATTATGAACATAATGGTATTATACAATAAATGGCATGCTTTAAAAATTAAAGCATAAATTATGCAAAAAAAACTTATGTTAATTTTAAGTAGTCGATATTCTGCAAAGAATAACTAGTATGAAATTATTGATAGGCAAGTCTAATAATTCTACCATACCTAAAGTTACTGTATATGGCAGCATTCTAGGGCACGGACTAGAGATGTATGATTTTACACTATATGGAGCTTTAATTAGTTTAATATCAGAGGCATACTTTACATTTTCAAACTCATCATTCTATCTTGCGTTATTATCACTATCTACAGGCTACATAGCAAGGCCTTTTGGAGCATTATTGATTGGATATATGGCAGACAAATATGGAAGAAAAATAGGCTTGATTTTTACAATTTTTTGTGCTTCCCTAGCAACTGGAGCTATAGGTCTATGTCCTACATATGAACAGATAGGTATAATAGCTCCAGTGGTACTGGTTTGCGCAAGATTGTTACAAGGTATATGTGCCGGAGCTGAAACCTCGAATTCTTCTGTATTCTTGACGGAGCATTGCCAAAAAGATAGTACTTCTTTTGGAACTTCAATGATATTCTTTTCTGGAGGATTAGGATGTATTTTGGCACTATTAGTAAGTTTAATATTTTTAGAAACAGAGTACTTATGGGGGTGGAGAATTCCCTTTATAATAGGGATGATTATTGGAATAGTCATCTTACTTATTCGATTAAAAATTAATGAAGGTTTTATATACGAAAAGTCTAGGTATCATTCTCAACAAATCAAATTTAAGGATTACTGTAATATATTAGCATTTTATAATAAAAAAATTATTATTACAATCATGTGTGGTGCATTATCAGGTATTACATCAACTACACTAATTGTTTTTTCTAACCTTTTTTTGCAAAAAGAACACGGTATAAAAACTGCAGAATCATTATTATTTTCTATATATGGGTTAATTGCTTTTTTATTTTCATGTTTTTTTTGTAGTAAAATTAATTCTAAAATTATTAGAAAAAAAGTTATTCGTATTTCTCTTATAGGGATTACAATATGGTCTTTACCTTATTTTTTATTGCTGGGTAAAAACATATTTATTTATTTATTATCTGCTCAAGTAATACTTGGAATTTTTGCTGGAGCTTTTATTTCCACAACAAAATCATTAGTAATAGAACAATTTCCTGTTTACATTAGATGTACCCTAGTAAGTTTAGGGTATAACTTTGGATATGCTATGACATCAGGAATTTATATATTATTATCTTTCTGGTTAATTAATTTTACCGGCTATAATTTTACACCCTTTATACTACTATCTATATTTGCTTTATCAATGTTATTGATAGTTGATAAAATACTTAATGAAGCCAACAATAGTGATATTGAAACACCACATACAATATAGTATAAAGTCTTATATATCACTTTTAATATTTAAACTTTGTTCTATTATATGTACTTGATCTTCAAGTGTTTGACAAGAAAGCATGTCTTTGGCTGGTACATTAATATTAAAAGTTTTATTTACTTTACGTATAATACTTGTAATCATTAAAGAATCGCCGCCTAAAAGAAAGAAATTTGATTTTGTATTTATATTATTACAACGTAGAACTTCATTCCAGATAGCTATTAAAAGATCAGTAGTACTGTTGTCATTAGTTTTTAAAACACTAGATTCGTCCTGTAATTTCTCTGTATTAGATAAATTTATCTCTGGAGCAATCCATTTTGGTCCATAAAATTTATATGTGGGAATATGTAACATTTTACCTTTTGTGTAATTAAATAGCTCTATATGGAAACCTATGCTATCTATGCACATTAACTGCTGCAGAACATCGTCTGATTTTGTTTTACTACCTTGATTTGCTAAGGAAATAGTATTAAAACCATAAGTTTTACTCATAGATCCAAGAACTTTACCTGGACCAACTTCTATACAGAATACATTTGAAAAGTTTTTTAGTTGTTCTAAGGATTTTTTAAATTGTACAGTACTGATAGCTTGTTTTAAAAAATATTCCGAATTTACTTTCTGTTCTATATCTAAAATCATTCCGTCTAAATTACAGATTATAGGTATTTTTGCAGGTGAAATACTTATTTCTTTTAATACTTTGCTCATAAAAGGTAATGCTTCTGAAATCAATTCAGAATGAAAAGCACGATTAGATTTAAGTATTTTTGACACTGCTTTATCACCAAGAAACTCTTGTAACACTATTATATCTTCTTTTGTTCCAGATATAACAGAAGAATTTTCAGTGTTAAGGGCAGCTATACTAACTTTACTTCCTAACCGTAATATTACTTCTTTTAATTCTTTTTCAGACAAATCTAGATTTAACATCAATCCTTCATTACATTCTTGCATAGATTTTCCACGAATTGTTACTAATCTTAATGCATGTTGTAAGGTTAATACACCAGAGATACACATTGCACTTAATTCACCTAAACTATGTCCTAATACAATTGCTGGAGTCAATCCAATATTCATTAAACATTTTGATATAGAATATTCTAAGATAAATAATGATGGTTGTGTTAATTCTGTTTCATCTAACTTTTCTTTTGGATAAGAAGGATTAAATAATGAGTCTCGAATATTTTGTTGTATATTAAAATCACATAAAGCTATACATGACTCAATAGTTTCTCGTAATTCAGGTATTACCAGAAATGGTATAGCCATTCCTGGATATTGAGTACCTTGGCCTGGAAATAGAAATACAAGGGTAGAAGATGCTGCATTTACCGATTCACTATAAAATAAATTCTTATCAGTGCTGAGTTTATTTATTATTTCCTGCTTATCATAACCAAAAACTGTTAATAATTTTTTAAAACGTTCTCTACCTTCACGAAGGCTATATGCTACATCATCTAAATTAGAAGAATTATTTATAAGATATTCTATCATAGACTGACGTACTTGGTCTAAACTAGCTGTGTCATTTGCTGAAAAGGATAAAGTATAAAGCTTTGGTTTTGAATCATTTACAATTGTTTTTTGGAGAGAATTTGGTATTTTGCCAATTATAACATGTGCATTTGTACCGCCTATACCAAATGAATTAATAGCAGCAATCTCCACAGAGTAAGGTGTGATGTTATTGCTAATATCATTTGGTATATAAAGAGGAGAACTATCATAATTACTTAAATATGGATTTGGAACATCAAAGTTTGCTAAAGGGGGAATTTGATTTGTTCTTAAAATCATTACTGTCTTAATAAGGGATGCAAGTCCAGCAGCTGCATCTAAGTGTCCTATATTAGCTTTTACAGACCCTATAGCGATTTGATTAGTCTTAGCTCCAAGTTCTTGATAAGATTCTGATGTAGAAGTCCATTCAATTGGATCTCCTATTACAGTACCAGTACCATGCATTTCAATATAAGATACTTTTGAAATATCAATATTTGCATTATGTATTGCCTGGTTTATTACTCTTTTTTGTCCAGTAATTGATGGCGCAAAATAACCAACTTTAGATGAACCATCATTATTTATTGCACTACCTAAAATAACAGCATAAGGCTCAACATCATTTTCGTTGACATCTTCTAGGCGTTTTAAAACAACGCATGCTACTCCTGAACCTTCTATTACACCATCAGCTTTTGCATCAAAAGGTCTGCATTTTCCATTTTTAGAGTATATTCCTCCATCATGATATAAATACCCACCTTGAGGAAAGGGAACTGCAGCGGCAGCAACGAGAGCTAAATCACACTCCTTGTTTAGTAAAGATTGCTTTGCTAAATGTAGACCAACTAAAGATGAAGAACATGCCGTCTGAATCGAAATAGCTGGACCAATTAAATTTAATTTATATGCAATAATACTTGCTATAAAATCTTTTTCATTACCATGGATTATCTGTTCTAAAATATCTGGTTCATATGGCCCATTAAATAAAATGTTATACATATAACTGCTAGTACTACAAGATGCAAAAACTCCAGTAATAGGTCTGTTATTTTTTTTCCCATATCCTGCATCTTCAAGAGCACACCATGAAGCTTCTAACATAAGACGATATTGTGGATCCATAATTTCAGCATCTCTATTATTTACATTAAAGAACTGATTATCAAATCTGAGAATATTGTCTAGATGTCCACGGACCGGTATATAATCGTTTTGTAAGTAATGGGCTTTTATAATACCATTTTTCTCTAGTTCCTCGTAGTTATATCTTGTTGTTAAAATTTCTCCTTTTAGTAGTGAATTCCACCAAGAATTTATATCCTGGATACCAGGAAAACGTGCAGAAATACCAACTATCACTACATCGCGAGAAGTATCTCTCATAATACACCTCAAAATATATACATAATAATATTCCGATAAATAAAATATAAAGTCAAGATTAATATATACATTATCTGTTAATATAGTTAACTACAAAATAATGATATTAGAAGGGCTCAGTAATATTATTATTACTAATATTTTGTAAGTATTGCTCTTTATAAGTTAGTGGACCATACTAATTAATATTTTTAAGTTTTACTATTGTTTTTAATTAATTTATTACACAACTAATTCTCTGACATTAAATTAAATAAGTTTAATTTTTATAATATATTTCTATCTTTAGTTTATGTAGGATATACTATAGAAATGACTAAAATTAAATAAAGAGATTCATATGAAAATACATCTTTGGGGGCAAGAAAAATTGCTTTTTATTTCTATATCTAAGAAGCTAATTAAACTTAGTGGTTTAAATGTAACAGATTTATATTTTAAAAAAATAAGAAATTTAAAGGAAAATAATAGTGATTTAAAAGAAAAAAATTATAACATAAAAAAAGAAGAGAATTTAGATAATAACCAGGATAAATGTAAATCGGATTTAAGTATTATTACTGATGGTTTTTGTAGTTAATAGTTGTTAATATAGCTAAATTGATAAATGTATATGAAGCAATAGAGAAGTTATTGTTCTCTTTATGAAGCTATGCTAGAAAGTATAGTATAAATTTTATTAAAGCTTTCTTTAAAAACAACAGAATAATTTAATTTTTTAGGAAAGTTCTTTGATGAAAATCCTCAATTTCTTTAGGAGTTTTTCCTTGTAAAGAATCTATAGAATTTTGAACACTATTAGCCAAGTGCTTATATATTGAGTAATACCTTTCCAGAAGATGATTGTATGGATATTTCCATTCATTTTTTTCTTTTATATATATTTCACAAAATTTATCAAATAAAGGAAGAAATGTCATACTGTATCTATCAACTGCTTTTTTATTAATAACTCTATGACGAGTTGATTTTAATAAACCAGATGACCAATTTTGTAATATTTCTCCAACATTAACAACAAAAGTATTTGGTATTGGTTCAACATCAACCCATTTTTCTTGAAACCATACTTGTAATCCTCCTGTTTGATCTTGATTAAGAATAGTCAAAAGACCAACGTCATTGTGAGGTGCTATTGTACCTCCATTAGGAGGATAATGTATGAATCTCCCTGTCCATAAACGTTCTTGAAACCCGTCTTTCCAACTTTTAAGAAAACCACTTGGATTTCTAACAGAATTTAAATCTAAATAAGGTGCTAAATGTGTATATATTTTTTCATTAAGTTTCCAGCATGATTCTATATATTCTGTTAAGGCAGGCTCAAAACTATATTGAATATTCTTTTTATCAATAGGAAAAAGAGATGGAGAATGAATAACATAGATTTCATTATCATGTGGAACAAAACTTGTCATTGATTCAAATCCAGCATAACCTGTTAAAGATATAGATTTTTCAATAGCATATTTACTTTTTTTATTAGTCGGTAATTGAAAGAATTCCTGACTTTTTCTTTGTAGTTCATCTACGATCTTTAAATCTACTACCTGTTCTTGCCTATTATCAATATAAAAAAACCCATGTTCTAAACAAGCTTCTACCATTATCTTTCCTTGATTATCTTTATTAAGATTAATAATTGGTAGATCTTTTCTTTTAAATTTATTCCTCAATGCCATCGCTTTTACTCCTAATAATAAAATATACTATACTAAACTATCTTCAAATATAACCTTAAAATGTCTCATATTATAGAAGGATAATAACTTAGTTTTTAGTTTTCATTTCGAGTACAATTATTTTTCTGAAACTTTCTAATCATCATTATAAATTATTAAAATTTATAGCATTCTAATTCAGGGATTTCTAACGATATTCCTCTAGGGTAACCTCTATACTTTACATCATGTATTGTATTTAAATAGTATAAAAAACCTCTTTGCCCACATCCTAAACGCTTTGACAAATTTTGCCAATTAATCTTATTATTTTGTATAGTTATAGTACTCGGAGACCAGCTAGCTTCAGATAATCCAGTCATTTTAGGAACAGCCATATAAACTAGCTGATCATAATTTAAAAGGTTTTCTGACCATAATGCCCCTTCTAGTCCTAAGATATTATTATGAGCTAATAATTGAGTTCTTTTTTGTACCTCATTAGAGATTTGTGCTGAAGATAATACAGAATATGTATCGTTATTAGGAGCTGACCATGCAAGTCCTGGCTCACTAATATCTGGTGTGTATACAATATCAAAATACATTTTATCAGCAAATGTTAATACAATAGGAAAATTATTATTAGCTAAATTAATTGCTTGATCAATTCCTGTTTCATTACTTTTGTTCCAAATCCATACATGACCAACTCTACTATAATCAACAATATCTTTACCTAATTCAACTCCATTGTTTTGTATAAATTGTTGCCACCCAGAAAAAATTATTGATGTATGATTTTTAGATAATTTACTAAAAAACTTATGAGATTTTGCATTAGAATCAAGATTATCCCATTCACCTTGACAACTTTTAGTTTTAGTCCAAGAATCAGGACTTACCTCGTCCCCTCCTATACTTATTTCTTTATCAATAGCATATATGGTTTTTTGTCCACTAAATATATTAGCAACATTATTTATAATATTGTTAACGGTTTTAGTAAATTTTTTTCCGATTGATGTATTACTGTCGTATGTACACACAGGTAAAACATTATCTGTATAACCTTGTGCTGATATATAATTAGACTTATCATCTGGATCAATTAGTATACTTGGTAATGCTTTGATTAATGCTCTAGAGTGAGCAGGAAAATCAAGTTCGGGGATAACTGTAATTTGATTTAAATTAGCATATTTTATTATTTCTCTTATATCCTTATAACTATAAGATCCACTGTATACATTACCAGCACGAATAGAATTGTCAGTTTTAGCATTTGTATTATAAAGGTTTATTTGAGATAGCATTGTAGGTCCGATAGGTAAGCCCAAGCCTCTAGTATATGCGTATTTTAAAGGATAGGGAGGAATTTTTATTCTAAATGCTTCATCATCTGATAGGTGTAAGTGTAGAGTATTTAATTTATGGACACCCATTAAATTAATAAAGCTTTTTACTTCAGATACAGTGAAAAAATGTCTAGCAACATCTAACATAATTCCTCTGTATTTAAACCTTGGGTAATCAATTATTGTTAATTGAGGGATGCTTATTTCTTCTGCATCTTTTTTTTCTACATCAAAATATATTTGTCTTAAGGTTTGAAATGCATAATAAACTCCGGCAGCATTTAATGCTTCAATTTCTACTCCCTTATGGTTAATAGATAAAACATATCCTTCGGGATTGTTAGATATTAAAGTTGGATCATTTAATTTTTTTATCAAAATTTGAGTATACAAATTATCCTTACTAGGAACATTAATAATGTTAGCTTTTAAATCATTTCTTAAATTTTTAATAAATAGAGCAGATACATCACTACATTCACTAAATTCATTATTTATTAAAATATTTTTCTTTATTTTATATTTGTATTCTTGTTCTAATTTGATATAAGCAGGACTCGGCACTAATGATAAACTTTTTTCATTTTTATTGTCTTGAATACTGGATTTCCATTTATTCTCTTTATCCTTCTTAATAAAATTATTAACTTTTTCTTGTTGATAATTAACAATTTTATAAGATTTGAAGTCAGTTTTTATGTAGTGTAATTTTTTCTGATAATTATTATTATTATCGTATTGTATAAAAAAGAAACTTTGTGGAAAATAAGAAATGTTGTTTCCTCCCCATTGATTAATATGAAGAATTTTAATAGTATAGTTAATTCCTTTTTTTATTGGAAAAGATGTAAGCGGTGATAGAATAGTAGTATACCCTTGGCTTAAATCAATATCTGTAATTTTTGTAGATTTTTGATACTTAAGACCAGTACAATAATTAGCTTCATCACAAATTTCCATAACTAACCTAGGATTAACTTTTTGATTCTCACTAATAAATGTAACCAAAGGTGCACCTAGCAGATAAAAACCAAACTCCCACATAGGAATATTTGTTTCTTTTTGCGCTACAAAATCTACTAAGATTGAAAACTCTGATTTGTCATGATCCCCTTGCATGGCACCCATTTTAATTTCTTTAACAAGAATTAAATCTTCTTTATCATTTTTTGGTGTAAACCCACATAGAATGGCAACACAAAGCAATAAGCTTATACATCTGTTCATATCTATTATTTAAAAAAATTTAAAACTTTTATTTATCTTGTAATAACCTTTTTAACCATTTTATACGAGTTTCATCGGCTGACCTTGAAACAATAGCATCTGGTACCCATTGATCAAAACTATGGAACGCTCCTCCCCAAACATGTAATTCTGCGTTTCCACCAGATAACCAAATACGTTTAGCATAATCTATTGTTTCATCTCTAAGTGACTCTACTGCACCAACATCAATAAAAGTTGGGGGAAGACATGATAAATCTTCTGCACGTGCTGGAGCAGTATAATAAGAAACTTCTTTAGAACCTCTTCTACTTCCTAATAAAGCATTCCATCCAGTAATATTTGAAGTAGTTTCCCATAAACCAATACCTTCCATCTGCACTGCAGATGGAGTATTACATCTATCATCCAGCATTGGGCATTGTAACATCTGAGCCATTATGTTAGGACCTCTCCTATCACGAGCCAACAATGTCACTCCCGCCGCCAATCCTCCCCCAGCGCTGTTACCACTAACAATTATTCTATCAGATCTAAAATTATACTTATTTAAGTTAGCTGAAAGCCATTCTAATCCAGCATAACAATCCTCAAGGGGTATAGGATCTGGATGTTCAGGTGCTAGTCTATAATTTACTGAAACAACAGCTAAATTCAACTGCTCTGCTCTTTTTAATTCTCCTGCTAGTTCAGCAGTACGATTATTTCCTGAAACCATTCCCCCACCATGAATATTATATATAACAGCAGATGGATTATCAGTAGCAGTAGGCTGACATATTATTAAAGAAATTATTGAATCTTGGTATCCTTTAATCTCTATTTCTTCAAATCTAAAAGCTCCATTACGGTTAATTTCACTATCAGATAAAGTACCTTCTATTGTTAACTTTCTACTTTTAGGAATTAGACTAGGAGTAAGAGGTACTGGTAAAGTTTTTAAGATCTCATACAACGGTTTTTCTAATTCTTTATCTACTGGTGGGTGACTTTTATTTAAAATATAGTTTCCTTTTTTCAAAATATCCTCTTTTTTATTAAATATTTATAATTTTTTGAGCCACGCGTAGAAGTTCAAGGTCTATCTTTTCACGATATAAGGTAGAAAATTTTAAAATAGGGGAAAGTACACGACACTCTATGAATTCTTTGCCTTCATAAGGTAATGCCATACCTATAAGATGCAGTACTTCTATCTGTGAACTATTATCAAACATTGTGATAATATTACGATCTATAATCTCCCCGTCTTTAATTTCTACCCCAACTATTAAAATATTCTTGTTATTACTTTTACCAGATACTACTGCTAAGTGAATGTTGTCAGAATTTGTAATTCTTTTTAATTCTTGAGAAAAATGTATAAATAGTTCATTAGCTTTAACATCACCAAAACTATGAGCCAACTCTACATCAATGTAAGGCCATTTTTTTAAAAAATATTTATAATTCTTTTTTTCAGATTGTTGATTGATCTTTTGGTCTCTTACATGTGGTA
The DNA here is from genome assembly GCA_037101405.1 of Candidatus Megaera polyxenophila. Lineage (NCBI taxonomy): Bacteria > Pseudomonadati > Pseudomonadota > Alphaproteobacteria > Rickettsiales > Rickettsiaceae > Candidatus Megaera > Candidatus Megaera polyxenophila. The sequence continues at coordinate 100,774 of AP017965.1, read as the reverse complement.
AATGAATAGCACGTATATCCTCACATAGAACTATTGGAATACCTGCATTACATATACGATAACTCCATTCTAAATCATCTACGCCCCAACCATGAAAATCCTCATCAAAAAACAAATCATATTTTTTGATAAGGGTTAAAGGTAAAGCTATAAAACCAGTCCATCCAAAAGCCCATGGTACTATGTGTGGTACCTGAAAACGAGGATCCCTAGGTATACCAACAAAATTTTCTAATTCATCTAGATGTTTTTTATAATGTTTATATTCTAAATGATCTACAGTAGTAACACTCCCATCATTATTATTGCCATAACCAACAACTTGACCTACAACGCATATTTGTTGAGTAAACGCAAAATGCCTGTTGTAAAGATTATCTAACGATGTTTTAGTTAATAAGCTATCAGCATCCATTTGTACGATTATACTTCCAGTAGCTTGTCTCATTGCTAAATTTCTTGCACTAGGAATAGAAAAATCTCTACCAGTCACAACAGAAGTAATATTTATTTTATTGCTAAAGTTTAAACATAGTTCTAAAAACTCTTTACTATATTCCATAGCACCTATTATTACTTCGAATTCAGAAGAAGGCATTGTTTGATTAACTAGAGCTTCAAAAACAATCTTTAAATTTTCTAGCCTTTGTTTATAAGGTATACATACACTAATTTTAAACTTATTCATATTATTCTTCTCCATTCATAAAATAACAAATATCTAGTTTTAAGGCATTTACAGTGAATATTATTACTTTAATAACTCCTATCAATTGGGTTTTATAAAATATAGTTTCCTTTTATTATTTATTTAAAGTAAAACAACCTTTTTCATTGATAATAAAATCTGGATTCCAGACAATTTCCCATATATGGCCATCAGGATCAGCTATATAACCTCTAACTCCTCCATGTTCTGGAGAATCAGCATTTCTTAGTATTGTTCCCCCATATCTAGATAAATGATCTATTAATTTTTGTACTTCTATAGAAGATGATACAAATTGGGCTAAAGTTATACCCTCCTTGGATAACATTATACTTTGTTGGATATCTTGTTCTAACTCCTTCTTAAGCCATGTACTTAAAATAAATCCATTCATTTGATAAAATAGCGTATCATTAGTTTGATAGATTGGCTGCCATCCAAAACCGTTTATATAAAATTGTTTTGATTTACTAATATCTTCTATAGCAAGGGTAATAATAGAAATCTGTTGTTGCATTTATTAACCAAATAATTTTATATATAAAGAAAATGTATCATATTAAATAAGCTAATAAAGTTTATTTTAATTCTTTACTCCTTAATTTTTTAGTTAATAGACACAATTTTATCACGTGATACCTAACATATTAACGTAATTAAAATAGTACATGCAATCCCCAAGAAGAATCTATTTAATGCGAGCATCCGTAATAATAGTCAATCGCGGAAACACTAAAAGTTTAAAGTCACTAATTGGTAAAAATATAATAATCAGGAATTTCATACTTAGCATTTTTTAAAGTGCAATTCATCATATTTTGTTATACCGATCACGGCCATATATTTGATTGTCAGCTAAGGGTTGTAATCCTGATTACCATAAACCTTGATTTTAAAACGATTTTGTTAAGTCCGAAAAGACCCAGTGGCACTAATTCTGGACAAAAATTCCTTGATTGCTAGACGAGACCGGTAGGTTACAAGACTGATACTTTAAGTATTTCACCATTTCTTTTTTAACTTATACAAAGTGTATTAGACTCGCATTTATATTTGTGCTAATTCCAAGTACGTTAATATACATCCTCTAATTGACTATCTTCACCAATTAAACTATCTGAATCATAGTCTTCTTCATATGTGCCTATTGCTACATCAAAATCTATAAGAGCAGTACTATCCCAATCTCTATCTCCTCTTAGTTCCTCTCTTATCCATTCTATATCAACATCGTAATTTTTAATGCCAAATTTTACTATTTCCTCATTATCGGAATTTTCAAGAACTATATCAGTTGGATCTCCAGACATAAATTCTAAGTGGAGATGATGATCTTCGTATCTTTCTAAAATATCAGAAACCGGGTATTCTCCATTTTCTACTGCTGTTTGAAACTCTTGTAATACTTCAGAAAAATCTTGCTTATATTTTTGAGTGGTAATTCTATATAGGTTCAATAAATCCTTGAGGTCAACAGACCCATCTTTAAGCATTTCTATAATCTCATCACTATAAAATAGTGCTTCTAATGCTTTTAGAGGTAAGCCTATTAAATCATTTGGATCTATTAGTTCATCTTCAATCATTTCTAGTATTTCTTCTTGAGCAAGTATTAGTATTGCATCTCGAGAAAAATTACTTATTTTTATATCTAAATCTTCTAAAACTTTAAGGAGTTTTGTTTCATTTTCACTCCTGATATAAGCTATTTCAAATTTTTTAACATATTGTTTTATTTCTATAGCTGCCTTAGCTATTGCATCAACAACTCCAGGAGTTATATAGCCCTTTAATTTAAGAATAGACTGATTTTTCTCAGTATCGTTACCGTTTCTAATCTTTGCTAATAAAGATTTACAATGTGCCAACGTACACCCCGTAACTTCAATAGTACCATTAATGAATAAATTATCGTACCAAACTTTTTCATGAAAATGTGATTGGCTAACTTGTTTGAATCCACGAATATCGTCTTTTGTTGGTGAAGCTCCTTGAGTAAACTCAGAAGAAAATGATATAGGTGTTTTATGAACTTTAGTTAGTTTAGCCCTATCAGGTGTAGTAGTAATAAGTGGTTTATCTTCACTGAAAACACAAGTGACATTTTCCCTATCTTTGATTTTTCTTAGTAAAGAAGCTGATTCAAGATCCTTTTTTTTCCTACTTTGATCAATAAAGCTCTCCGGTAGAGTATCGTATTCTTCTGGTATTAATACACATATATTTGGTTCTGGATAATACGCCCCTAGTTGAATATGGCGTACCGTAATAACCCTAACCATTCTATCAACCTGGCTTGCCACTTGGAATGGATGATCTGTTTTATCACCAGAAAATTCATAACCTGTAGACATTACAGTAGGCAAAGAATTACCGGTTATTTGCAAATAAGCACTATATATTCCGTTAAAACTTTTTGTATCACTATCAATTATGCTAAAATAGACTAGGGCATTACCGTCTTGCCTTAATGCTTGTACTAGAATTTTACTATTATCATGATTTTTTATTTTTTCTCTAATGTATTGATATGGAGGAGTTGGCCTTTCTATATCTTCATTAATTCTTAAAAACTCTTTAGCTTTATCTGAATCCTTTCTTTTCAATTGTTTATAAAAATGCTTTACTGTATCCAGTTCTACTGGGTTTCCACTGTCATCTGTCCATGGGATATCCCAAAAAAAAGCAAATTTATTATGTATTATAATACTTTCTTCTTTGCTTTGTAACTGTTTATCAAGGTTATCATTCTTTCTTGTACTCAAAGACTTAGGTCTATTAAGCCCTATACTAACTCTAATGTTACCTAAATGATCTTTATCCTGTGTTTCAAAACCTGTGTCTTCTAATAAATCAAGAAAAACTTGTGTTTTTGAAAGAGTAGCTTTAGGCTTAATTTGATCTAACTGCAAATCTAAATCATCTAAAATTAAGTTACCAACCCTATTTTCTATTATTTTTTCCTTTTTCTTACTCTTGTTTACTTTTTCCCTAATATTGAAAGTTCTATAAGGCAATGAAAACCTATCTTCTATATCAAAATTAAATTGATCTTCTGTAAATGTATCATCATCAGATTCATCAGATGAATCTCCTTCCATATCAGAAGCAGGTATATACATAGGAACATTAACTAAAAATTTAACTACCTTTGTTTGAGATGAAGCAGTAATAGCTAAATTATTTACTTGCTCTATAAGAACAGAAACTGGATCATCATCTGTCTTATCAAGAGTATCATTATTTTTTTTAGACATATTATTACTCCCTATTTAAATTAATGAATACTATTATTATCAAGTAGCTTAAAGTCAATAAAAGCTTCAATAGTTTAAAAGTATAAACTCAGAATGTAATTAATCTATATGCCTAAATTCACCTAGGTAAGGTACTAGGTATAAAATACTACATCAAAGTAACAACAAAGGCATTCTTTAAGCCAGAAGGAGAATTAATGCGCAGTTATCTTGAAAAAGGTTAAATAGATAAGATATTTACTTTGGTTCAAGAGTTTAATAGTTTAAATAATCCTTCTATCAACAAAATTGAACTAGATACCATTGCTAATTTACTTATACGAATTACCAAGTAATGACTCTAGGCTTTATCTAGACATAATCGTTACAAATGCCAAGTACAACAAAATACAAGCTATCCAGTATAGAGACGATTTCGCTAATTTCTTATTTTAAGCCTGAAGGTAGGGAATGTGTAATAATGGCCATCTTATGTCTTTTGTTAAAAAGAATAAAGGAACTTATACTGGACAATCTCAAACTAAGACAAACTATCAAGTCAGCAAGAAATAGAACTGAAAGCTATTATTATTTACAAGGCACAATACGTCAGATTTATTATGGAGTTCCAAAGCCAAAAGAATAGTTGATAATAATGTCAGTACTTACGCATTTATATTATTAGCCAATAAGATCATTTCTTACAATGCCACAATATTAAATATCACATATGAAAGGTTGATTGCATCAGATACCCCAAAATCTGTAATTGATAATTTTATTAGAATTTCTCCAGTAGCTTGGGGCATCTATCATTTACTGGTCGTTATAATTTTACCACAGATAATAGCATTATGGATTTAGAAAAAATTGTAAGGTTTTTAGAAGAAAAACTAGGTAAAACCCCAACTTAAATGATAGATTCTATATTTGCAATTTCACAGCTACTGCGTAGCTCTTTGTCTAAAGTAGCAATTTTTGCTTCAAGTCGTAAAGCTAGTTCCAAATAAGCTGAATCATATGAAGTCAAATTATAAGCAGTAGCAATTCTACCTATTGAATATAGAGCTTCAGATGTAGAACAAAATTTATCAACTGTAACAGGTAATTGGTTGAGTATTTGTAAATATTCTTCATAATCACTGTTATTAATCCGCTGTTTTTTCAATGATGAAATAAGAACATTGTTACATTCCAAGTAAAATACAGCGGGAACATACACATTAAAAACATTATTTGATATTTGATTATAAACTTCGTCCACCTTAAGCTGTAATTCGTCCGGTAGAATTGATGTCATAATGAAAGAACAATCTATAACTAGATTCATTTTCTACCAAAATTTTTTAGTTCGATAATATCATCTGCTTTACCGAGCCAAGTGCGTTTTTTGAGGGCATTTAATTTTTTAAACAAATCGTTAGATTTTTGGGCATAATATTTCCTTACCGGTATAATAAAAGCTACTTTTTTCCCTCTGTTTGTTATACATAATTCTTCACCACTTTCTACTTCCTTGATTAATTCCGGTAGATGGGTTTTTGTTTTAAACATTCCTACTATTCTCATAGTTCAATTCTATTAATCTAGTTTATTTTACTAGTTTAATATACTTTAATAGCAAAAGCAATAAAGAAGTACATGGATTAAAGTTCTGGCGTAAACTGATGATCTTGTTCCCTTATACGCTCTACTTGTTCTATTACCTGATCCATTTTCTTGATCGGTAACATATCGTGGTTTACATTATATTTCCAGTGTTCCAGATATTCTACTACACAATCGAATTGCTGCCCTTGATGCATAACTGATTGCCCGGCAACAAGTTTCCTGCAGTGATCGTTAAGAATATCGCAATTATGTTTATAACAGATGCGATTAATATTATGGTGAATATCATCTACCTGATTATTGGATTTAAAATGCTCGGTTAATTCCTCAGGTGATATAATCCCCTGCTGATTAGCATAATATGAGGTTTTGTACAATTTGGCTATAGTTCCCGATTGATCTACTTCATAAGCCTTCTGAATATTATGCATCAACTCTTTGCTATGTTCATTCGGATTCAGTTTATTATGTAACTCGGCAAGATATTCCTGCTCTCTTTTTAACGCTATGAGTGCATCCTTTGGATTATCGGTCTTTTGTTTATTCAAAGCAAGTTCTTTAACACGATTCAAAATAGTAAGTTTTTCCTGCGTTTTATAGATAGTCTTCTCCTTACAGGCAAGCTCTATTTTCTTAAGCTCTTCCTGCCACCCCTTGCTATCAATAAGGTTGTAAGCATTATCTGCTATTATTTTGCGATCACTATCACTCATGGCCTTGTCAGAGCCCTTGTAACTCAAATTATATCCCTTGATGATCACCGCTAAATCTTGGCTTAGCTTATCCTGATGTACTTTATTTAATGATTCAGGGCCTTGCTGTTTTTCAATTAGCCATACAAAATCCTGCATTAATTCCTCATAAAGCTTGGCCTTAGCAGGATTTAGCTCAGCAAGTTCCTTGCTGTTGGAGTTAGTCTGTCTACTAGCAGCAAAATTACTGTTATTTCTGCTATTTCTACTACTTTTGTAAATTTCTAGAATATTAACTGCAAGCTCAGGAATATTTCTAACCGGTTCTTTAAGCAGCTCATTCATTTTCAAGGCTTCTTTAGTATTATGGTTCTCCTGCATAAAAGAAACTACAGAAGCAGTAAGCATTTCCCTATAGAGAGCATCATTTAAATCTAGATAATCATGCCCCGGATCAATCTTTCCTCTTTTTACGCCATAATTAACATAATCACCAAATTCCTTATCGCAAAGCACCGCTCTTACCTGACCTGCGAGTTCATTATCGAGCCTGTTTTCATTCTCCGGAATCTTGGCATTGCTGATTGCCGCAGCTAAATCTTTTCGTGTTAAATGCGCAGGTAATTCATCGGCTAGATCCCACTTCTGCGGTAGATTCAAGGCATGGGTATCTACAATACTTGCTGCTCCTCTGAACCCATTTACCTTGTTGATTTCGGTAATTATAGCAATAGCTGCCTTTTTTCCTGCTGCGTCGTTATCCGGCCAAACGGTTACTTCCCTACCGCCCACCGCTTTCCAGTTTGCTTTGCTTGCCGCCGCAGAGCCACCCATCCACGATATTACAGTATATTCCGGAAAGATTTTTGTAGCAGCAATAGCTGCCTTTTCTCCTTCAACGATTAAAACACTTTGCAGCGGTGATTGCCCAAGCTTTTCTGCTCCATAAATCGGTTTATAACCCTGATCGCTAAAACCTTTTAGCCACCATTTGTGAATGTTCGCCTTTGCGTTATGGCAATAACTGACAGGTAGTGTATGCTTCTTACCCTCTTCATCTAAAACCCGCACAACATAGCCAAGTAGTTCCCCGTCTCTGTTTTTGTATTCATAGGTAGCTCCAAGACGCCAATTGTTCTTTTTTAAAGTCGATGCCAAATCTTTTTCCGGTTTAAATACCGGGACATTTTCCGGTATTTTATCTAAAACCCGCCATGTCTCTTCTTTCTGCAACGCTTCAGTTTTAGCTTTATCAAGAGCGATTAAATCCGGATTTTTAAATGAAGAGAGACCGGTTAAAGTCTTCGGGCCAATACCTGCATGTCCGGCTATTATCTCAAACGCCCCTTTGGTATCAACTCCCGTTGCTTCCTTAACCAGGGCAAAGATATCGCCTTTTGATCCGTCAGAAAAACGATACCATCTACCGTCTTTTAAATTGATGTTCAGACTACCGCAGAATAACTGGTTGCCCTTTTTCTCCATCTTGCCGTCAGGATTTAATAGCTGACCATACTGCCTAAATATACCTTCTACCAGAGCCGGATTAATAGCTCTCTTGACATCCTCAAAATCGAGCCTTGCTTCTTTGGTGGGGGCCTGTTTTTTATTAGGCTTATTATTCTTGGCCGGAGTTGGATTGAGGTTAGCTTCTGACTTTTTCAGTTCTTCTATCCCTACTACTTTTGTTTCTTGCGCTGCCTCTGCCTTGTTTTCTTCTATACTTAGCTGTTCTGTATGCTTTAATCCCTTATCCGGCTCTAACCGGTTAGAACCAGATAATTCTTCATTAGAACTTTTATCAATATTTGTAACAACGATATTTTCTGCTTGTACCTCAGGTGCTTCTGCTAACTGCTTTGCTTCTATCGGTACTTGTACTTCTTCGGATTTCTGCTTTGTTTCACTAGCTTGTGCGACTTGCTTAGTTACATATTCTTTTTTTAAGGCCGGTTCTTCTGTTTTTTCTTCAACAATAATAACATCAATTCCCGCTGCTTCTAATTCCTTATTCCCCTCTGCTCGTTTATTAGGTACTGATAGTTCTTCCCTACTACTTTTATCAGCGTTTGCAATAATGCTATTTTCCTTTTTAATGGACTGATTTGCCATAACAGCTTCAAACAATTCAGATTTCTGTAAATCTTGCCAATCAATATTATTACCTTTGGATTTTTGTAATTTGTTTTCTACTTCCTTTAAAAACTCATTATCAATATCGGCCGGCAACAAAGACCTTAAATGTTCAATCTCTTCAGTCAATGCGACTAACTTGTCACTAAAACTTGCTTCCTCCATCGCCGCTTTATATTGTTTTACCATTTCTTCGCTCCTGTTAAATCCATTTAAATATCTCTCCAGATTTTTACATAGGGCTATAGCCCCCTTTCTATCGTTAGTTAAACCAAGCAGTTTACCAATCCCATAACCTTTAAGCTCACCGAGTATTGTCGGATTTTTAACAACCATATCCGTTGCCTTTTCTTCTCCATACTCTGCTATTAGTGCCTCATATAGCTTTAAACTCTTTATACCTGCAGCGACTTGGTTACCTTTGGAAGAACGATAAATACGATTTAAATATTCAGGTGTCAGGATTTGGCGGTAATGTTCTTCTTTCTCTGTAGCATCATTTAATTCCTGCCTATGATCCTCAAGTCCGTGTACTTCCTCTATCTTTTCTTCAATAGCAAGGCTTGTCTCTGCAATATGTAGGTTAACCTGAGCATAATTACTGCGTACATCTCCGCTTATACCACCGGCTACAGCTTGTACTAATTGTTTAAAAACATCCTGCTCGTGTAAGATTGTTGCTTTCTGATTTACTATTACTTTATCAATCTCAGAAGTTTTAAGCATCTGGCTTGCGTGTTTTTCAACAGTCGCATAATTCATATTAAGCTGCAGGAGACGGTCTTTGAATTTTGCATAAGAAGCTATTTTGCAGTTTGTATGGAATTCTTCAAAAGACAGATGTTCGTAATCAGCTTTTGCCAAGATAGCTAGCTTACCGTTTTCCGCAAATCCTGATACAATCAGACTGGCAGCATGCGCCCTTTCTTTTCTTGCTTCCTTAAATTCTTCCCACAATTCTCGGTGTTCCCACATTTGCGGTTTATTTCCGGTCTTGCGTTGTTCTATTGACTGCCAAGATGTAATCTTGCGGATAGTTGTAATGGTTTCCTCACACTTATCCAGATAATGTTTGATATGCTTATCTTCTTCAAGTAACCCCATAGTGCGATAATCACTTGCAAAACTCGTATTAGTCCGCTTCGATACCATTTTTCCTAAACCGCCTTTTAAAATGGTTTCTTCTTCCGGACTATCTAAATCAAACCTGTTTCTTGCTTTACTTGCTGTGCTATCGAGACTTTCATAAAATGCATCATATAGAACCTCTTTGCTGACTATGACTGTCATTTCTTTCTTGTGGCGGGTTAACATCACGTTTGTTACTTCATAGCCTGAATTCTTTTCAAGGCGGGGTATATTATTTTCAATTGTTGCACCCTGTACCTTATGCGATGTTATTGCATAGCCGTAATCAATAGAAATTCCATCATGAAAATATTTACCGGTAAATCTGTTTTTATAAAGTTCGTTTAAATCTAATCTTACTTTCTCCTTTTTTCCATTGGCTCTATGTACTAGAATATCAATCTTAGATAGACCATCTTCATTTGGCTTGGATATTTTTAATATCGTTCCAACCTCACCGTTAAATATGCCGCCCCTGCCAAGGCGGTTAGCATTCCTTGTAAATACTATCTGCTCTCCCGGGCACAGGTTTAAATAGCATTTCTCTTTTTTACCGTCCTTGATAGTTGAACCAACAAGCACCCTTTGCTCTATACCCTTTAATATTCCGGCTTCTTTCAGCTCTTCTCTTACTTGATTATTGAGTATTTCTCTTGTTTTGTTTTCAAATACCGTGATTGCTTTTGATCGAATAGATACTAAATCATCTCTCTCTATAGCCCTTGCCGTTTCTATATATGAATTAACAAAACTGCGCACTGCCATACTGTTAGCTTCGGATTCATTCTCAGCTACTTTAATAACTCCTTCCTCCCAGTAGATATCAAGAGCTTCTCTTATCCGATACTGACTTAGTAACTTGGTAGCCTGTTGATGATTGACATTTTGTTGACGACGGGATTGGTTCAACACTTCAGAACCACATATGGATACGGTTTTCTCAAGCCCCCCTGCCCAACCAACAGGAGATAACTGGTTTCGATCTCCTACAAAGAGGATTTTAGCTCCCCCAAGCCTTGCCTCAGATACCAGATAATCCATATTTGCAAGCTCCACCATGGAAGCTTCGTCAACAATCATTACATGCTTCTTGGTTAATGACGGGTCATTATCCTTATACAAATCCTCTTTGTAATAATCACCTCGTAGGACTAGATCAAATTCCTTCCCCTGCGCCTTTAACCACTCCTTACGCCATAAACTGGCATTCTTGCATTCTATTCCGGTAGCTTTTGCCAGTTCCAAGCTTGCACTACTGCTTGGCGTCGCACCTATTACCGTGTATCCGGCTTTATTATACTGACGTACTATTTCTTGCATTGCCGTTGTCTTACCTGCTCCCGGTATTCCTTCCAGTACTGAAATATCAGATCCGTTTAAGACATTTATTACCGCCTTTCTCTGCTCTGCTGTTAAAACTACAGGTTGCTTCGGCTTCTCAAGCTCAATACCGGTTTTCTCACTAACAAAATCAATCGCATCACTCTTAATATCTCTGACTTTCGCCCCAATCTTTTCAGAAAAAGATAGATGATCAAGGTCGCTATCAACAACCCTTAAAGCATGATTGTTTCTCTCATGCATCAATTTCACATTCTCAGTAAAACGCTCTTCAAGCTCAAGTCTCTTTGTTGTCGTATACAGCGTTCTGCCTTTTAAATCCACCTCTACTACTTGAGATATTTCAGGGCAAACTAGTAACTGCTCATATAAACTAATAAACGTAGCCGATAACTCATTTTGTATCGATTCAATATGCGCCTGCCTTGTAAAATCCCCCCCCGCATATAGTCGTTTTTCTAATTCGATAGCGATTTGCTCTTTAGTAAATACTGGATTATTTACCGCCAAGACATCAAGAATAATACTTGGTCTTGCTTTGATCTTTTCTGCATTCTCTAGGGCAATACGGCGATTTAATTCACTTAATTCTGCATTGTTAATGCTCCGTGCAGGACCTTCATGTACTCCGGGAATTAAATCAATTCCAAGGTCTTTATATGATTTATGGCAAAACCTTTTGTCATACCCGTGCATTGCATAATGCTCATTGACCTTTTCTGCGTGCATTTGACGGACAAAATTAACAAAGTTCTTATGATGCCAATCTCTATTTTTTGTTGCCGCAAACTCTATTTCTCCATATCTGTTTTCTACCAGTTCACGCATTGAACACATTAAATGTGCATGCTTGTTATTTTCGTTATCATAGTGAATATTGGCATCTACTATCATGCCAAGCTTAACTAGCTCCTTTACACAATCCTCTAGTAATGCAATGTTCTGTTCTATAGTAAGTTCATTTGGTAGCGGTAACATTATCTTATGAGCAGTTCTAGCTCTTAATCTATTCTCTACTTGTTCGCATTTATTCCATAATTTTTGCCTGTCATATACCCAATCCGGAGCATGATCTGGAGCGTATATTTTACTATAGGCAAGACCGGGTTTTGAGGAATAATCAAATACCAATGTACTGGTAATACCTGTGGCTTTATCAAGTACGGTTAGTTCCAGTTTAGTACGGGCATTATACGCAGCTGAAGCAACGGCATTCTGTCCAAGACGCCTTTTTACCGTACTAACCTGCGCGCTTAAGAATGTCATTTATTTTACGTTTTATTACTTCTATTATTTATTACATGCAAATCCCTACTTTGAGCGGAGCAAACTACATTTATGGAGTTTGGGGATGTGCGCATTTAGCTAAACTAAATGAACTTGACTATACACTTGTTTCTTTTCTTCTTCAATATTTACCTCTTTTTGTACCAAAAATAGGGATTTTAGGGGGGCTTGCCCCCTCATACCACCCCCTTTACATTAAAGAAATATTATATCTTCTCTCTAGCTCAAAAAAACAATGATTATTAATAGCGGTCAATCAGTCTGGATTTATTAAATGGATTTGGTTAGGATAAGGATAACAATTATAACAATCGAATTATGTTTTTTATTCATAAAAAAACAGCTGACCTTATCCCTATTCCTCAAAGTGAGCAGAAAATCATAAAGCAATTGGATGTCTCAAACGAAGAAGAACAGATTTCAGTAATTAGAAAACTTCTTTCCTTAAAAAAAGAATATTGGCTCAAGTGTACTTGCAATGACAATGCAATACTTGTTATCTGTTCCATAGCCGGCAATATTTATATCAGATGTAAGGAACTACACTCTCACCTTATGGATTGTATATTTGCCAAAAATAGAATCACTATATCCCTTAAAAAATTACGGGAACATTCCTATAAAAAAGTCAAAAGATACGATCTTTATAAACAGGACTTTTCCCTCTCTACTAATGATCGGATTATCAGTAACAAAAATACTACCGATAAATCTTTAACAAGATTAGGACAGGTCTTATATACAATCATTGATGATAGTAAAGTTAATATTGTCAAACCTGATAACCAATTATCGATTTTAGAGCAATTAACTAACATCACCGCTGCCTTTCAGGATCCTAATAAACTTATTACCAAAGATATACCGCTTGCAAAATATTATCGATATGTATTAAAAGAAGAAACTTTAGCCCAAGCTAAAGAAATATTGCAGAAATCATAAAACAGGTTTCCTCATCATCTTTGCCCTTTTGTTCTTTTTACTACAGTTGTAACGGAAATTGCCGATAATTATTTTATTACTAAAAAATCCGGTAAAAAATATTTTGTAGATAATATTATATCGACTACTTCAGGCTGGATTAACAAAAAAGCTTCTGCTCCTTATTTTCTTTTAACTTCCACCATACTAAATAATGATGAAATATTATTTAAGGATGCTTTCGCTCTTCCTATTGTTTCAACTGCCTCTTTAATGCCGGTAGAAAGTAATTACGAAAGAATTATTTATAAAATATTATTCAATCAGTGTAAACAATATGACGATATTGAGATAGAAAAGCCGCTATTTGATATCTTCAATGAAGATAAACAAAGATTCCGCCCTAATTTTATTATTCACATTAAAAATAAATATCAAATCTTTATCGAAGTTTTAGGTAGTAACAATTCTGATTATTTAATACAAAAACAGAATATTCGCAAAGTCGCAGGCAAACATTGTGATATTTACCTTTCGATTAAAGCTTTTGAGCTTAATCATGAATACAATCAGTTCATATATAACCTTCGCCAAGCAATAAATAGATACATTTAAACACTATTAAATTTATTTTGACCCCCCGGGGGATTTTTAGAGTTTACATAATATTCTTTATATAATATAATATTATTATTACTATATTAATTATATTTTATGGAAGTTGTTACTATTAACCCTCGTGAGTGTACTCGTTGGAAATATGCCGATAGGAGTTTCTTTGAATTTGGTGACATTTCGGCTCTTGCTGAAAGTATTAGACTACATGGTCAAATTGAACCGATTTATGTTAGAGAACTCGTTAATGACTCTGAATTTAATTATGAAGTCTTAGCCGGAAGCAGAAGATGGAAAGCTTGTCTTAGTGAGAACATTCCATTAAAGGCTATCATCAAAAATGTATCTGATGAAGAAGCTGCTATTATACAAATCAAAGAAAACGAAAAGGTTGAAATATCAGACTATTCTAAAGGGATGGCTTTTGCAAAATTACAAAAAGACAACAAATTAAGCCAGGATCAACTAGCTGAGGTAGTTGGATGTTCAAAACGGAAAATGCAAAACTTTCTTTCCTTTGATAAGATATCGCCCGATATATGGAAAGCAGTATCAAATATGTCCAAAGTCTCTGCTAAATCTGCAGAAACTATCATGCATATTGCCAATAAATCAGAACGGCATAAAGCGGCTCTTATTGAAATTGCCGAGGATATCAGAAAAGGGGCGGGTAATAGGCGGATTGTACAATTGGTCGATAATATTCTACTTGGCGGTAAGTTTGAGGATTTAACAGGTGATCTTATACAATCCGAGAGCGGTCAAGTTTTTGGGACTTGGAAAAACGGTACAATTACTTTTTCTAAAAACCTTAACATTGATAAAAAAGCTTTTAACGAATACTTGGTAAAGTTTTTTATATTAAAATAGACCAAAACTATAAACTTGAAACAGAATGGATTTATGGCTACTAAAAAGATTTCAATACTTGAAAAGATTAACCAAACAGAACTAAGAATAAAGGAACTCGTTAAAGAGCGGAATAAAGAGTTACTTGATATCATTACCCGTTTTAATGCGATCTCAATTGATAATAACCTGCTTACAGGCTTTATTATGTTCGCCTTGAATCCTGATAATAAAGACCACCCTATTTTAAAGGAATTCAAGGAACTAGGTAAAAGACCAAAATTGCCCAGTAAATCCAGATAGCAGAATCTTAAGAGAGTTAAAAAGGTTAATTAGAAAAAAGTTTTATTTTAATATGCAAATAAAAATCCAGTCACAACAGGCACGAAAAGAAGATGCACGTAAAAAGATTATGCTTGGTGGGTTGTTTGTTAAAGCGGAACTTGATCATTTTCATCCCCACGACCCTGCTACTCTATACGGTATGTTACTAGAGGCAAAAAACAGAATGCAGGCTGACCCTACTTTAACTAACAAATGGCGTACTTTAGGTAGAGAATTGATGAAACAGGATACCCGCAATTAACAGCTGAATATTGATAAGGAAAAAATCAGCAATTTATTAGTAGAGTTTTTTAAAGATAAGCAACCAAGAGAGGTAATTTATGGAACGTAGTTATAATGATTTTTCAGACAATCCGCTTGCTCCTTTGTTTTATCAATTTATTGATATTTTGAAATCAAGGTGCTTTCTGAAAGAAGCGGAAGATCTGGAAAAAATAGCCGAAAGGCATTATTTGCCTGAAAATCGTAATATCATAACTAGAATTGCTATTGAAATGCAGAAAGCCGCTGTGTCAAACGAAGTAAACAAATTCGAACAATTGCTTAAGCATTTCTGTTGATTATGCTGAAATTTATAGACTTTAAATAAAAAACTATGAACATATTAAAAAAACACATAACAGGAATACTTATCTGGTTTGTGGGTTTAGCAGCAATTAGCCTCTTAGTTCTTGGCTTTGTCCTTGACTTTAAGGATACTCCATCACCAACAACTATTTGTAAAGAAATAGGACATGGAAAATACCACAACCTCGATAAGCTCCTAAAACCGGATAGTAGCTTAAGAGAGATTAAATTTAATGATACTGGTGAACCCCTCTATACAGAACAACAAAGGTTAGAACTACATGAATTATATGCAGAATGTGGGGTTCGGAGACTACCTTTAGTTGATTCATGGTTCATCACTGCTGAGGAGCTAAAAAACATTTATAAAAAGTTTTTTAGAAGTTAAAACTTATTACCACCTAATTTTGTGAGGTTTTATGGTAAATTTAGATTACGACAATACATACAATAGTTTTGCAGAGCATCCACTTGCACCGTTATATTTCAAATATCTGGATATTGTGGTATCTAAAGATTTGAATTACGATGTGCAGCATTTGAGAGATATCGCACTTGGCCCTTTAACACCGGAAAACATGAAAATAATCTCAGAGATTATTGCTAACATGCAAAAGTTGTTAAAAGATGATAATAATCCATTTGCAGAACTTGCATACACTTCTTGATTATCCGAAGGAATTATTATAAAAGGAGCTTATACCCGCTAGTGGTAATAGCAGGTACAAGCTTTATAGTTCTAGGTTAGTCTGGTAATTTTTAAACAGGCATTATAAAGGTGATCTCTAAGGTTGCCTTTTTCTTTACAAGTTATTCCGGTTCTATCATACATGGGAACAACCCGTAACTCCCCTAATATATGCTCAGGATTATTAATAAAATACTCATTAAGCGGTTTTGTAGCATTACCGATGGTTATTTTTCCGGTATTTAACCACTTGATATTAGTTTCGGCCTTTTGCAGAAATACTATATCAACCGTTACTTTAGCATTACTAAAAAGGTTATCGGGAAGTCTATAAGCAGCTATCATTCCTACCCCAGCCTCATGAATAATATCCCGTGCATGATCTTTGACATTATCAAGAAAAAACTGTGGTAAAACCATTGCTATTATCCCTTTATCTTTTAATATTCTTGCACATTTGGCTACAAACCAGTGATGGATTATTAGATGTGATAGATCAGGATTGAAAATATCATTTACTAATTCCTTGCCGTATGGAGGGTTAGAGATAATTAAATCATATTTCTTCTTACCACAATAAACCGTTTCAAAACCGGAACATGTTAAATAAATGTCAGGGTGTTTATTAACTAGAATATTGCAGGTAATACTGTCAATTTCTACTGCATCAATACTACTTGCCTGACGTATTCTTAGCGGTATATGATCAAAAAATATGCCTGTACCTACTGCAGGTTCTAATATGTTACCGTATCTAAAGCCCATGCGTAGTAATGCCGTCCACATGAATTTTACCAGTAACTCAGGAGTATAATAAGCACTGCTTAAAGTACGCTTGATAGAATCAATCTCATCCTCGCTTAAATGACTTTTTAATTCCTTATATATATCAGGGTTATATACTGCATCCCTAAGCCCTCCCCAACCACTATAATTTTTCAAAGTTTCAGGGGTGATATTTTCCTTCTTTGTCAGGCTTTTTAATACCTCAATATTCTGCTCTACTCTATAATGTTTCTTAAAACAATTCTGCATTTTTACCTCTTAAAATAAATTGTTAACATTGACAATAAGGAGAAGTTCCTTATGAATGCACACCTCGTGCATTCCTTCTTTAAAAGGCAAAAGCTTAAAGCTTTATGGAAAATCAAGGGCCGGCCAAAGGGCGGCAACCGCTTGCCCTTGATTTTTTATAAAATTTAAGCTAACCAATTTGGGTCTGGATAATCAGAACAGCGTATTAAGTCTTTTATGTTGCTAATTTAAACATATCCCAAGATGCTGATTATTCCATAAAATATAACTTGCAGTTAAGCGCGGCTAACTAGAGGACTCAGGCGGAATAACCTATTTTTTCCAGTTTGGATTATTAGCAAAGGTTTGTAAGTCAGAGGGATTTGTGCTATAATATGTGTTGATATAATATATTAAGTAACAAAGGACAGATAAAGCACCATGAAATACAATAATTACAGCTCTACAAGAGAAACAAACACTTATTATGACCAGGGCTTGCGGATCTATATGCTCTCCATTTATCAGAATATGTCCATGGCACTTGGCATATCTGCCCTAGTAGCCTACATAGTCGGTAGTAGCAGTCAAATAGCGATGATGCTGTTTTCTACCCCTCTTGCTTACGTGGTGATGTTTGCTCCGCTGATTTATATCTTTTTCTTCAGTCGTAAGTTAATGGACACAGGCAGAGCGCAGGCTATGCTTCATCTTGGTATATTTGCCGCCCTTAACGGCTTATCGCTTGGCTCTATATTTCTTGTTTATACCACCGCAAGTATAGCTAAAACATTTTTTATTACCGCCTCTACTTTCGGCGCAATGAGCATATACGGTTATTCTACCAAAAAGGATTTAACCGCTGCAGGCTCATTTGCTTATATGGGATTAATAGGTCTAGTTATTGCTTGCCTGATCAATTTGTTCCTTCGTTCCGCTGCACTAGATTTTGCTATCTCTTTCATAGGAGTGGGTATATTTACCATACTTACCGCTTATGATACGCAAAAGCTCAAGTCCATTTACTATGCGATGAACGGTAATACCGCAAGGGCAGGTAATATAGCAGTATACGGCGCTCTTACCTTATATCTGGACTTTATCAATCTATTTATTATGCTTCTGCATTTCTTCGGCATCAGAAAAAGTGATGATTAAATCTGATTATGGCAACAGATTACGTGATTAATGGTTTTACTTAAATTTAAAAAGCTGAAACGTTATTACCACCTCTACCGGCAAAATAATTTATTTGGCGGTATTACTTTGATTTGTGCTTGGGGTGCTTTTGATAGTACAAGAAGCGGTCACAAATTTATTTTCTGTAAAAACCAGTTAGAACTATACTCTTGGCTCGGCAAAATAACAAAAATCAGGCTCAGCAAAAAATATTGCCTGTATTAACTGTCAAAATATTTGCGAACATTTCAATAAATTAAATATGGAGAAAAAATTGTATAACACAATAATGGAGTGGGCTTGGACAAATGAACTATGTGTTGCCGAATTAATAGGCTATGCTGCTGCATTTTGCGGCACTGTATCGCTTATTCCTCAAATAGTAAAATTATGGAAAGAACGCTCAGCAAAGGCTATATCTACGACCATGTACTTAATTTATTCTCTGGGTGTAGTACTTTGGTTAATTTATGGCATCATGATTAATTCAATTCCATTAATCATTGCAGAAATAATAACTCTTGTTTTATCTATTGCTATTCTGATAATGAAATATTTATGGAAATGATAATAATAAATCTACCTTAAAATAATTAAAATCTATGAGTATGAACAAGAAAGTTCGACATTACCTAAAAACATGATTTTAAACTGGTCGTATTCTACCGATATGCACGTATCATTCATTGGATAAATTAGGAAAATGGCTTGAGCAGAATGCAAACGGTAAGTATAAAACAGTGAACACTGATATTCATACTCAAAGTATCTAAATCAGATTAGCAACAAATTATCGCCTGTATTAAACAATATCATTTAAAATAACAGGTAATCTCAATAATTTATTATAATTAATGCAATAAACAGTTGAAAAGTATCCTAAATAGCTGTTTTAATTGGGGAATGTTTATAAAATAACTATTATTCTTAATATGAAAACAGCAGAACAGCAAAGCCTCACAAGAGAGCAGAAGCAGGCTATAGGCTTATTATCTATAGGCACATTTTTGGAGTACTTCGACCGTGTGACCTGAAACTTCTTTATCAGATTAAAAGAAAGATAAAGACAAGCTATATTATATTGATGGTTAAATTCCATCTTCCCAGACATCGGGATAAAAGTATATGCCACACGATTATAACTGGCAAATATAATTGTGCAAGCATGGCATAAAAGGGAGTAACTCAAAACTCTATTGGGAATCCTCTCGAACAAAGTTGAGTATGGTGACGAGAGAAATTTGTATTAGAACCTTCGTCATATTCGAAATGCGAAATAGAGTTGATAAGTACGCATTACCAAAAGGTAAAGGGATAATAGAAATCAGAATGGTCGAGTCTGATTTGATGTTCTTAAATATCCTCGGAGGAAAGCAAGCACCTAACCTCAACATGAAATTATAATATAGAACAGGGTAACTAACATATTGCTCTTCATTATGCTCAATACATTTTCCTATTTTTGATAATGTAAGCATATTGAAGAAGGTGCCAACCGCAAGCTCTATGTTAGAGGGATTGTCTCAGAAGCAAATGCCTAGGGTAATACCTAGGATAAGCAGACGGAGACACGATGGTTTGGATGGTAAAGTTGTTAGTAGTAGTTAATAGGTTATGAGCCAATCATTATGATTAGGTATGAATGGAATGAGATTCCTTGGCGAAAGCTAGAAATTAAAACATTTAAGCTACAAAAACGAATTTATCGAGCCATGCAACAAGATAATATCAAACTTGTGCATAAGTTACAAAGATTGATGTTAGCGTCAACAAGTGCAAGAATACTCGCTACTCGCAAGGTAAGCCAAGATAACAGAGGACGCAAGACAGCTGGGATAGATGGAAAAATAGCTCTTACCCAAAGAGAAAGGATGAACTTAGCTTTATCAATTAATTTAAAGGGAAGGAGCAAACCATTAAGAAGAATCTGGATTGCGAAAAGTGGGACTAATGAAAAACGTCCTCTTGGTATACCTACGATAGAAGATAGAGCAAAACAAGCACTTTTAAAGATGGCACTGGAACCTGAGTGGGAGGCAAAATTTGAGCCTAACTCTTATGGTTTCAGACCTGGCAGGTCTGGGCACGATGCAATTGTCGCCATACATAATACAATTAAAAAAAAAAACAGGTTATGTACTAGATGCAGACATATCTGGGTGTTTTGACAATATAAATCACCAAGTATTGCTAAATAAGCTTGCAACTACCCCGATGAAAAGACGAATTATTAAAGGGTGGTTAAAAGCCGGAGTAATTGATGGAGAAGTATTTTATACTACCAAGAACGGAACACCGCAAGGCGGGGTAATATCTCCTCTACTTGCAAATGTTGCACTTCACGGATTAGAAAAAGATACAAAGGATTCTCTAGCTAAAGATCTTCTTGAAGATTTTAAAAAGAAGACTGGAAGAAGCAGTAACATCAAGGCTCAAACAGCAATTAGCATAATTCGTTATGCGGATGATTGTGTGCCACGAGCACAAAGGAGAATTTTATGAAGCCAAAATAATAATTTGAATTTGTGTGTAACTATATAAAAGATGGAGGTCGGCCCTCCGAAATCGTTTTACAGGAAAAGATTTCAAACCACTCTAAGCTGCTGTAGTCAAAAGCTATGGTGGTGAGCGTTAGAGAAAAGGTGTCTAACAAGATATCAGGTAAGATTCAGGGAGATGAAGCGATTGAACCACTGCTGAAGTGTCGAAAGCGTATAGATGAGATCAAAACCGAGGAGAAGTCGTTGCTTCGGGATAAATTTAGCGGAAACCTGTTTACTGGCTAAGTGATCTCCGGCATAGAGGTGGCATGAACTTGAATCAGGCTTTTATATGGAACGTGGGAACCTGTGTACTAATGCTAAGGGAGAAATCCAAGTGGAAGCACCATAAGGATCAGAGTACCAATGTAGTATATAGGGGCGGATTAACTCGTAGTAGTTATGAAGGTGTTGAAAGACACTGGAGCGAAGGGGTTGAATTATCCGTCTTATTTGTTAATCAACTACCAAAAGGTGGGAGGAGTTAAATTGAGTAAGACAAAATCATTTTGTATTTCTAAGAAAAGCGTAATGGCAGCTTGGGAAAAAGTCAAAGACAATAAAGGAACTTATGGAGTAGATTTAGAATCTATAGCAGATTTTGAATCAAATCTAAAAGACAATCTTTACAAGTTATGGAATCGAATGTCATCTGGTAGCTATTTTCCACCAGCTGTAAGAGGTGTGGAAATACCTAAAAGAGATGGTAGCAAAAGTCATCGCTTGTTATCAATTCCAACTGTATCAGATCGAGTGGCGCAAGCTGTGGTTAAAAGCCATTTAGAGCCTATAGTAGAACCGATATTTCATGAAGATTCCTACGGGTATAGAACTGGGAAATCGGCTCTAGATGCAGTTGGAGTAGCAAGAGAGAGATGCTGGAGAAATGATTGGTGTATTGATTTGGATATCAAAAGTTTTTTCGATACTGTAGATCACCAACTCGTAATGAAAGCAATAAGATTCCATACTGAAGAGAAGTGGATTCATCTTTATGTTGAAAGGTGGTTAAAAGCCCCGATTCAAAAAGAAGATGGGATATTGATTGAAAGAAATGCTGGAATTTCGCAAGGCGGAGTAGCTAGTCCTTTGATGTCTAATATATTCATGCATTATGCATTTGACGAATGGATGAAGAGACAATTTCCAGAAATAAAGTTCGAACGTTACGTGGATGATGCGCTGGTGCATTGCAGTTCCAAAAAGTTAGCGGAAAAAGTACTGGAGGCAATTAGAGCCAGATTAAGAGAATGTGGTCTTGAATTGCATTCAGATAAAACGAAAATAGTGTATTGCAAAGATGTCGATCGAAAAGACTCACATGAGTATGAAAACTTTGACTTTCTAGGTTATACATTTCGCCCCAGACTATCAAAGAATAAGAAAGGGAAGATGTTTGTAAACTTTACACCCGCAATCAGTCAGAAAGCTGCAAGTCGTATCAAGAAAGAGATACGGAGCTGGAAGCTACATTTGCGAAGCGATAAGAACATAGGAGACTTAGCGAGAATGTTTAACTCTATAGTACAGGGTTGGATAAATTATTATGGAAGATATTATAAATCAGCCATGTATCCATACCTGAGAAATATAGAGCAATATCTAACTCGATGGGTAATGAGGAAATACAAAAGATATCAAGGTCATAAACGACGAGCGAGGAAATGGTTAGGTTGCGTTAGAAAGCGAGAACCAAAACTATTTGTTCATTGGAGGATAGGTCTTGGATCGCCGATTGGATAATGGGAGCGGTGTAAGCTGAGAGGTTTACGCACCGTTCTGCGAGAGACTAGCGGGGAAGTTCCTCTGGTCTACTCTCCTTGTTGTTATTCACGAAAATAAGGAAATTATTATGAAGGCAAAAGCAACCATAGAAAAATGGTTAGCAAACATCGGGCTAAAACTAAAAGAATCGAAGACAAATATTGTGCATAGTTTAAATAGCGATAATGGTCAAAAACCAGGATTTGACTTTTTAGGATACACAATAAGGCAATTTCCAGATAAAAATAAAAGAAGAGGCTATAAGTCTTATACTAGACCAAGTAAACAAGGACAAAAAGAGCATTTGTTAACTATCAAAAAAACCTTAAGGAATATGATAGCAATGCCTCAGGAAAAAGTAATAGAAAGACTCAATCCAATAATAAAAGGATGGAGTAATTACTACACACCAGGGGTATCAAGTAGTATTTTTAGGAAGATGGATCACAAGCTTCATAAGAAATTGTGGCAATGGTCAATAAGGAGACATCCTGATAAGTCTAGGACTTTTGTACAATTCAAATATTTTAGACAACATGGCAACTATAAATGGAGATTTATGACACATGATGGCAAGTTTATGATCCTTCATTCGGAACATAAAATTAAACGTCACATCAAGGTCATAGGAACTAAATCACCATATAATAGCGATTGGGAATATTGGACAACACGTCTTGGAAAAATGCCAGGAATAAAACCAAAGCTAGCGAAATTAATGAAAATGCAACAAGGTAGATGTGGAAAATGTAAATTATTCCTTAATTCTGATAATGTTATAGAAATTCATCATAACGATGGAAATCATGGTAACAATAAATATGAGAATTTAGTGTTATTACATGGACATTGCCACGATATTATACATAGCAAAGGTATGTATGACAAACACCAAATCAGTCGAGGAGCCGTATGACGGGAAACTGTCACGTACGGTTTTGAAGTCGAGTAGAGATGGGTGACTATCTCTACTTAGATAACTCATGTTATATGTTCACATGGCGGTATTACTTAATGAGCTATTTTTTTCACAAGTTAATGAATTTTCGGCACAATTATTAAGTGCTTTTTCTTTCTGCATTACATTTATATTTCGCCCTATAGGAGCTATATTAATTGGTAGATTAGGAGATAGAATAGGTAGAAAAGCAACTGTAATAATAACCACTACCGTCATGTCTATATCCTGTGTAGTCATGGCTAACCTCCCAACTTATGAACAGGTAGGCATTGTTGCTTCTTGGGCCGTTACAATTTGCCGTATTCTACAAGGTATGTCTTCGATGGGAGAACGTGTCGGTGCTGAAGTATATCTTACAGAACTTATTAAGCCTCCTTTCGTTTTCCCTGCTGTAGCTTTTATAAGTGTGTGCCTTACTTTAGGTGGTACAATGGCTTTATTTGTAGCCAATATTTCGTTATCCCAACTTTTTAACTGGAGAGTGGCATTTTGGGTTGGAGCAATAGTTGCAGTTATTGGTTCTTTTGCTAGAAGGTCCTTAAGGGAAACACCTGACTTTGCCAATGCTAAAAAACAACTCATGAACTTGCACAAAGACTTAAAACTTAGTTCTAGCAAAGAAAAAATACTAGATAAACCCTGGATTAAAGAAAAACTAAACAAAAAAGCTGTTATATCGTTTTTCTTTATACAATTATCGTATCCTGTGTGCTTTTATCTTATATTTATCCATAGTTCTAATCTTTTAAGAGATAAGTTTGGATATACTACTGAACAGGTAATACAGCAAAATTTTATTGTATCATCCCTAGACCTTGCTTTTACTATGTTGATTACATGTTTGGTATATTTTATAAATCCTTTGAAATTCCTAAAAATAAAATTTTATTTTGCCGGCCCGTTTATTCTAGCTTCGCCTTTTTTATTAAATCACATTACTACCGGTTCCGGGTTAATGCTAATTCAAATCCTATTATCTTTATCACTGCTTGTTGAATTCCCGGCTACGCCAATTTTTTATAAACATTTTCCAGTATTTCAGAGATTTACTACTACCTGTTTTTCTTATGCTGCATCACGTGCTTTAATGTATATAATTAGCTCCTTTGGAGTGATTTACTTAATAAGACACTTTGGGAATTTAGGTCTGTTGTTTCTTCTTTTTCCAATAGTTATTGGGTATGGATTAGGCTTATTTTATTTCGTTAAAATTGAAGGTAAAAAGGAAAAAGGATCAGGTAATGAAGTATCATTAGCCGCAAAAATAGAATAATTATGCAAGGATTTATATTGGTAACTTAATGTTATTAATTCTTTTTTGACCTCGTAAAGATCTAAAACAGAACAAAGGGATACAAAATACTCCACAGTTTCATCAATAACTTTATTTCTTTTTATTTCAGGTAAAAAAGCTATAGTCCGCATGTTATGCAATCTATCAAATAATTTAATATATAATATATCCTTTTTATTCTGAGGATAAACTAATTCCAGAGTCTCTCCTGCAGGGATTTTTTTATTTACTTTAATTCTGGTTAAATCTTCTACTTTACTTGCTATTGATTCATTAAAGACTTGACTAATCATCTCTTTAGTTAGTGATGTATCTTCTATAGTATCATGCATTATAGCAGTAATTATTAAATCAGTTGTATAATACTGCACTTCTTCTTTTGCCGTGTATTCAGCAAATAGATATGCCACCTCTAGTGGATGGCTATAAAATGGTTCGCCGGACTTGCGCAATTGGCTACCATGATATTTTTTAGCGTAATAAATAGCTTTATTAATTAAATTAAAGTCCAGTACATTTTTAGTATCTAATGACTTTAGTTTTGCTATTAATCTTATTGAATATTTACAAGACTCTGAATAATCCATAATTTAAGAATTAATTAACCACATAATTACATAATAACTCCATATTAGTTGAAATATAAGTAAATTATGAATATTTATTAAATTATTTTCTTTAATATTACAAATGAAGTATTAATAGATTAAAAATGGCACAACATTTAATTAGAACAACTCACGACGATGACTTCCATAGGTAAGGTAGAGTATCGTATAAAAGATGAGTTTACGGGTTTTTACATAGGTAAGATATTATTTGATACAGACGTAGCGTTCACGTTATATAACTTAATCATATATCCCATTTATAAGGGTGTTGACAGGCTTAACCACCTTTGGTAGCTTAGATTTAAGCTCCTAGTTAAACCTAGCCGAATAAGACTGAAATGGATAACAAACCAAAAGACTGTTCGTATAACCAAGAAATTAACTTAATTTGCAATCAATTACAAGCACTTGGTATAACAACAGACATTTCCTGTAGAGTTAAAGACCCTTATTCCATTTTACATAAATTAACTAGAAAATCAGTTAAGATTGAAGAACTAACTGACATTGTTGGCTTTAGAATTATAGTAAACGAACAAGACGAATGCTATACGGCACTAAAACTTATTCAGGAAATTTACAAGGTAATACCAGAAAAGTATAGAGATTATATCAACAAGCCAAAGACTAATGGTTATCGCTCCCTGCATACTGTTATTCTTTTAGGTTCATATGGATTACCTGTTGAAATACAAATACGCACTAGGGGAATGCACAATATAGCTGAAAACGGTAAAGCTGCACATAGTAGATATAAACAAAATCAAGAACAACAGACTGTTACTCCTAGAAAACTTAACCTTTTAACGAAAGCTTATGAAATCTTAGATCAAGATGACTTAACAGAATCTTCTCTGTTTGCTTATTTACAAAAGGTTACAAATTATTTGGAACGCAGCTTTGTAGAACTTCAGAATAAAACTAACAGCGATAATTGTTATGAAAGCCCATAAACACCAATAAAACTATGGAACTTCTCAGGCATTTGTGATACAATATTTGTTGAGCAAAATAATCAGTAAAAAAACAAAATAAAGTACTATTATGAGTAATGATAAACCTTTGGTATCCTTTGATTACGGGATAAAGTATCTCCTTAAGGATAAAGGTGATTACGCCGTAGTAGAAGGCTTTATTTCAGCTCTGCTTAAAACAAAAGGCTATAAAGACGTCAAAATAGTTGCCTTACTTGAGAGCGAGAGTAATAAAGAGTATAGTAAAAGCAAAAGAAGTCTAGCGGATTTAATCGTTGAAGACGAAGATCACCATAAATACATTATCGAGATTGAACGTAACGTTAAAGATTCTTTTATTCATAAATCACTATTTAATACTTCCAGACTGATAGTCGACAATTTAGCCCAAAGGGAAGACTACACCCAGATAATAAAAATATTCCATATCTCCCTGCTCTATTTTCCGATCGGTAACGGAGCTATTTATCACGGCAAGACTATTATTCATGAAATAGAAACTAACGAGAAACTATCCGTTCATATTAAAAATCAGCAAACGGGTGAAATATTTGATGCAACCGATATTCTACCTGAATATTTTTATATATCGATACCGCAATTTAATGATCGTTTAGAAAAAGAAATAGATGACTGGCTACATGTCATGAAGTATGATGAAATACCAGAAAATTATCACTCACCTTATATGGTTCAGGTAGCAGAAAAGCTTAGTATCCTGAAAATGACTCCTGAAGAGAGGGCAAACTACTCTTATTACCAGAAGAAGCTTTATAGCGACAGGGACGAATTAGCAGCTGCAGAAGCTAGAGGTATTGAGAAAGGTATTGAGAAGGGTAAAACTGAGGAGAAAATGGAAATAGCCAGGGCTATGCTATTAGACGGAGATGCTATTGAAAAAATATCTAAAATTACCGGTTTAACTGTTAAAGAAATAGAAAAGTTAAAATGACCATGAGTAACGATGCACATCCCATTTTGATTAAGACAGCAATTAATATGATAAACCAGAAGCTGGATGATAAACTGATTTCTTCCGTAACAGGACTTAGTTTAGAGGAAATAGCAAAGCTAAAAAGTAAAGCTTGAAAAGATATGAGAGGAAAAACCCTACGTGATCTTAAGTACCTTAAACAAAACTACAAACCCAGTGAAATACAGAAGCTTTTAAATAGCAGTAAACTTAAAAGAGAAGTATACCAAGAATTGAAAGTATCTGAGTATGTTTTAAATAATTATATAAAGCATTATAAGCTTTCTAATATACACAAAAATGGACAAAGATCATTAAATAAAAACAGTATAGGAAACGAGAACCAAAAGAAGGTATCGATTGACAATTCTATCTTTCGAGAAATTGAAAATCCTGTAAGGAGATTTCAAGAAATACTGGCTAAAACGAAAGAGACAAGAATATTAAAGGAATTAAGAGATCCATATGATTAACAATCAGAAACATATTACAGAAAAATATGTAATTATCGCTAACCGTGCCTAATACTATAGGTAATAATTATTAATTAACTAATTAAAGGTTTAACCCATGAATAAATCAGAATTTATCACCCATATCGCAGACCAACATAAGTGTACAAAAGTAGAAGCTGAGAAAGTAATTGATATGTTTACCTCTTCAGTAATTGATGCTATGGGGCAAGGTAAGGAAATATCCCTCGTTGGTTTCGGTAATTTTAGTATAGGTAAAGTTGCAGCTAGGACAGGACGTAATCCTAAAACTCAAGAACCTCTACAAATACCGGCTTATAACCAACCCAAATTCAAGGCCGGGCAAAAACTAAAGGATGCTGTTAATCCGAAATAACAACTAATTCTAAACAAAACAAGCTAAGATAAATTTTTAAAATCAATAAAAGAGAACATTATGCATACAGGCACGGTAAAATGGTTTAATTCAACAAAGGGATACGGTTTTGTAGAACCAGATGACAAATCACGTGATGTATTTATACATATATCAGCATTAGAGCAAGCCGGGTTAAGAGATTTAAATGAAGGGCAAAAAATTGAATATAACACAGAGTCTCACCAAGGTAAATTATCAGCAATCGATATAAGGTTAGTATAGTAGCGGAAGATTAAATATTTAAGCTCTTATGGATAACATAAACGCAAACTTATCAAAAGTATTAAAGTTAATAAACAGGATATTCCGGCTATAAAATCTTTTTATTTTCATATTTTAATTAGCCATAATCTATATATTACACTTCAATAAATTACGGGACATTAATGCTCCATTGGAGTATTAATGCAGCAAGCCAGAAAAGCTATAGAACAATTGCATTAAGCTAATAATAACTTTACAATATATGTTATAAGCGGCTCTTATTGAACAATAAATAAAACATTTAAAGGTAATATATATGAAATGCAGATACACCAAATATTTATTGTGGTTCACACTCGGTGCAATAATAAGTTTAGTTGTATATACAAGATTCTTTTCAGAAAATATCGCAGATAACTGGCAGCACTTACATCATCAAGGAGTTATTGTCAAATGTTGTGTATGAAAAAAATTAGGCAACATATTTTTTCTCATTTAAGTTATCGTTACTAATTTCACTTACATGAATTCCATCTATAAATTTTTCCATATTAATAACTTGGGCAATGCGGTTTTTACCTCGTAAAGGTTTCCACCTTTTTTCTGCTTCAAGGAATAATTTATAGGTAGCAGCAATAATAGTATTTCTCGAAAAACAATTCCTAGATTTTCTAGTTCTATGCTTAACCGTAGCAAAGGTAGATTCAATAGGATTAGTTTAAGGTGGCCCAATTTGTCTAGACTAAAAATCAGAAATTATGAGATATAATTTGCGTTATAATTTTAGCCAATAATTTTTGTTAAATACACCTGTTCTGGAGTTAAATATTCCAAGGATTGGTGCATCCTTTTACTATTATAAAAAGTTATGTAATCTGTTATAGCATTTTTTACCTCCTTGACAGTATTTAAAATTATCAAATATATTTTTTCTTGTTTTAATGAACGCCAAAATCTTTCAATAAATACATTATCTAAAGCCCTACCTTTACCGTCCATGCTAATCTTGATTTCACGTTTAACAAGTTCGTGGATGAAATTTTTTGACGTAAATTGAGAACCTTGATCGGTATTAAAAACCTCAGGTTGACCGTGCTTTTCTAGGGCTTCTTCTAGTGCGTCGATGCAAAAATCACTTTCTAAGCTAATTGAAACCTTCCAGCTCAGAATATAACGGCTAAACCAATCAATAATGGCTACTAGATATACAAATCCTTGTGCCATTCTAATATAAGTTATATCGGTGCTCCATACCTGATTTGTCTTAGTAATTTCAACGCCTTTTAAAAGATAAGGATATACCTTATGAGCTTGGTTGCGCTTGCTTAAATTCATTTTAGGATAAATGGCTTCTATTGCCATTATTCCGTAATAACGACTTACCGCTTTGCGACCGATAACAATTCCAAACGGTACAAGATGCCTGGACATTCTTCTGGCCCCGAAATACGGATGCTCTGTGTAGATTTCATCAATTACTTTCATTATTTCTAAGTCTCTTGTAGTTATTCCTTTTGCCTTGTAATAATAAGTAGATTTATTAATTAAAAGTAGATCGCATTGCCTAGCAATGCTTAGATTTCTACAATTATTATCAATCATACTTTTCCTAGTTTCCAAGTCCAAACAATGTAGATTTTTTTTTCAGCCAGTCACGCTCAACGCTTAACTGTCCTATTTGTTCATATAATTGTTTTATCAAATCTTGATTGTCTGGATCTTTTGTTGCCGGCTTAACTTGAAAACCACTAACTAAATTTTCTATACCTCTTTTTTTCCATGCTTGTATTTGAGTTGCATGAACCCCGTACTTACTGCTTATTTGTGCTATTGTCATTTCAGCTTTTATTGCTTCTATAACAATTTTTGTTTTTTCCGTCGCACTATATTGCTTCGCTTTTTTAGACATATAATTTCCATTCCCTTGTTGTGAAATTATATCTCATTTTGCATTTTTAGCAGTCCAGTTTTTGGGTACCATTATAGTTGTCCGCAAATGTATCCAGTGCTCCCCTGGAAAATCGTAAAAAGCTAATAACTCTTTTTCATTTTTCAATAAGCATTCTGTAGCCTTAGGATATTTAGCAGAATAAGCCAAGATAAATTTTTTCCAACTGGATTCAGCTTCTTCTCTAGAACTAGCCATATAAATATTATGTATCATTTGCTTGGCTTTAGCTTGCTGAGATTTTGGTAACTTATTCAAAATATTAGAAGTCTTATGTACCCAACAGCGCTGATGTACCGTAGTAGGATATTCTTCTGTCAGAGCTCCCCAAAAACCAAGTGCTCCATCTCCAACAGCTAAGGCAGGAGAGTGTATCAGACCTCTGCTTTTTATGTCGAGTAATAATCCTTGCCAGCTTTCCTTGCTTTCTCTAAAACCATCATCTATAGCGACCAATTCCTTTTTTCCGTATTCATCAACACCAATTATTACCAAAATACAGTTCTTCTCCGATTCCATTCTTGCCTGTAAATAAATACCATCAACCCAGAAGTAGACATATTTCTTCTTTGTTAAATCTCGTCTTTGCCATAACAAATATTGATCATACCACTCAGATTTTAGCCTGGATATTACATTAGGTGATAAGTTCTTTGGCTTGCTACCCAATATAGGTTCAAAGCTATCAGCAAAATCTGTAGTAGATATTCCCTTTAAATAAAGTAGCGGTAATAGAACATCTATAGTAACCGTACGCCTCATGTATTGCGGAATCAGATTAGAAGAGAATTTTATATCCTCTTTACCTCTATCTCTTACCCGTGGTACTTTTACTGCTACCTCTCCTATACCGGTTTGTATGTTGCGCTCAGGTAAGTAGCCATTGCGGACGACTTGTTTACTCCCATTAGTAAGTAACTTATCTTGGTAGGATGATATAAAATTTTGTACCTCTTCCTCTATAGCTAGTTGCAACATTTTTTGAGCTGACTCCCTTAAAAACTCACTTAATACATCTGTTACTAAATTTTGTGTTGGATTTTTATAATCAATTATATTACTCTTTCTCATGGTGTATTCCTTATTTTATTGTTAATAGGATTTGCAAATTACAATAATAATATTAATTTGCGAATACGCCACCTAATCTTCTATCTCACCTCCATACACAACTTTCCATCATAACTCCAAGGGATAGAGTAGTGTAATGGATAATTTAAAAAGAAAAATTATAGAATATATACAAGAATATAATATTGCGACTTCTGCATTTGAAAAAAAAGCTGGCGTCGGTAATGCAGTTGTTAATAGAATTTTAGATGATACAGTTAAAAATCCCGGTATCGAAACAATATTAAAAATAGCCGATGTACTCAATTGTTCTCTAGATGAACTATTTAATAGAAATCAATCTTTTAAAAAACATATTCTAAATATTGATACTGAACTACCATACAATAATGAACTATTCAGGTCTATATGCCTTTATACTGTTCATTTCATAGAGTTATACCGCATTAATCACCTTACTCTGAGTTATTGTCAAATGTTGTGTATGAAAAAAATTAGGCAACATATTTTTTCTCATTTAAGTTATCGTTACTAATTTCACTTACATGAATTCCATCTATAAATTTTTCCATATTAATAACTTGGGCAATGCGGTTTTTACCTCGTAAAGGTTTCCACCTTTTTTCTGCTTCAAGGAATAATTTATAGGTAGCAGCAATAATAGTATTTCTCGAAAAACAATTCCTAGATTTTCTAGTTCTATGCTTAACCGTAGCAAAGGTAGATTCAATAGGATTAGTTGTCCGCAAATGTATCCAGTGCTCCCCTGGAAAATCGTAAAAAGCTAATAACTCTTTTTCATTTTTCAATAAGCATTCTGTAGCCTTAGGATATTTAGCAGAATAAGCCAAGATAAATTTTTTCCAACTGGATTCAGCTTCTTCTCTAGAACTAGCCATATAAATATTATGTATCATTTGCTTGGCTTTAGCTTGCTGAGATTTTGGTAACTTATTCAAAATATTAGAAGTCTTATGTACCCAACAGCGCTGATGTACCGTAGTAGGATATTCTTCTGTCAGAGCTCCCCAAAAACCAAGTGCTCCATCTCCAACAGCTAAGGCAGGAGAGTGTATCAGACCTCTGCTTTTTATGTCGAGTAATAATCCTTGCCAGCTTTCCTTGCTTTCTCTAAAACCATCATCTATAGCGACCAATTCCTTTTTTCCGTATTCATCAACACCAATTATTACCAAAATACAGTTCTTCTCCGATTCCATTCTTGCCTGTAAATAAATACCATCAACCCAGAAGTAGACATATTTCTTCTTTGTTAAATCTCGTCTTTGCCATAACAAATATTGATCATACCACTCAGATTTTAGCCTGGATATTACATTAGGTGATAAGTTCTTTGGCTTGCTACCCAATATAGGTTCAAAGCTATCAGCAAAATCTGTAGTAGATATTCCCTTTAAATAAAGTAGCGGTAATAGAACATCTATAGTAACCGTACGCCTCATGTATTGCGGAATCAGATTAGAAGAGAATTTTATATCCTCTTTACCTCTATCTCTTACCCGTGGTACTTTTACTGCTACCTCTCCTATACCGGTTTGTATGTTGCGCTCAGGTAAGTAGCCATTGCGGACGACTTGTTTACTCCCATTAGTAAGTAACTTATCTTGGTAGGATGATATAAAATTTTGTACCTCTTCCTCTATAGCTAGTTGCAACATTTTTTGAGCTGACTCCCTTAAAAACTCACTTAATACATCTGTTACTAAATTTTGTGTTGGATTTTTATAATCAATTATATTACTCTTTCTCATGGTGTATTCCTTATTTTATTGTTAATAGGATTTGCAAATTACAATAATAATATTAATTTGCGAATACGCCACCTAATCTTCTATCTCACCTCCATACACAACTTTCCATCATAACTCCCTTACTCTTCAGCAAGTAGGATTAGTTATAGAAGAAATATATAAACATTGTTTAGATAGAAAATTAAGCTTAATCGATACTAAGTTTGCAGACTGGTTCCTAAAAGATCATCTTTTAAATCGTTGTTAGTTATTCTTTAGAAAGCTTTGATACATGGCTTTTGTTCTAAAATGATCAACCCCAAAAATATTCTCGTGTTTACTTAAGTATTCCTTATATATTCCTATATTATTATCCATTAATGCTGAGTTAGCTATTTTAAAATACAGATCGCTGATATGGTCAAGTAACATATTTTGCCCATAACAATTATGGTATATATTCTCTGCTATCTTATATGCTTGCAGTGCTTCTGCTATTTTATTCTGTCTACGATAAATATCACCTTCTACAATTAAAGCAGCAGCTAAATCATAATCAGAAGAATCTGATATATTATCTTTTTTTCTTTCTGGTAAAGCTAGAAAGATTTTTTTGGCTAAACTTATATGCTCTTCTGCTTTTTTGATTTTATCTACATTTAACTCAGCTAATGCAAGCCAAGTCAGGATACGTGCTTGCATTTCATGCGGCTCATCAAAATAACTTTTTGATCTCTTATAAAGTTCTTTAGCTAGTATATAAGCAGATTCATAATCTCCTAGTTTAATTAAAATCTCTACTTTTAGTATATGACCAAGTATAGTAAATTGATCTTGCGGTAAGTTTTCTTGGGATTTAACTAATTTATTTGCATTTTCTAATGCTAGATTATACTCTCCTTCTGCAAGGAAAATCCTTGCGTAAGAATACCATAATAATCCTTTGTAAAATATATCCTGATCTTTTTTAATGAATTCTTCAACTTTCTTTATACTAAGTTTTGCATCATTTATAGCTCCTTTACGGATTCTGCTTTGTGTCAATTGTGAGTATATAGCACATTTTAAATCTGCAAAACCATTAACATTTCTTACTGTTTCAGCAGCTTTTTCATAATCATACTCCGCATTTTTTATATCTCTTGCACTATAAGTTTTATATAATCCTACATTCACTAAATACCATGCATAAGCCACTTTTTGATTATTACTCATGTCATGATATTTAATTTCACCTCTGGTCTCCTTATCGATTAGCCATTCAACAAATTTTTTGCATTTATCATAATCCCTCTTCGTAAGGTAGAAGAACATAAGATTCTTTCTAAGTTCTAAAATGTCATAAAAATTCACGGCATTTTTTTCTGCGTTTTCTAGCATTATTTCTAAATTGCTTTGCAGAGTAGGGTCTTTATGAAACAAAGATAAATAATCTGTAATCTTTTCAGGAAATCCTTGATTAATTGTTTTGACTATATCTTGCATACTATCTCTGATAACCTTATTACTAGCACTTTCCAGAACAGTCTTCTTTATAAAATCATGTACTTCAAAAATTTGATTTTCCTTATAAGTACCTTTATCCTCTATTAAAGCAAACTTACTTAAATCATGCAATATATCTATAACTTTAGAACTATCACTACCAGATAAATTAATTAATAGCTGCTTTGAAAAATCATGGTTATTAATTAATGCTACCTTAAGTAAAAGATTATTAGCAGCACTACTTAGATTATCAAATATCGTTCCTAGCTGTTCTTTAGTCCTTTTTACTTCATCAGTTACAGCAAGTATTTTTTTATATTCCTCAATACTTAAATATCGATTATTTTGTAAGAATAAAGTTCCTCGAATTATAAGAATTGGATAATCCAAAAAAATTTCCGATAATTTTTCTACATCTCTTAATTTATAATTAGGTAGCAGTTTTTCAATAAGTCCTAGTGCCTCTATTCTTTTAAGATTCTTTATCGGTA
Organism: Candidatus Megaera polyxenophila; assembly: GCA_037101405.1. Taxonomy (NCBI): domain Bacteria; kingdom Pseudomonadati; phylum Pseudomonadota; class Alphaproteobacteria; order Rickettsiales; family Rickettsiaceae; genus Candidatus Megaera; species Candidatus Megaera polyxenophila. The sequence continues at coordinate 65,498 of AP017965.1, read as the reverse complement.
TTATATTAGGTAATCCAGTAGTCTCCTGAGAACAAACAACTATGTGACCATTATGACTATCTTCTAGAAATCTAAGTACCTTATTATTTTCATTAGTTCTTAAATTATCAAATACTAGGATCCACCCTGTTTCATGCCTGAGATAATTCATTACGCTCTCAGAGATATGTTGTATGTCTTCAGAAATAATACAGGTCGAGCTTTTATTACAAATTTTTAAGTTGATCTGTTTGGCTAAGTTTAAAAACTGATAACTAAAATCAAGATTACAATCAAAAAACCATATGATTTTATAATTATCTAAATTTTTTGATAAATATTGCCTGATTATCTGTGTTTTACCTATCCCGGTGAATCCAGTTAAAGATACTACTGAACCAATATTACTTAAATTACGCTCTATACTTTTTAGCTCTTCATTTCTACCAGAAAAATACGGAACAGGTAAAGTTGAATTACTTACCTTAACTGAAGACATAGCTTTATTAGCAGTCAGAAGAACTAACAAAAATACGAATATTAAGTTTTTCCTTTTGTTAAATGAGGTGTTATATCCCATACATTACTATCATTATAGAATTTTTCTTTTTTTAAGCTTTTAATTAACTTTAATTTATTACCAACTCTTTTACCCTGAATATATTCATAACTAAAGCCATTGTCTTCAAACAATTTTATTGTATCTTTTATTGACAGTAACCATTGATTATTTGTCTTGGAATAATGCTGCAAACTATAATTTTCAAATTGCTCTCTTGAAAGATTAAAACCTGAACCTGTCATTTTTATTTTAAATTGTTCTTTATCTTGCTTAACTTTTATCTTTAAGTGAGACCCTTTAGGTAATATAGATAAAAGATTCCAGGTTAGACTAAAGATTAACTGACGTAAAATTTCTTCACCTATATCTATATTAAGACGTTCTGCTTCCATCACCTCATTTTCCACTCTTATAGATATACCTTTAATTTCAGAATCAAGTGCAAAATATTCAATACATTCTGTCAGTAATTGCTTGATATTTACTGTAAGCGTTTCGTTTAAATTGTTTGTCGTGTTTATGATATTAATAGTGTCTCTCTTTAACTTATTCTTTATCATTTTTATCAACCTATTATCTATCTCCTGTTTATGCTGTCTTAGTAACTCAAGTTTTTTATAAGTTACCAATTGTTCTTTTAAAACTTGAGTCTCCTGCATTAATTTTAATGAATAATTATAGAAAAATTTTTTAACTCCTAAAAACAGAAACAATACAAATAGATTTATGAAAAAAAATACAGTAATAAAAAGTAAAGCACCATTAGTAAAGATTTGCCTTATTTGCTTTTCTAAATAAGAATTTTCTATATACATTTTTACTGAAACTTCAAAATTCCCAATAGTGTGATAATCACTCTGCACTGACGAAATGGCAGCATGGCGGTTGTTTTCTATAATATTTAAATTATTAATCATTACAGAATATATTAAAAAATTAGGCAGAAAGTTATCCAAAAAGCTCCTTGCTTCTACCATACTAATACTAATACAAAAACCATGACAAAGTGACAATATCATACCATTTTGTTTATCAAGCAGTATTTGATAAGATTTACTATTATGTTTAGCCATGATTTTCTTGGGATTAGTTATAGATATGATTTTTAGTATAGAAAGTTGAAAATTCATTTTGTTTGCTATATTCTGGTAATCAGCAATTAATTGTTGATTACCAGATTCATAGTTACTTTCAACAATTTCTAATAGATAGTGAAGTTTATTAAGATCATTAATCACATAACAGAATTTTTTCTTGGCTTGGGAAAATACATTTTCATAATCTTTGCTGTTTTGAGTATTCCAATAAAATATAAAAATCCCAGTACATAAAACAGAAACCAATAAGGAGATACTACAGGATATAATTATGACTTTTCTTTGCAACATTCAACTTATCCAAAAAAGCAAGCAATAATTAAGAATAAGTGACTAACGAACATTATAATTGGCTACGACGAATGTTAAAATTACCCATTTTAACCCGTTGTTGAATGAATCTGTACAATTTATATAAAATACCACTCCTTTACCCAAATTTTAAGCGGTATATTCCAATGGTTGTATAGTAAAAACTGCAAACATATTAAATATTTTACATTCTCACTTTTATTTGGTTTTTTGTCGTCATTATTTATTTGATATTATCAAATCTTAACAATTAACGTCTCAAAATTTATCACTTTTCCAATTCCCTCAACAAGGGATCGTAAATCTTTAACTTTTTTAAGATATTAAAACGTTACTTCTTCAAGGATTTATTTACCTTGGAGGAGACACAGATGCCTCATTTATCTATCTTTATAGCAGGATTGGTTATTTAAACCCGACCAATGCTTTATCTACACTTTCAATAAACTGTTTTATTATACCAGCAAATAACATCATAACCAACTCTCTACTATCGTTTTGCCCTTATTTTTAGCATTTCTACAAGGAATAAGAACAATAATTGAGGTAGTATGGAAGATTTGGTATTGCTCTAAATTTAACAATTATTACCATTATTGAATTTTTATAGAACAATCCTGAACAGAAATTTATAGCTAGAGAAATAGCCGAATGGATATATGCACATTATCCGGATCGCTGCTGGCAAAAACAACAAAAATCAAAAGCAACGGCAATTCCCTTAGATAATGATCAAGTCCTGTTCAACAAATAGTTGGAGAAATCGGATCAAAGAGATCGACTTTACAAAAAAAATATCCCAAAATAAAAATCATGGAAGGAAGACCAAGAAAATATTACTTCACGAAATCAACCGATAGTGCAGAAATAGATAAATCAGGATCATACTATTAATTTCATCATTTTTTTTTGGGATATTACAATTATAAATAGCGTTTTATTTCTTCAAGTTGCCCCAGTACGTTTTGTGAATTAAACAGTAAATGTTCCTTCTGTGGAACTTGTCGTTCCAAAAATGACACTACTAAAACACAAAATTCTCTTGGCACTACCACAAATTCATTATCAGTTTTTGATTTTAACCACATTGATAAACTATGGGTAGAAATATCATTACTCATACCCCAGAGAAGTTTGGATATTTCTTCTCGTGAAATAAAACGGTCTTTTATTGCAGTCATTTTTATACCTCCACTTCTCTTAGAGAGAAATAAAGATATAACATATTGGTAATACTTATTTTCTCGAATGATTTGATATTATTTAATATGAAATTGATATTGGTATAATTTTTTGCCCCAAAGATTGTATCTTTACTTAAGGCGGAATTGTTGCTACTATACATATAATTCTCCTGCAAAGGTTGAGTTAATGAACTATTGAGAATATATAGACGTGTCAAAGTATAAGTATTCTCAGTCACAAGACATAAAAACGTTTGAAGCTCCAACTTCAGGCGTTTTTTTATGCCTTGCTTATAGATTAGTATATATGAGAATTTAAAAACTGTCAATATTTTGTATTGATATTTTTAATTTATTTTCTGGGCTTCGTAATGTTTTTGTATTTCTTCAAATTTATTTCTTTTTAATTTAAAAGTATTAAAAACATTCCTTGAATCTTTTACCTCTTCTATTAATTCGTGTTTTATAAAAGTTTCTAAAGCTTTATAAACAACTGGTCTTGAAACTTTAGATAACTTACTCAATTTTAGAATACTTACAATTGCAACATCATCAACCGAAATTAGTAACAGAGTTTTCAATACTTTGCGATGGCTTGGAGTAAACGCTTCATAAGCACTTATGGCTTCAATTAATAATTCTTTATCCTTCATAGAAATTTACAAGAATTTTTTTTTACAATTGGTTTACTTATAATAAATAAACTTTTTTATTACAACTTCAACAAAAATCTTGATTGATCTTATAATTTCAATGGGTTAATCTGTTGCTCTTTTCCACTTTAAGCTTTTTAAACATAAAAAATCTACACTTAGCAAAAATAAACCTTAAACTGCTCTTTATTGACTAGCCTCTCTATAGCGTGGAAATAATTAGTTTCTATCCAATCTTTAGAAAAACTAGTTGCAGCTTTGAGTTTAATCTCTCTCCGTTCTTCATTAATATTTGTTGTAAGCTTTGAAAACCAATTACGGTCAGTTGCTTCACCATAAATCTCTATTAATTTTTCCCTCACCCTACCCCACATTCCTACCGGTAATGGTGATTTTTTTGTTTTATTCTGATCAATCGGCGTTATAGTCGCTTTTGCCGGCATAATTATCTGAAGTTCATGAATATAAACAGATTCGCCATCCGTAATATGATCTTGTCGATAAATGGATCGTATTTCTTGAAGAATTTGCCCTTTTTCCGCAGCAGTTATTTCTACATGAATTGATAAATAAAGGTAAAACGTACTTTCTCTAATATCTGCGGCCTTACATGCCTGAAGCAAATCATAAGCTGTTTTAGGCGCAAGGCGGGATGCTAACCTCTTCTTAAGTAGCCCTTGTGGCAAAGTTTGGCAGCTTTCTTCTATTTTACTTAAGTATTTTTCCCTTTCTTTATTTTCTATTTCCTCAAGGTTTAAGTTATTTCTGATTTTAAAACTATTATTATTGATTTTTACCGCATCCCTCTTTTCGTAATTCAGGGCTTTGGCCATATAGTTCATGAAAGCCTTCCTACTTTTGAAGAAGCGATCTGTCAGGCGTTTTGACATATCAAGCAATATTTCATTCATGCTATTTAATGAAAATTCTCTTCCTGATAATGATTGTAATTTATAACAATCATCTTTGTTTAATGGGTAAAAGTCTTTTAATTCTTTAATTTCATTACGATTAAACCGAATAACCTTTTTTATCGGATTTTCTTCTCCAAAAGAATTTTTATAAAAATTAGATTCGCTTGCAATAGATCTATTTTTAAATATATTATTCTTATTCTGATCATCTATTATATGATCTCCTCTAAAATGAGGAGATCTCCCCTCTTTTTTAGGCACAGAAAAATCAGGTTTGACGGGATTGTTGATAGTTTTTAGCTCGGTAAATTTTTTATTATCTGCATAAGAACTTAAAAACTGAGGACTTAAGTGAATGAATAGCCTGTTGTTATAAGTCTGGCCTCTTAACTTAACATTGCGGAATTCTCTGGTACAAATACCCATTTGTTCTAGTTTGACAAAAATTCTCCGAAGTTTTTCCCGATTAAACCCGAATTTTTTCTCGAAATGTTCATAAGAAGTTTGCCAGGCATCCCCAAGAAACTTATTTACATAAGTAATATCACCTGTTTGGTTATCTTTTACCTTTTTGGGACGATACCAATAAACAATTTCCGCAAGAACAGAAATTAAGGAAAGATCAGGCCTGCCACGACTGTTGGTAAATTTCTTGTACCAATCATGAGGCGTAATGTTCCCAGTTAATATAGGGTGATGAATAATTTTGTATTGCTTGTGTGCAACATTAGTAGCGAAAGTAGATTTACGTCCCATAATTACTCCTTATTTACGGAGTAAAACCTTGACTTTTAATCTCATTATGCCTATTATGAATAGTACTTATTTCTATTATTAGATAATGCTTGCAGGCTTATTTAATTTATAATAGGAAACATGGGGTTAAGCTTTTCTAGGTTTAACTCCTTTTTTATTATTTTTACTTGTTTTTCTTTATCATTGCTATTTTTTCCATAATTGCACTTGTAATCCAACTTGAGCGATCCTGTTTTGTTTCTTCTCTATAAGTATCTAATTCAATCAATAACCTTTCTGGGATGTTAATTGATATTTTAGTTTTTCCATCTGGGATGTTTGTTTTAGCCATAAGTTGCTATCTCTTTATACTTTACCGTTGATATGTACGCTAAAACACCGTATTGTTTAATACATATAGTAAATATAATACGAAATCAATACGTATTATTTAAAAACAACAATAAATATTATTTTTTTATCTAAATTGTATTATTTTTGTTTTATTAAAGTAATATATATTAAAAAAAAGAAATATAAGTGTATTACGTAAGTAATACATCTGTAATACATAAGTGATTAAAAAAAACCCTTTTATTCCAAAGAGAAAAGCTGTTTTATGAGGAACTTTTTATATAAGGCAAAAGTTTTTTAAGGTTATTGTCCATATTATCTGAGATATAATTTATTATACCCCTTATAACCTGAGAATCAGAATAACTCATTCTTTCATCACTATTATTAATTTTTGTTGTAATAGTTGATAAACTTATAAAATCAGCTTCTCTTAGTCTAAACGATTTAGTTTTAAACAAAGAAGATTTATTAGGCGATTTGATAAAACCAGTTTTTTCTATATTACTACCTTCTGTAATTTGTGTAAGTGTCTTAGAAAGTTTTGATTCTGATAGCGAATTTAATTTCTTATTAAGCATAATGGATAACCTCTTCTGTAAGGAGGTTAAAGTCTTGAGCACCTTTTGAAGAAGGGTTGAATACTTGTATAGGTAAGCTTGTTATCTGAGCCTGATTAATTGCTTCATTTTTCCTGATTGTCGTTGTAAATGTGTTGTCACTGAGCGATTTTAATTGTTCATGGATGTATCTGTTTGTTTGAGTATTTCTTTGTTCATATAAATTTTTTAAAACAAAAAAATTATATGTTTGACCTTCTTTTATTTCTTTGATTGCCCCAAGTAAGTCAGCCATTCCGTCTAGCGAATATTTACCAAAACTAGTAGGAACAATAATGGAAGTAGCGCAATATATAGCATTAATAGCTAATATCCCTAGGGTTGGTGGGCAATCAAGAATTATATAATCAAAATCATTTATAATTCTGTCAATATGATTTTTAAGAATTTTTTCTCTATAAAGAGCTCCGCTGATTTGCTCTATCACGGTTGCTAGTTTTATATTAGAAGGTATAATATTTAGTGTATCAATAGTTTGTTCTTGAACTATTGCTGGTAACATTATGTCTCTTAAGTTAAGTTTTTTATTTGTAAAAGCGGCAGAGATAGTTTTATCTGCGGGTATTGTAGGACAATAAATACAACTTGAGTGACATTGGGGATCTAAGTCAATAAGAAGAACTTTTTTCTTTTTTAAATGAAGGCCATAAGCAAGGTTTACAGAAATTGTTGATTTTCCTACCCCGCCTTTTTGGTTTATTATAGCAAGAATTTTACAGCTCATAATTTACGTTTGATTTTTTTGTGTTACATTTGTATTACTTTGGTAATGCTAATGTATTATATTAAATACTTTTTTTTACGCAAAGACTATTTTAATTTTAAATAAAAAACAAATCAAAAACAAAATAAATAAGTTAGTTAAGTAATACGAACGTATTACTTAACTAGTACAAATATACTACTGTAGTAATACTTTTTGATGTTTATAATTCAAGGGCTTATCAAAAAAAATATAAAATTTTTATATTTTACATTAGTTAAAGGTTGATCTTACAACCTTCTTAGACATTATATGGGATCTTAATATCAGCTCCTAATCCTTGAAAATCTTTGGTATTTCTAGTTATTAATAAGCTATCTGTGTATTTTGCAGTAGCCCAGATTATAGCATCTGGGATTTTTATTTTATTTTCCTTTCTTATATTAACTGCAATTTCAGCAATTTTGTCATTAAGAGGAATTATATTAAAACCATTCAAAAACTCCTTTATTATTTCTTCATTATCGGTTACCCCAACTAGTATTTCCATTTTTGTAATTATACTGATTTGAGGGGAATGATACTGCTCGATTTCTTTTTTGGCTAACAGATTACCAATTAAATAATCTATCAATATATTAGTATCAAATACAGCTTTCATGAGTCCCACTCATTCCTTAATTTTTGCTGATAGTCCAAACTGTCCAATTTTTTCCTTTTCCAAACCCCAAATGCTAATTCATAACTTTTTTTACTATTACTGTAGCTATTTATGTATTTTGTTAGAGCTTCCCTTATAAGACTTGCTCTTGATACATTTTTCTTTTTTGATACCTGATCTAGAATTTTTACTTGTGAATCAGGTATGTCAACAATAGTTCTCATATTAATACCTATTATACTTGTTATCATTATCTGATATAATATAATATAATCTTAATTCTTTCAAGAAAAACCTACTTATTTCACCGGTCATTCTTCCCATTGCTTTATATATCTTAACTAACGCCAGTTTCGCATTAGAACATACATGAACACTAGTCTTTTCCTAGGATATCATTACTATAGGTAGGGAAATATAATATTTTATTTAGTAATACTTAAGTAATACATCTGTATTTCTTAAGTATTACAGATGTATTATAATATTTTTTATTCTAAGTTCTGATTTTGATATAGAAAATGTGGGTTCAGATTGTTATAGAATCATTTCCTCAAGTGGAGGCATTCTTGCACGCTTTTTAACAGTAGGTAATTCCTAATGTTCGTTAGTCATTAGTCATTAGTCATTAATTGTCAAAGTAAATGCAACAGTAACTCCTTTGTCTTGGTTCTGTTTAGCCCATATCTGACCGTTATGTGCTTCAATAACTTTTTTAGATAAGGCAAGCCCTATACCTCTTCCACCTGCAGGAGTTTTAGTATTTGAACTAACGGTAAATGGTTCAAAAACTTCAAATAGTTCATCTTTTGGAATGCCTATTCCTTCATCTTTTACACTAAAAACAATAGTGTGGTTTTGCTCCGGTTTCAGCTCAATTGTAATTGTTCCCTGCTTACAGTATTGAATAGCATTTACTATGATATTATCGATAGTACGTGAAATGTAGTACTGATCACATAAAGCGGTTAATTCATTATCTATTTGTAAGTTAAACCATAAGTCTTCTTGATCTTTATCCTGAATATACAGTTTTTTACATAGTTCTAACCTTTTATAAACTAAATCAGATAAGTTTACTTGAGACTTATTTAACTGGTAGTTAATATTATTAAGTTTTGATAAATCAATAAGATTATTTACTAAACTGGTTAATCTTTCGGAACTATCAGCAATATCTTTGGTTGCATTACGCCTTTGTTCTTCATTAAATTTATCGTAGTTAGCCCATAAAACCTGTCCGAGACTAGTAATACCGGTAATTGGGGTGCGTGTTTCATGTTCCAGGTTTCGTAAAAGCTCATTTTTAATTTCGTATAGCTTAGTTAGTTCTTTCTTCTGGTCTATTACTTTATGTTCTAAATAATTTGATTTTTGTTCAATTTCTTCTTCATAAGCTTGTTTTGGTCTAAAAAAGATAACAATAGCAGTACCAGCTAGTAAAAAGGTATAGATAATAAGTGAAGTAGAAGCCATATTAATAACAATATTATCTATACCTGTATAGTATTGATAAGCTTTTATACTTGAATAAATACCTACTATCATCATAGTAAGTAATAATTTCCATCGAGTTAATATTGCAGCTACTATTAGGTTGACAATAAATACTACAAACTGCAAATGGCTAAAGTTGCTTAACATTAGAAAAAAGCTACTACAAAAAATCAATAGGAAAAAGATACTTATACTCCAAGCTATTTGTGCAATATTATCTTTTTTTATAGTTGATGGCCAAATAGGATAAGTCGTAAAACACACAGATAATACAAGCATAATCTCATAAAATGGTAATATTGTATCTTTGTTTTGGCCATCGATAACGTTAGATATGGAGTACATAGTAGAGATAGTAGAAATGGTAGAAAAGATACCAAAACTAGTATAAGTTAAATCCCTTTTAGGTGAATTATTCTTACAAAAAACCATTAAATCAAATTCTGTAATAGCTTTTATAAGTTGATGAAATTTATGTTTAGCTATAGTTCCGTTACTACAAGACAATTGGTTATTTTTTTTATTAATCCATCCTCCATTTTGCTTTAATAGATAATGGCTTCCCATAAAGAATATTAAATTAACAATTGTTCCAGGTAGAATACTATCAACCCCAGTAGTATCCATAAAATATATTCGCCATACTATAACACTTACAAAGCCTGCTCCCATACCTATTAAAACTGATTTTGTCGTACTACGAAAACCTAAGATAGCCAATATAAGAGGTACATCAATTATTGGGATATAGAAACTTTGGGTCATAAATACCAGCGGTAACAAATCATAATCAAGTAATGCTAAATATATGGAAATTACCCCAAGTAATACCGAAATAATTTTGGACAAGACTAATTCACTTTTAAATTTTATATTTAGTGGATAACAAAAATCGTGAGTTAATAGAACTGATGAAGCATTTATATTAGAATCAGCTGTAGACATACACATGGCTACTACACCTACCATTATAAAACTTTTAAGTCCTGTATGAGCGTAGTTATTTGTTATGTATTGTACTAAGTCTTTAGGATTAAGATTAGGGTCGATATTGAATAGAAGAAATGCAATCCATGCCATTCCAATTAAAATTAACATTAGTAATATAGCTGAAATACTAAAAGCTTTTTTAACCTGAGAGACACTACGTCCTATGGCCACTCTCTGGAACATAGTTGGGTTCAAATCTGGTATGGAAAAAAGCAGAAACAATAATAATACCGACCAAAATTTAGGATTCGAAAGACCTAAGAACTCTTCATAATTAAATAGAGGGTGTTGAACAGCAGTTACTAGATTAAAGGTAGGAAGACTGCTTAAGTCGTTCCATATAACGATACCCAAAACAGGTATTAATACGCCAAAAGTAAAGAATTGTATCACATCTGTAAAAGTAACTGATCTAATTCCTCCAACGCTAGAGTATAATATCACTACAGATGCAGCTAAAAAAATTGGATAGTTTCCAGATAATCCTAAAAAATCATTTAAAATATAACCGAAAACTTTAAACTGTACTGCTATGAAACCTGCGGAAGCAATAGCTCCTCCTATAGCTGATATAAGTCTTACGTGTTTCCCATATAAATCTCCCATTGCTGAAGCTACAGAAATGCTCCCTAGAAATTCACTCATTTTTGGAACAAAAACATACGCATTTAGGAATAAGCACACTACCATCCCCAAACAACCAATAGTGTAATGTAATCCGGTGGTGTAAACCTCAGCTATCGTTATAAAAAGATAATCCCCGCCAATCCACGTAGCAACTATTGTAGAAACTAAAGCCCCAGTAGAAAAATTTCTGTTTCCTAAAGAGTAATCCTTTATGTTTTTTACTCCTCTTCCATAGTAAAGGCCTACTACAAGATTAAGGGTTAAAAACACAATAAAGACTACTGTATCAATATTAAATTGCATGATTTAACTCCAACATTGTTCTAGTTAAATTATTAGTTAAAATAAGATAATTAGAAATGACAAATTTATATTTTAATATTAACTGGGATTTTTTATGAAAATGAATTATCCCCAAAACTTATATACATTAAAACCTTTGCTCTAACCTATAATCTTTGAGAATAGATTGACATTTGTCAACGTATAAGTTGAACTTTAGTAACAGACTTTTGGTTTTTTAATCTTATATAGGAGTTGATATGATGCTTATTAAGAAATTAACCCTATCAACAAAAGAAATAAAGGTAAACTAAAAATATATATAATTTTTTTACCTGGGAGCTTAGTCTGAATATTTGACGGACTGGAACACTTTTAATTTATTGTTACTATTTTTGTTACGCTGTAGCGTTGGTATAGATTGTACTAAAAAATAGACAGGAACTTGGTCATTCCCTATTTCTAAAAATTTTATCTGATATCTCTTGCCTATCCCTAAACATACTTTTTGAAATACTTGATTGACCGATCCAGCAAACACCGCTCAGCGATATTTCGCTGGAAATGCCATCTGATATAGTAAAACAGTAACATTGTGGCTTTTGTGTATATATTTGATCATTCTTCCATTTTATGTCATAAGCAGTTGAGAATATAATCAAAAAGAGTTTAAAATAAATCCATACACTTGTGTTTTTGATGTGGCCTTACCAAAAACAAGTATATATAAATTACTTTGATAAAATTCCTTACAATTAGTCTCCTCTAAGTGATTTAACCTAGAGGAGTAGCTAAAATATATATGCAAAAAATTAATAATTAAATAAGAATAATATTAACTTTACAACTCTTTCTTAAAATACTAAATTTAAACCTCCTTAATAAAAATAAACTAATTAATTTGTAATGCAGGAAGAATTTGTTAATGTAATACTTGAGATATTAGAGTTATGATGGAAAGTTGTGTATGGAGGTGAGATAGAAGATTAGGTGGCGTATTCGCAAATTAATATTATTATTGTAATTTGCAAATCCTATTAACAATAAAATAAGGAATACACCATGAGAAAGAGTAATATAATTGATTATAAAAATCCAACACAAAATTTAGTAACAGATGTATTAAGTGAGTTTTTAAGGGAGTCAGCTCAAAAAATGTTGCAACTAGCTATAGAGGAAGAGGTACAAAATTTTATATCATCCTACCAAGATAAGTTACTTACTAATGGGAGTAAACAAGTCGTCCGCAATGGCTACTTACCTGAGCGCAACATACAAACCGGTATAGGAGAGGTAGCAGTAAAAGTACCACGGGTAAGAGATAGAGGTAAAGAGGATATAAAATTCTCTTCTAATCTGATTCCGCAATACATGAGGCGTACGGTTACTATAGATGTTCTATTACCGCTACTTTATTTAAAGGGAATATCTACTACAGATTTTGCTGATAGCTTTGAACCTATATTGGGTAGCAAGCCAAAGAACTTATCACCTAATGTAATATCCAGGCTAAAATCTGAGTGGTATGATCAATATTTGTTATGGCAAAGACGAGATTTAACAAAGAAGAAATATGTCTACTTCTGGGTTGATGGTATTTATTTACAGGCAAGAATGGAATCGGAGAAGAACTGTATTTTGGTAATAATTGGTGTTGATGAATACGGAAAAAAGGAATTGGTCGCTATAGATGATGGTTTTAGAGAAAGCAAGGAAAGCTGGCAAGGATTATTACTCGACATAAAAAGCAGAGGTCTGATACACTCTCCTGCCTTAGCTGTTGGAGATGGAGCACTTGGTTTTTGGGGAGCTCTGACAGAAGAATATCCTACTACGGTACATCAGCGCTGTTGGGTACATAAGACTTCTAATATTTTGAATAAGTTACCAAAATCTCAGCAAGCTAAAGCCAAGCAAATGATACATAATATTTATATGGCTAGTTCTAGAGAAGAAGCTGAATCCAGTTGGAAAAAATTTATCTTGGCTTATTCTGCTAAATATCCTAAGGCTACAGAATGCTTATTGAAAAATGAAAAAGAGTTATTAGCTTTTTACGATTTTCCAGGGGAGCACTGGATACATTTGCGGACAACTAATCCTATTGAATCTACCTTTGCTACGGTTAAGCATAGAACTAGAAAATCTAGGAATTGTTTTTCGAGAAATACTATTATTGCTGCTACCTATAAATTATTCCTTGAAGCAGAAAAAAGGTGGAAACCTTTACGAGGTAAAAACCGCATTGCCCAAGTTATTAATATGGAAAAATTTATAGATGGAATTCATGTAAGTGAAATTAGTAACGATAACTTAAATGAGAAAAAATATGTTGCCTAATTTTTTTCATACACAACATTTGACAATAACTCAGAATAAGCCAAGATAAATTTTTTCCAACTGGATTCAGCTTCTTCTCTAGAACTAGCCATATAAATATTATGTATCATTTGCTTGGCTTTAGCTTGCTGAGATTTTGGTAACTTATTCAAAATATTAGAAGTCTTATGTACCCAACAGCGCTGATGTACCGTAGTAGGATATTCTTCTGTCAGAGCTCCCCAAAAACCAAGTGCTCCATCTCCAACAGCTAAGGCAGGAGAGTGTATCAGACCTCTGCTTTTTATGTCGAGTAATAATCCTTGCCAGCTTTCCTTGCTTTCTCTAAAACCATCATCTATAGCGACCAATTCCTTTTTTCCGTATTCATCAACACCAATTATTACCAAAATACAGTTCTTCTCCGATTCCATTCTTGCCTGTAAATAAATACCATCAACCCAGAAGTAGACATATTTCTTCTTTGTTAAATCTCGTCTTTGCCATAACAAATATTGATCATACCACTCAGATTTTAGCCTGGATATTACATTAGGTGATAAGTTCTTTGGCTTGCTACCCAATATAGGTTCAAAGCTATCAGCAAAATCTGTAGTAGATATTCCCTTTAAATAAAGTAGCGGTAATAGAACATCTATAGTAACCGTACGCCTCATGTATTGCGGAATCAGATTAGAAGAGAATTTTATATCCTCTTTACCTCTATCTCTTACCCGTGGTACTTTTACTGCTACCTCTCCTATACCGGTTTGTATGTTGCGCTCAGGTAAGTAGCCATTGCGGACGACTTGTTTACTCCCATTAGTAAGTAACTTATCTTGGTAGGATGATATAAAATTTTGTACCTCTTCCTCTATAGCTAGTTGCAACATTTTTTGAGCTGACTCCCTTAAAAACTCACTTAATACATCTGTTACTAAATTTTGTGTTGGATTTTTATAATCAATTATATTACTCTTTCTCATGGTGTATTCCTTATTTTATTGTTAATAGGATTTGCAAATTACAATAATAATATTAATTTGCGAATACGCCACCTAATCTTCTATCTCACCTCCATACACAACTTTCCATCATAACTCCATCATCAAGCCCATATAGCTTTACACAATGAAAAATATGAACACGTTATAGAAATATGCGATCAGGGAATACAAAGTGATACTTCCTCTGTTAATAGATATCTAATGTACGTCAAGAAAGCAAAAGCGTTAAATAAATTACATCGTTATGAAGAGGCGCTTAAAAGCGCAGATTTAGCAGTGACCATTTATCCTAAAAAGGAAGAGGCCTATTTAGTTAAAGTAGATGCTTTGTTTAATTTAGGAAGGGAGGAAGAGCTTACCGCTATTCTAAAAGAAATTGAATCAATAAACCCACATACACCTCTTAAGCCCTTATTAAATTCTTTAAGGCTAGAACGCGGTAAAGCACAATACCCATAATGGGATTCAATAACTCCTATTAAGGAGTACTCTGTTGCATAGGCCTTACTTTTCACTAAATATCGTTCTTTTAAGTATACCCTATTACATAGCTATAGTAGGTAATAAAATTGTAGGCTGGTGTGATATTAGTTTCTCAAATAAACAAACGTATCCTCATACTGGTACATTAGGAATTAGCGTATTGAAATCTTACCGAAGTCAAAGCATTATTACAAACAGCTCTTATAGGAGTTAAGATTGAAGGAATACATAAAAAGCAATAAAATCAATATGAAAACTGCTTTATTATGGCTTTGCTTTTAAATTAAAGAAAATCTGTTGCTGAATGAGCTGGAGCTTGATAGTTAAAAAATTTTATATCATTAAGGCTAAATTTTCGAATTTTATTTCAGCTTGAATATAACTAACTAAAATGAGAGGCAACTGTGGAAGAAATAAATAGCAAATTAATATTCGATAAAATATCCAAAGATTTAATGAATAGCTCTGTTAATATAATATACCAAGGTGAGAACGAAGTAGATTCTAACAGCAAAAATAACATAGTTGAACAATATAAGCTTTTGGTTGACTCTTCCCACAAAATTGAAGAAAGACGGAGTTCATCTAACAACGTTTTCATAGGAATTAATACTATACTCGTTTCAGTTCTAGCTAATTCACCTCAATTAATAAAAATAGAAGTATATTACTTACCATTTATAGCTTCACTTGGTTTTATTGGGATATTAATTTCGTATGATTGGTTAAAAGTTATAAATTCCTACAAAAAACTTAATTTTTTAAATTATGCTTTGATTCAGTCGCTTGAAAAATTTCTTCCTACTTATGTTTTTTCATTGAGGGCAAAATTGGAAACAGAGCAACCTGATCAAAAAATAAAAAACAGAGGTAGTAGTATCTTAATGAATGAGAAACTATTACCTCAGGTATTTTTGTCTATATATTCTATTTATTTTTTGACTGTTATAATTATATTTTTCTACAAAATCTAATAAACCTGAAACTACTATAATCGCTACTACCATTTATCCATAAAATTCCAGAAAACGACCGTTTTTCATACACTTTAAAAATTGCTAATTTTTAAAACCTTAAATATCCAATAACTCATTCTAATTATCTATACTAGTTTTATACCCCTACTTTATCTTTTCTTACTAATATTATTAAAAGTACTTTTTATGCTTATTTTAGATTTAATTTTATTATTAAATTATGTGAGAATTAGCTTATTAAATATTTTCTTCTTTATAAGAAATAATTTATATTGTATAAATTATATAGTGACACAAAAAAGGTAAAACCATATGAAAGCTTATAAAAGCTATATTGATAATAATGGAAAATTGGCAATTCCTAGCAAAATTAGAAAATACTTGCATCTTAAGGTTGGTGATGAAGTTACAATTAAATACTCAGAATCAGAATTAATTGTTTCTACCTTTCATTCTAACATAGAAAAAGCACGGAATATTTTAGAAAAATATGGAAACTTAGACCTACAAAAACAATTAAAATTGATGAGAAAAGAAAATGCAGATAAATTCTAAACTAAAAGGCAAAAAATGTTTGCTAGACACATCAGCCCTTATAGCTTTGTTAAAAAAAGAATCTGGTTACGAAGTAATAGAAAATGTAATAGCTAGTAGTGCTATCTCGTCGGTTAATTTAAGTGAATTGGTTGCAGTTCTTACTAGAAGTGGTGTGTCAGAACAAGATATTGACGAAATCATTTCAGACTTAGTACCAGAAATTGTACCATTCTGCGAAGCTATAAGTATTAGAACTGGCAAGCTAGCTAAACTGACTCAAAACTACGGCTTATCTCTAGGAGATAGAGCGTGCATAGCCCTTGGTATCACTCTAGGGCTTCCTATCTATACGGCTGATAAAGTTTGGGCTGAGCTTAAACTGGAAAATACCAATATTAGGTTGATTAGATAAACTATTATATTACAAACTTTTATATAAAATGTTTATTTTAGGTACACCCAAAAAATACATTACTTAATAAACAAAATCATGCAAAATAATTGTTTATTTTAGGTCTGATTTTAGTTAATATACAAAAATCATTAATAGCATACCCAAAATAAACATTTTATGACTAAAATCGGTTACGCTCGCACATCAACAGTAGAACAAAATCTAGACTCACAAATTATCGCACTTAAAGCAGCAAATTGTGAAATTATTAGGACAGAACAAAAAAGCGGAAATAATCTAGCAGACCGGAAAGAACTAAATAATATTTTAGACTTTATTCACAAGAATGAGTATTTAGTAGTAACACGTATAGATCGTCTTGCACGCTCGTTAAAAGATTTGCAAATTATAGTAGATCGACTCAAAGCAAAAGGTGCTCATCTCTATGCCATAGAACAGCCGGTTGATACCTCAACTGCAACAGGTAAAGCATTCTTTGATATGCTCGGTGTCTTTGCTGAGTTTGAAACTAACTTGCGCCGCGAACGTCAGGCTGACGGCATTGCCGCCGCTAAGAACAAGGGTATTTACAAAGGTAGGCCTCCTTCTATTAACCAAGATAAGATTAAGCAACATTTACTAGAAGGTAAGCGCCCTACCCAAATTGCAAAAGAGCTGGAAATATCTAGAGGGACGATTTATAAGGTAAAACAGTTAATAGCTTTAGAACCTCCTATAACTCCCGCTAGTTTAGATTATTCAAAATGACTAAAATTGCGAATCCTCAAAATGATGTAGCTTTTTAGAAAATCTTCAGTGAAAATAAGATAAAATTATTCTGGATTCATATAGCTTTTTTGAGGATACCAGAAGCATATCCTTTTGAGACAAAAGGCAAAGATTGTTTATTATATAGTGGTAACAAATTAGTACTAAAATGGATACTAAATATTTACATGGTGAAGATACTCAAAGCAAAATCGCGAATCATAAGAATTGGTTAATATACCCGCTTTATCATTCTATTGCTTGGGTAAATACAGATACCTTAATAACGTATAATGGTAGAGAATATATATTAACTGGATTAGCTCAACCTATTACATCGATAAAAAAATGCATACTAGCAAGTAAAGCACCCAATCGCGGGGTAATCCCTCTAGACTCCTTAGTCTTGTATTTAGATAAAGAAGGTCATAATATATGTTGTTTTATTAATTATAAAGATCCTAATATAGTATGTATGCCACTAATTCGCCAACGTGCCGAAGATTACACTCTATATAAAAAGGTCAAATGCCTTTTAAAGGAAAACCCACATCAAGATCTTACAACAGAAGATCAAAGTAAGATTATAGACCTAGCACGACGATCAGGTCTTTTACTTGAAAAAAATCAATATCAGGCATCAATTGCAGTTCCACTGTTTAGCGAGGATATTGATAACAATGTTATCAAAGAAGAGGTTAAGAAAGGCGTATACAGATTTATATCCATACTGGGCTGGTATTTTGGTGGATATGTAGATGTAGACCAATCACAAGAGTTTAGTCAAAAATCACCAGTTTCTTTTATTCGAAATGCTAAGGTTGTTAAATACTCTATGACTTATTATAATCCCTCTAATTCAGATGATGTTGATTGTACCTCTCTTCCAATTATAAATGATGAAAAGGATAATATAGCTTTAGCTTTTTGGAGAGAGGGATTAAAATTGAAAGATATTCATGCAGGATTTGCTTTCTTAAGTTTTTATAAAGCAATAGAATCTCAATTTACCGAAAAAGACAATAAAGAGACAAATAAAGGCTGCAAAAAATGGATTACTGATAATTTAGGATTACTTCCTGATAACACGAGGGCTGGAGGGCGTATTAAGGATCTTTTAAGTCAGGGAGGATCTTTTAAAGATGTTAAAGAATATCTTTTTAAAAGTGTAAGATGCGCTGTAGTGCATGCCTCTGCAGAGAATAAAAAAATTATTAATCCAGATATTCCGTCAGATAGAGAGAAATTGGTATTAGACCTACCAATTATGGAGGCTCTAGCTGAACGATATATTAGAGTAGAAAGAAATATAAAATCGCGTTACATGCAACGATGTAATTAAACTGTCTATTATATATCCATTTACGATTTAGTATACAATGTTTTTAGGTAATTTTTGGATATCTACAATATTATAAATTTGTAGACTGCAGGAAAAAGAATACTCAAACTGTTGTACTATATAATGTACATATTTTTATATATTAATAATTATTAAGTTTAATAACTAATTAGTTACACTATTGTTGTATTATTTATTTTAATAATTTAATTAATAATGTATTTGTTTATTATTTAATTATTAAGTAGTTTATTTTAATTACTATTGACTTTATGTATTATTAAATATATACATTATTAAATGCAATAAAACAATAATTATGAAAATAATTAAATTAGTTAGTATATGGAATCCCAAAGGGGGACAAGGTAAAAGTACACTTGCAATTAACCTTGCAGCTGCTTCGGTAGAGTTAGGATTAAAACCTCTCATTATTTGTCAAGACCCCCAAGGAACTTCCCTGTTATATTATAAATCAGGCAACTTACCTTTTGAGGTTGTTGATAGCGTACCCACTGATCGCCCTGACGCAGATATAGTCATATTCGATCATCAGGCTAGCGATTGGGAAGTACCTAAAAACCATTTAATCGTAATGCCATTGAAACCTGCAAGAGATCAGTATGCTACTTACATTGATGCTTATAGAAGAGCTGAGCTGTTAGGCAAAAAAATCATTACTGTAGTAACTGATGGACAGGAACATCGAGCTAACGAAAAAGATACTATTGATTATTTAAAAAGCAAAGGGGCTTGTGTTATTCCATCTAGTGGGGTATTTAGCCGTGCCGCTAGTGAATATATAACAATCTTTGATCAAAAGATGAATAAAGCTTACAAAATAAGGGAACGTAGAATGGAAATTAATAAAATTCTAGCCGCAATATTAATTGAAAATGAGGAAACAAAAAATGATAACTAATAACTGGATAGATGAAGAGAACGCAAGAGCAACCGAATTAGTAAAGACAGGTAATACTACAAACAGTAGAGCCCCGCTATTAATAAAAAATACAAAACAACCGACTCCAATTCGTCGTATTAGAAGTATCTATATTCAAGAATCGCACGGCTTGGCTTTTGACAAACTAGTATTTGAACAGAAAATAACAAAAGGAAAAAAAGCTCCAGAGCTAATGGAAGAAGCAATTGAGTTATTAATTGAAAAGTATAGCTCAAAAGAATAAGTAAGGAATTTTTCGCATAGTTAACATAAAAACTTATCATGAACAAAATATAAAAATGCAGAACTTTGTAGATATACCAGATGAACATAAAATTGAAGCAAAACCTAATAAATCATTTCCAGTCCCACTAAATGAATATGAATTATCATTACTGCAACAAGTCTCTCAAAATCTAGATAAGTCACAAAGATATACATCAAGGATGATCTTAGTTAGAGCACTGGAAATTGAATTAAAAAGATATAAATTAAATTTGACGCCATATTTTTCAACTGCCCAAAATATAAAAATCCAAACCTTTGTAGATATACCAGATAAACATAAAATTGAAGCAAAACCTAATAAATCATTTCCAGTACCGCTGAATGAATATGAATTATCATTACTGCAGCAAGTATCTCAAAATTTAGATAAGTCACAAAGATATACATCAAGGATGATCTTAGTTAAAGCACTGGAAATTAACTTAAAAAGATATAATTTTGATAGGAGCTTAGTTAAAGCACTCATTGATGATCTTATTCCGTTTTAGTTTTTAAGTGATTAAATAGAAAAAATTGTTGTGCGCCAGGTATTTTAGGCCACTAAAAAAGGAACTGCGCCAAGCATACTAGTCCACCCCTGCGCCAGGTGAGAAGTCCACTTTCAAAAGAAGAAAACAATGCTAATTTAATAACTTATTGTTAATTAAATTAGAGTTTAAATTAAATTGAATGAGGAAATATAGTATGTCAACAATTAGAGAAGTGCTGTACCAGCACATCAAAGGTAATAGCCAAAGACAGATAGCTAGATCATTTGATCTATCCAGGGATACAATAAGAAAATATATTGAGTTAGCAAAACAAGAAAATCTCAGTATTTTAGCTAGTGACTCTGAATTAAACAGGATAGCGATCAAGGTTGAAGAAAAATTATATAAGAACGAACCTATACATAGAGCATCTGCAATGATAATTCTTGCAGAATATAATGAGGCAATAGGGAACTGGCTAAAACAAAGAAGTATAACCCACACCCAAATTCGGCGTTTACTATTAGCAGAAGGCGTCAAAGTAAGTAATCGGAGTATTAACCGATATATTCAAAAAGCTTTTCCTAAGCTACCCAAGAATACTATTCATATAAAGACTGAACCAGGTCAAGAAGCTCAGGTAGATTTTGGTTATATTGGCAAGATGCAGGATGTTAATGGTAAAAATAGAAAACTTTATGCTTTTGTAATGACGCTGTCCCATAGTCGTTATCGTTACGTAGAGTTTGCTTTTTCACAGGACCAGGTTAGTTGGGCTCAGCTCCATGTAAATGCTTTCAACTTTTTTGGTGGTGTACCGAGTAGGGTAATATTGGATAATTTAAAAGCCGGGGTCATTAAACCTGATATTTATGACCCTACTTTAAATGAGACTTATTCAGAATTATCAAGGTTTTATGGTTTTACAATAGACCCGACTAAAGTTTTTAAGCCGGAGCATAAAGGCAAAGTGGAACGCTCTATTAGGATAGTTAGAGAGCAACTTATAGCCGGTAAATCATATAGCAATATTATAGAGGCGAATATTGAAGCTATCAAGTGGTGTAAAAATGAAATATCACATAGAGTATGTACTACAACAGGATCGAAGCCAATTGATACATTTTTATTGGAAGAAAAGGAATGTTTACTTCCTATACCTTCAGGTATTTTTGATATGCCGATTTGGACTAGATGCAGGGTACAAAAAGATCACCATTTTGTAGTCAAAGGTAATTTTTATTCGGTACCGACAAAATATATAGGAGAAGAAGTTAGTGTTCGAGTGGGGATAAAGGCTGTTACGGCTTACTATAAACATCAAATCATAAAAACCCATCCGAGGAATTATAATAAAGGTCAATGGATTACCGACGAAAAAGATTACCCAAAATCTGCTTTATATTATTTAGAGAATAACCCAGAGAAATGTTTAAGTTGTGCTAAAGATATAGGTAATTCTACACACCAGGTAATAAGTAGAATTCTTGCATCAGGCGGTAGAATATCTGTACGTAAAGTTCAAGGTATTTTAAGATTATCCCAGACATACGGTAATGACAGACTAGAAGCTGCATGTTTGCGAGCTGTGTCTTATGATAATTATACTTATGAGGCTATATCCAATATTTTAAAAAATAAACTGGATCAGTACTCTATTCCTAATATTGAAGGCGGTAAAGTAAAGAATATTACGGCTAATGCTTATATTAGAGATCCTAAAGAATATAGTTCTGATATGGAGGTCAATTATGCATAACTTGCAACTTGATAATTTAGTACAGCAACTAAGGTTATTAGGTATATCCGATAGCTTGGAGAGTAGATTAAGACAAGCAAGGGATGCAACAATGTCATACGAAGAATTACTTTTAATGTTATTCCAGGACGAGTTGGATAATAGAAACCAAAGCTCTCTACAGAGAAGAGTTACCCAAGCAAAATTTGAAGAAACAAAAACATTTGAAGGCTTTGATTTAAAACGTTATTCACTGAAAATTAGACATGCAATTAATGATTTAATGACAGCAAAATTTATTAAGGAAAAGAATCACGTAATTATTATGGGACCGGTAGGTACCGGTAAAACGCACTTATCTCAAGCTCTTGGAATGTTGGCTTGCCAACGTAATAAAAAGGTAAAGTTTATAAGGAGCAACGAGTTGCTTAACGAATTTTACCGTTCTAGAGCTGATTTTACTTATGACGCTATTTTTAAGCGTTATACAAAAGTTGATTTATTGATCTTAGATGATTTTGGCCTAAAAACCTTATCAGCGGAACAATCATCTGATTTATATGATTTAATAGCGGCCGTGCATATAAATGCTAGTCTGATCATTACCACAAATAGGAAAATTGAAACATGGGCGGAAATATTTTTTGATCCTGTTATGGCTAACGCTGCTTTGGATAGAATAGTTAATAATTCGTATAGAGTAGTATTAGAGGGTGATTCTTACCGAAAAAACTTTACGCCAAAATTTAAAATGGAGGATGACAATATGATACAAAAAAGTTAGTATATAGTGGACTTCTCATCTGGCGCAGGGGTGGACTAGTATACCTGGCGCACAACAGATACGAAGACTGACCAATCTATCCCTGTAGATTATAGGGTTTATGATAAAGAAACCGACGGAAAAACGAAGAATGATCATTTTTGTGATATGCTTGGTTTGGCCAAGGAAAGGGGTATCAATCCTGAGGCTGTAGTAATGGATGCTTGGTATAGCAGCTTAGAGAATTTGAAACATATACGCAAGTTAGGTTGGATATGGGTTACTAACTTAAGGAAGAATAGGAAAGTTAATCGTAATGTTAGCTTGGAAAGTTTGGAGATTCCCGATGAGGGACTAAAGATTCACCTACGTGGATACGGTTGGGTTAAGGTATTTAAGTTTGTGGCAAAAAATGGCCGCATTGATTACATAACAACTAACATGGCAAATCCAACACGTGAGCAAATAGAAAAAATTGTTAAAGCACGTTGGTCTATAGAGGTTTATCATCGAGAATTAAAGCAAACTTGTGGTATTGAACGCTGTCAGGCACGCACGGGTCGGGCTCAAAGAAATCATATTTGCCTTTCCGTGTTTGCTTGGCTTGAGATGAACAAAAGGAGGATAAGTGAGAAAATTACTTTATATCAACAAACTTGGGAAGTTATCAAAACAGCAATCCAGCACAATATCAGATGGCTATTGGCTGACATGCAATTTGGCTAAGTGCGAAACTCCTGATAATTAAAAAAATTTATAATAGTATCACCTATAAATTAATAGTTTATGCATTTTTACTAAAGGTACACAGTAATTCTATATAAGTAGAGATATCGAGCCCATGTTTGGCAAAATTTACGGTTTAGGGAAATCATCGCTTAGATAAAGGTGCGGTAGCCTTTTTTTGGCACTTACTTTTGGTACAATAAAAACCCTCATTAGTTTCGAATGCAAAATCCTCCATGGTATTGGATTCGAATTCGCAATTAATACATCTTATTGTTATTTTTGGAGCATTCGATAATTTTTCAAAATTAAAATCATTTGTAGCAAAATATACATAATTTTCTATAGAATATTCGGCTTTACATTTTTTACATTCTTGCCACTTACCTTTATGGTTTGAGTAGTAATGAGTTGAACAAAGAGTATATCTTCTGTGATTTCTATGACAGCTATTTGTAGCAAATGAAAATAAGACATATTTGTCTTCATCATCACATATAAAGTTATTACAACACTTAGTTTTTGTTAAGTTTTTTGTTGCTCCGCATAAACCGCAAGATTTTTTTTTAATTTTTACCATATTTATGATATTTATTAATTTCCATAAGCTATCTAAAGTCTACTCTAAATACACATGGGATTATATCCTTAAAAATTCTTTTCTTGCTTTTCTAGTAGGAAATAGCGTTTTTAGAAAAAAGCAGTCTTTTTCTTCTTCTATAAATGGAACAGCATATAATTCTTCCAATACACGGACATATAAAATTTTCTGATCAGGATATTTTAATTCATTAGGATGTTTTCTAATATCTAATATATTTCCTTCAGAAATAGCTTGAATTATTTCTTCAAAACCAATCCCTCTCGTTTCTAGCAATTGAGAATTTTTCTTGTAGTTATATTTAAAATTCATCCTACTAATAATAATTAAATCTTAGAGGCATCATGATGAATTAGCATATTAATATAAGTCTGATATGCTAAGCCCATTTTTGAAGCTTTAAGTTTAATTGCTTCAAGATCATGATTTGCAACCCTTATAGTAATAGATTTTTTGCTTTTTAAGTGCTTAGTAGCAGCTGTTTTTAAATTATCTAATAAAGATTTAGTCTTTATACTTTTTTGAGCATTAAAACTATCTTCAATATCTTGTTCATATTTATCTAATATTGTGTTCATTATTTGATATACCGATTAATTATTAACATTAGTACAACGTACCATATTTGTACATACTATGTCAATACTTATTGATAAGTTAACTTTACAAATCCTTAATAAAATCAAGAGTAGGGCAGATATACCAAGTGCCATGGACATATTCTGGTAAATGGAGAGCATATATGCTCTTAAACCTTGGTCATAATAAGTGTTTGCTTCTCTTGTAAAGCTATAATTATTGTATTTCATAGTATTTTGTTTCTGCTTTGTTACTTAATATATTAATCAGCATATATTGTAGCATAAATCCCTCTGACTTACAAATCTTTGCTAATAATCCAAACCGGAAAAAACAGGTTATTCACCCTGAGTCCTCTAGTTAGTTAGGCTTAACTGCAAGTTATATTTTATGGAATAATCAGTATCTTGGGATATGTTCAAATTAGCAACATAAAAGATTCAATACGCTGTTCTGATTATCTACTCCCAAATTGATTAACTTAAATTTTATAAAAAATCAAGGGCAAGCGGTTGCCTTCCTTTGGCCGGCCCTTGATTTTCCATAAAGCTTTAAGCTTTTGCCTCTTAAAGAACGAATGCACGAGGTGTGCATTCATAAGGAACTAGTCCTTATTGTCAATGTTAACAATTTATTTTAAGAGGTAAAAATGCCTAATTTTTTTAAGAAACATTATATAAATGACATACTATTCTACGAACCTAAAATCTTCAACGAAAAAGTAGCTTTATCCTGTCGTTTGTTTCCGTTTACAAGGCAAAAGCTACAGTTGCTTGCGGTTATGGATATAATAGTTGGCGAAGAAGAAATAAAGAAAAGACTAAAAAAATATGCCGCTATTGTTTCCGGAGCAGAAAGAGCAGGGCAGAACCTTGAGGTATTAAAAAGCCTGACAAAAAAGGAAAATATCACGCCTGATACTTTGAAGAATTATAGTGGTTGGGGCGGGCTTAAGGATGCAATATCTAACCCCGATATATATAAGGAATTAAAAAGTCAGTTAAGCGATGATGAAATTGATTCTATCAAGCGTACTTTAAGTAGTGCTTATTATACACCCGAGTTACTGGTAAAATTCATGTGGACGGCATTATTGCGCATGGGTTTTAGATACGGCAACATATTGGAGCCGGCCGTAGGTACAGGCATATTTTTTGACCATATGCCGCCAATAATACGTCAGTGGAGTGATCTTGATGCAGTAGAAATTGACAGGATTACCTGCAATATTCTAGTTAATAAACACCCTGATATTCATTTAACATGTGCCGGTTTTGAAACGGTTTATTTTGGTAAGAAACGGTATGATTTAATCATATCTAACCCGCCATATGGCAAGGAAATAATAAATGATATGTTCAATCCTGATCTATCACATCTAATAATCCATCACTGGTTTGTAGCTAAATGTGCAAGAATATTGAAGGAGAAAGGGATAATAGCAATGGTTTTACCACAGTTTTTTCTTGATAATGTCAAAGATCATGCACGGGATATTATTCATGATGCCGGAGTGGGAATGATAGCTGCTTATAGGCTTCCTGATAACCTTTTTAGTAATGCTAAAGTAACGGTTGATATAGTATTTCTGCAAAAGGCCGAAACTAATATCAAGTGGTTGAATACCGGAAAAATAACCATTGGTAATGATACGAAACCGCTTAACGAGTATTTTATTAATAATCCTGAGCATATATTAGGGGAGTTACAGGTAGTTTCTATGTACAATAGAACCGGAATAACCTGTAAAGAAAAAGGCAACCTCAGAGATCACCTTTATAATGCCTGTTTAAAAATTATCAGACTAACCTAGAACTATAAAGCTTGTACCTGCTACTCCCACTAGCGGGTATAAGCTCCTTTTATAATAATTCCTTCGGATAATCAAGAAGTGTATGCAAGTTCTGCAAATGGATTAGTATCATCTTTTAACAACATTTGCATATTAACAATAACCTCAGAAATTATCTTCATGTTTTCCGGTGTTAAAGGGCAATGTGCGATATCTCGCAAATGCTGCACATCGTAATTCAAATCCTTAGATGCCACAATATCCAAATATTTGAAATATAACGGTGCAAGGGGATGTTTTGCAAAATTATTGTATGTCTTGTCGTAATCTGAATTTATCATAAAACCTCTCAAAATTAGGTGGTAATAAGTTTTAACTTCTAAAAAATTTTTTATAAATGTTTTTAAGCTCCTCAGCAGTGATGAACAATGAATCAACTAAAGGTAGTCTCCGCACCCCACATTCTGCATATAATTCATGTAATTCTAACCTTTGTTGTTCTGTATAAACAGGTTCACCATTATCATTAAATTTAATCTCTCTTAAGCTACTATCTGGTTTTAGGAGCTTATCGAGATTGTGGTAATTTCCATGTCCTATTTCTTTACAAATAGTGGTTGTTGATGGAGTATCTTCAAAGTCAAGGACAAAGCCAAGAACCAGGAGGCTAATTACTGCTAGACCTACAAACCAGATAAGTATTCCTGTTATGTGTTTTTTTAATATGTTCATAGTTTTTTCCTATTTAACTTATAAACGTTTAAGTAATTGTTCGAATTTGTTTACTTCATTGGACACTGCTGCTTTCTGCATGTATCGACCAGTTTATAATTACCATTTGTATTTAGCTTAATTCATTTTTCAAGGTTATCCAAGGATACATGCCTTGTATAACCAATTTAAAATAATGTTTTTCGGTATTGTAAAATCTTTATTGTCCATGGTAAAGCAGTCCTGTTTAATTAGTAAAACTATTATTTATAGAGAAGAGGGGATTTTACAGGTATGTTATTAACCATATATCTTATACCCCCGAGCAAAGCGAATTTTTGTGATTTTACCGAGATTAATGTTAAAATCCAAGTCGTTTTTACAGAAAATAGACTTGTGGCCACCCCTGTGACTGTTAAAAGAGCCCCAGGCGCATATAAGCGTAATCCCGTCAAATAGATTATTCTGACGATAAAGATGATAATATCTGTTAAGTTTCCTAAATTTTAGCACCGGCATTAATTAGCTTCTTAAAAATTCTATATAAATATTTCAAAACTTTTTCTCTGATTGTATTGATTTTTAGCAGTTTTGGTCCAGGGCAGCTTAAACGTAAATATTTAATCTTCAAAAAACTTGATGAGTACTGCATTGAATTTGTCTCTATCAAGATTAACGTTCTTAGAAAAGAAGAGGCCGCCTTTTTTCCAGGAGGCAATTACTTTACCGTTTGTTAAGGTAATAAGCCGTTCTTCATTATTGCTATTATAGCCGCCCGTAATAGCGTCATGGACTAGTTTTTCGATAGTATTACTACCTGCGCCGTTTTTAATTTCTTCCGCAATTTCTATTAAAGCCTGTATATAAGGAAGACCTTTTTTGCTTAGAGAGTAAATAGTAACCGCGGCTCTTGATGATACTTTAGTCATATTTCCGACGGCATTCCAAACTTCCCCGGGCACTTTGGCATAACTTAAGAAGTTATGCAATTTAGCTTTGGAACAATTTAAGCTTTGGCTAAGCTCGGAAATAGTTAAAACATTACCCGTTATTAATCCGGAATAGCTCATTCCTTTACTATAATCGGATAAGCTAACTTTTTGGTTTTCTTTAATTTGAGCAATAGCGGCTCTTGCATCGGTTAAGGGTTTGATAATTGCGATTAACGGAATATCGGCTTCAAGACAAGCTTTCCATCTGCGGCTACCGGTAATGACTTCATATTTATAATCTTTGTTCTGGCTAGGTCTTGCTAAAATAGGTTCTATTTGTCCATTTTTTTTGATATCTTCGGCTAAGCTATGTAAATCACCGAATTCAAAACCCGATCTATCTGCTAACGGCCATCTAGTGCATTCACGAGGGTTAACAGTTATTACTTCCATAATTTTCCTCTAAGTTCTAAATTGGCTTTATAGGGTATATTATACAAGTGTTTTTTAAGAGAAAAAAATCGAAAGAAAAAAAACAAATAAAAATAATATAATAAAATATAAATAACGATAAAAAATATATAAATTAAAAAAATTATTATTTTTAGAAAAATATCGATTAAGTTTATTTTATTAACATTAAAGAAAAATATATTAAAAATATGTTTAGGAAGAAATAGAAAAATTTAATTTAAAAAAATCACAGCTGTGATTTTAATCCGTTTAAAATCCGAGAATGTGAGAGATAGATTTAGGGTTAAATTCGAGTCGGTTTATCCTTAACTAAGGGGTATCCTTTTTCATTAACTCTTGCCCCAAAGTACGCCATTTGTTAGTTAGAGTATGGTCGGCCTGCATTCTGTTTTTGGCATCAAGTAACATACCGTATAAGGTAGCCGGATCGTGCGGATGGAAATGATCAAGTTCTGCTTTAACAAACAATCCACCCAGCATAATCTTTTTTCTGGCATCTTCTTTTCGTGCTTGTTGTGACTGGATTTTTAACTGCATATTAAAATAAAACTTTTTTCTAATTAATCTTTTTAGTTCCCTTAAGATTTTACTATTTGGATTTACTGGGCAATTTTGGTCTTCTACCAAGTTCCTTAAATTCCTTTAAAATAGGGTGGTCTTTATTATCGGGATTTAAGGCAAAAATAATGAAGCCGCTAAGCAGATTATTATCAATTGAAATAGCATTAAAACGGGTAATGATATCAAGTAACTCCTTATTCCGCTCTTTAACTAGTGCCTTTATTCTTAGTTCTGTTTGATTAATTTTTTCAAGTATTGAAGTTTTTTTAGTAGCCATAAATCTATTCTGTCTTTTTAAGTAGTATTAGTTTGATATTATAGGTTATACGCTAACTATAATCAATCATTGCAGTATAATAAAGTCTAGCCTTATGTGCTTTTATATTATTTATATCACAACATAGGAAAATATATAGCCATTACAGAAAGAATATACCCCTCAATCCTCCTTATTAGTGTAAAGGGGGTGGCATGAGGGGCTTTGCCCCTAAGACCCCTATATGAGAGATATATATTGAAGAAGGAAAGGAACAAGTGTATAGTCAAATTCATTTAGTTTAGCTAAATGCGCACTTCAGCAATGAAATAAATTCATTGCCGCGCTCACATCATAGTAGCAATAATACAAGAAATTAGTTGATGGCACATTATAGCGTACATGTATCGGAAGTACAAAGAGGCAAGGGACAAAATGCCGTTACTTCTGCTGCTTATAATGCCCGCGATAAATTAGAACTAACCGTAGTAGATAAGAAGACGGGAGTTACCACTACATTGACGTTTGACTATTCGGCAAAACCTGGACTTGTATATAGTAAAATATATGCACCTGATGATGCACCTCTATGGGTATATGATCGAGAGGTTTTATGGAACAAAGCCGAGGACGCAGAACGCCGTAGGAACTCCCAAACTGCCCGCAAAATCATGGTAGCATTACCTAATGAACTGAACCTTGAGCAACAGATAGCATTAGTTGAGGAAATTGTCGAAGAATTAGTTGGAATGGGAATGATAGTTGACGCTAATATTCACCATGATAAGGAAGGTAATCCACATGTCCATTTAATGGCAACAACAAGAGAACTCGCAGAAAATCGCTACGGCGAAATAGGGTTTAAATTGACCAAGAATCGGGACTGGTCACGGCGGGCTTTTATTAACTGGACGAGAATGCGAATAGCAGAGATTACAAACGAGCATTTAGCGCAGCATGGGTTTAATGAAAGGGTATCTCATTTATCATATAAGGACCTCGGAATTGATCTAATTCCCGGAGTACATGAAGGCCCGGCTCGGAGTATTAAAAATGCCGAATTAAGTGAAATAAACCGCCAGATTGCGTTAGAAAATGCACAAAAGATAGAAGAAAACCCGAGTATTATTCTAGACAAACTTGCAGTTAATAAGCCTGTATTTACCAAGGAAGAAATAGCCAGGGAGCTTGAAAAGGCTTTATCGGCCGCTATAGATTTAAGCGGACTTACAGGCGATGATATAGAGGCTTTCAATAGTGAACATACGCAGCGTTATCAGCTTCTGCTAGATAAAATCATGATCTCTCCGGAATTAGCGCTCGTTACGGATAAGGATTTAAAGGATAGAACATTATATACTACAACAAAACGCCTTGAGCTTGAAGAGCGTTTCATAAGTGGAGTAGAGGAGTTACATAACAGACATAACCATAGTTTGGGATTAGTTGATAGTGATCTGGATAAATTATCTTTTAAAGAAAAAGTAGTAGAAAAGGTAAGAGATACAGCTGTTGCTTTTACTACTGAGCTCGAAGAAAGAACCGGATTAAAATTCAAACTCATAGATAAGAAACCTCCCTTGTCAGAAGAGCAGAGAAGAGCGGTACTGAATATTCTAAACGGCTCTGATATCAGCGCATTACAAGGAATACCGGGATCAGGGAAGACCACGGCCATGAGAGAAATCGTGCGTCAGTATGAGAAGGCGGGGTTTACCGTTATTGGAGTAACGGCTAGTAGCGCAGCTAGCTTAGTGCTTGAGAAAGAAACGGGGATCAAGTGCCTGAATGCAAGTTTATGGCGTAAATCATGGCTTGCGGCAAACGAGAGAGAATTTGAGCTAGTGCTTAGAGCCGATTATTACAAGGAAGAAAAGTATCAGGGGGATAAGCCGGTACTAACTAATAAGCACGTCATGATTGTGGACGAGGCAAGTATGATGGAGCTGGGCAACATGGATTATTTTACATCCGAGGCTTTAAAAGCGGGAGCAAAAATAATTCATGTTGGAGATAATAATCAATTATCGGCCGTAGGTTACGCCGGAGCTTTTAAAAAAGTAATACAGGTAGCCGGGTCCGAGAATCTGGAAGAATCACGCCGGCAGATGAATCCGCTACACCGGGAAGCTACGAAACTGCTTAGCCGGTATAAGATACGAGAAGCCTTGGATATATATAAGAGGGAAGGTAATATCGTCATCGATAGCGGTAAAGTAGAAAGCAGAGATAGATTAATTAAAGATTATGTTAATGAATTCCTCAAGAGATCGGCATATTTAAATAAGGATAACCTAGTTGCTACTGGCGATTCATTAATTTGTACTTATAGCAACGAGGAAGCCGCAAAACTAAATAGGGAAGTTCGGAGCTTGCTTAAGGAAGCAGGAGTTATAAAGGGGAGGGAACATAAGCTGCAGGTAGGAGGTAAATATCTTGAGCTAGCCCCCGGTGAGCAGATTGTATTTACAAGGAATTTCAATCGACTTGGAAACTCGGGTATTTATAACGGAGAGGTCGGAACGATAATGAAAATATCCGAACCTGACGAGCTCGGGCACGCGAAAATTGCTGTTACGGTTAACAAAGCAAACGGAAGGGAAGAAGGAATTATTATCGATACGGCGAAGTATAGGCAAGGTAATCTGTTTGATTACGGTTATGCGGTAACGGCGCATAAGTTACAGGGATCGAGCGTTGATCAATTATTTGTATTGCATGATCCATGCGTAGGATATGAGGCATTTAACGTGATGATGACACGTCATCGATCAAGCGTGAAGTTATATGCAAATGAAAAAACATTAACGGATGCATTATATGAGGGGCTTGACCTTGATAGTGAAAAGGCAAGAACCCGTTATGAGATCGAAGAAAAAGAAGCTGATTTGATGCATCTGGGACTCGTCAAAATCAGCAGCAAACGAATAAATAACAGTTTTGCTAAAGATTATGTAGGTATCGGCGAATCGGAAGAAGCGGGTTACCTAAAAGGCTATATTGAAGCAAATAAGCGGGTAGTAGAAATAATCCAAACGATTAGTATCTGGCAACAGAAGGAATTTAGGCAAAGTGGGGTAAAACCGGAATTCTGGGAACATGAATCGTGGGATAAATTCAATGAAGAGAGAAAAGTGCGAAATGAGTATGCACGCGGTATCACCGGCGCTTACGAAGAATTCGCCGACCTGATAACGCAAACGGGGATGAATTATTCAACGATACTCAAACAAGCGAAAACCTGCGAGGATAATAAATATCAGATAAATAACATAAGTACACAGCTACATATCGAATCAACGAATTATGCGGATCTAGTTAGTGGGATTCTAAAGAGTGACCCGGAATTAACACAAAAATCTTACAATAATCTGAAGCTTGAGATTGCGGAAAATTACGGGAGGATTCAGGAGGGATGCCTGGAACTTGAAGAATTAAAAGAGGACGAACAGGATTTAAGATCTGCGATTGATATTGAGGCAAATTATCGCAAGGTTTTAATGCCGGCATATTTGAGCAGGATTTATCGAGAGGAGACTTCGGAGTTACTGGCAAGATATCAAGCAATAATAGAAGAAAACGGAGTGGAAAAAGCCGTAAGCATGATAGAGGCCAAACCGACGATACTCGGCAAACTGAAGGGACTCGGGATAGGCGGCTTTAGCCTGAGTACTACCAGGGATCATGCGGAGTTGAATATAGAGCGATTAGGTAAGAGATTAGATGCATATAACCGGAGTAGTGAAATGGAAGAGAAGTTAAGTCTGGAGCTAGCGGATAAGAAGTTTAGAGAGAAGATAGGGTTACTAGAGCAGGAAATAGAACGATTAAAGCTACTACTTCCTTCACACTTAGATGAGCGTTTTCTTGACAAGGTAGGAAGTTTCCTGGCGGATAATGAAAATAGCCGTTTAAGAGAGGCGGTAGATTTTAAAATTTTGCGAGAATCCGAGGAGTTTGAGGCAGTATACATTAAAGGCGTTCAAGCTGAAGAAGAAACCACAACAATAGAAGTAGCAGATATAGCTGAGGATAAAAGTGCACTTGAGCAAGCTAGCAAAACAAGGGAGAAACTTAAGCAGGGACAAGCCGAAAATGCCGTTGTTACAGATACAGATAAAAGCTCCGGCGAAGAATTATCCGTATCTATAAATATCGGAGAAAACAAGATAGTAGTAGCAAAGGAAACAAAAGGAGTAAGAACGGAAGAACTAAAAAATCCGGAAACCAATAGCAATTCTACCGCCGGTAATAATAAGCCTAATAAAAAACAAACTGCAACTAAAGAAGCAAGGCTTGATTTTGAGGATGTCAAGAGAGCTGTTAATCCAAATTTGATAGAAAGTATTTTCAGGCAGTACGCGGGAGCCTTAAATCCTGACGGCAAGCTAGAGAGAAAAGGAAATCAGTTATTCTGCGGTAGTCTAAATATTAATTTAAGAGACGGCAGGTGGTATCGATTTTCCGACGGATCAAAAGGAGATATCTTTGCCCTGGTTAAGGAAGCAACGGGAGTTGATACTAAAGGAGCGTTTGAGATAATAGCCGGACATGCAGGTATCGGTTATGGCATGCTCGTGGATGCTCCGGGGTTTAAGAACTCTGCCTTATCCGAGCTTAATAAAATTAAAACTGAAGCGTTGCAGAAGAAGGATCCATGGCAGGTTTATGACAAAGTGCCTGAGAATGCCCCTGTATTTAAACCTGATAAAGATTTAGCTTACGTTTTAGAGAAGAATAATTGGCGTCTTGCTGCTACCTATGAATACAGGAACAGGGGAGCCAGGCTACTTGGCTATGTCGTGCGAGTGCTAGACGAGGACGGTAAGAAACAGACATTACCGGTCAGTTATTGTCATAATACGAAAGCAAACATTGATGGATGGCGGCTAAAAGGTTTTAGTGATAACGGTTACAAACCGATATACGGGGCAGAAAAGCTTGAGCAATCACCGCTACAAAAGGTTTTAATCGTTGAAGGTGAGAAGGCCGCAGACATAGCTACAAAAATCTTTCCAGAATATACGGTAATATCGTGGATGGGCGGCTCTGCGGCGGCAAGCAAGGCAAACTGGAAAGAGCTTGCAGGGAAAGAAGTGACCATTTGGCCTGATAATGACGTAGCAGGAGAAAAGGCAGCTATTGCGATCATTACAGAAATCAATAAGGTAAACGGTTTTAGCGGGTTTGCCAGTAGAGTCGATATCAAAAGCTTGAACCTGCCCGAGAAGTGGGATTTGGCCGATAAGATTCCTGAGCATATTACGCAAGAAGCAGTAAAACAAGCTGTGGACCGTTCGTTCGCGGAGAATAACACAATAACTGCTGCCAAGGCGGAAGCTAAGCAATACGCTAGGGGAGAAGAAAAAATATTCTGGCAACAGTTATCGATCGGTATCAAGGATAATAGCCTGGAAATAAAACGTAAATCAGATTTATACTTAGAGATTGAAGGAGCTATTGCAAGCAAGGAAGTGATAAGCTATATGGATTATGCTACTGCCAAGGCTACTGACGAGAGTGTTCATCGGTTTTTAGGTATGAAAGATGATTTATATAGGGAAATGCTTGCCGGCGCTACCGTCAATTATTTAGAAGCAAATAGCGGTAACACGCGGATAATCAGGCTTAAAAAATTATTCGAAAGAGACACGGAGGGTAATTACTTGGCAGCGCCAAAGGAGATAGCCGCAGGAGCACAGAATATATATAGCGGTAGTAATACTAGTTACTTAAGTAATAACGAGCGCTACATTAATGATAATGAGAAACTTGTAGTGGATAATGCCAAAAAAGCGGAGCTACACGAAATACTAATGAAGGATTTTTGTATTTTACATCAGAATCAGTTAGGAGTAGGAGATCTGCTTAGTATCCATAAAGAGAGAATAAGCCAGGATTTATATGAAATCATCAGTGATTATGCTGTAAATCACAAAAATAGCCGAGGGGTTATAAGGGACTGCGATCGTATAAAGATAGCAGCGCTTGCCCATGATAAGATTAATAGCGCCAAATGGTGGGAGGAGCTGACCTGTGATCAGATAAAATTAGCTAAAACTAGCAGAATAGAAATGGTAACCGAGAGCGAAAAAAGATCTAAAATTATAAGAGAGCACATAACTGCGGCAATGGAGCAGGCGGGCATCGAAAATGAAGCCGTTTTTTCCAGAGCGGAACATCATTACCTTGAATATATTACGGCAAACGCTAATAACGCAAATAATCAGGAGTTACTAGGCACGTTAGTAGCCAGAGCGGTGTATGAAGAGAAGCATATTAGAAGATGCACGGGTAGCATGGGTCTATTTTTAATAGATGACGGAAAGTTTGATAAAGTCGATAGCGCAAGGACTAGGTTATGGCAGGAGGTTATGGGTGAAAAGCTAGTTAGAGCGGAGGCTCATATTCAAGAAAAACACCCAAAATTCGCACATAATGAAGTTTGCGCTATTGCTAAAGATCTAATTTACCATAATTATGAACGGGAAGTAGCCGAGCTTATTAAAGATAACCCGGTAGTAGCGGAGCTAGGTAAAACAAGGCCGCTAGCAGCCAAATATTTAGCTGAAAATCTGGTGGATTTTAGGAATAATTACGGCGAGGATTTGCTAACTGAGTCTAGGGTAAAAATGATGGAGGAGGTCTCGATAGCTCAGGCAGAATTACACGAAAATATTGATCATAAGATGCAAGAGTTTGACGATAAAATATTATCCGGGAAACATAAATCCTTAAGCAGCAAGATACTAGATGCTAACATACTTGCCGGTGATAGAGAGATGACGGCAAAATCCGTCACCAGCCAGGCGGGAGAAGTTTTAAGTTATCGGTTAATGCTAAGAGAGTATAGTTACCATGAACAATTACATGATCATCACGAACACCGTCATGATCCAAAAACGGAGCATGATAACTATCATGCTCTAGAACATGAATACAGGCATGATATAATAGAGCAGATTTGGCAAACCAGAAGCATGCAGCATGAGTACCATCAAGAGATGGAGCATGAGCATAAAAGGCAAATCAGTATCAATAATGATATCGGTATTACTTATTAGAAGTACAAAGCAGGCCAACGGCATAGGAGGTTTATAGCTTAGCTTTAAGCGCACACAGTTCATCATGGGAAATACCGGTAGCAGAAGAAATTACGTCAAGAGGTAGGTTCTGACGTAGTAAATTTAGGGCTATTTCCATATCTCTTTCGGCTTTACCCTCAGCTTTTCCTTTGTCATACTGATAATCCATGGCGGCAATATTATCTCGCATTCGTTTTATTTCTTCGTCATAAGCAAGAAGTTCAGGCTCACTCCAGTTAAATTGATTCAATGCATTATAGGCTTTCTCTATTATTAAGTCAGAACCTATGATATTTATTAAATCTTCCTCGCTCGTTTCTGGGGCATGTTTGAAAAAATAACACCATTTATCTACTATAGTTTTGAGCTCAGCTATATTATTTTTCTTGAACTTGGGTAGCTCAATAAAAGTAAAATAAAAATCCTTTAAGTTATGTTCATAGCTGTTTTTATCAAGGATAACGTGGTCTGATTTATATTCCTTTTTATCAGGAAAAATAATGCAACTTGCTATGGCAATAAATATCACTTCTTTTAAGTTGTGATACTTACCGTCTTCTTCATTGCCTTTATTTAATTGTCTTGAATACGTCTTAGCAGCATAATATTGAGCTCTTTTCTCAAACCCTTTAGTAGGGGCTACCTGCATCTCTACTATGATTTGTACACCATTCTTTGCCTCGCAAAGTACATCTACTATACTTTGTTTCTTAGAGGCAATTTCCGGGTCTTGAATAGGTGATAAAAACTCAACATTTTCTATTTGATCGTTGCCTTTAAGTTCAAGAATATCGTTAATAAAATGAATGACTATATCCTTATGCTGTTCAGAACCAAAGACTTTCCGAAAAGCCACATCATTTTTAGGATCAAGAAACTTCGATAATGCCATAATCAAAAATACAAAAACAATTTAATTAAAATTAATCAGTATTATATCATCTATATTGTATTCATACTAATTCTAAAAAACAAAAAAGCGATTTTAACCGATTTTGGTTATGCTTTTTTAACTTAATCATCGAAAATCCCCTTGATGTACTCCCCATGTCTAAATGTCACTGCTAAGATAAAAGGGACCAGAAAATTGCACTAAAAAGATACCGTGTTTAGATGACAATGACAGGTTTATTAAAACACGTTGCTAAAATAGAAAAAAGGAGTTTAAGTAACATGATTAAGATTAAGTCTATATAGCTAAACCACTATAAATTGGTTATGCCATATATTTTTCAAATAGCGTATCTATATCACAATTATATTTCCTTTTCCTTGATTTAGCTTGAAACCATTTTGGTTCAATAGGATTTAGGTCAGGAGAGTAAGGTGGCAAATACTCTATTGTATGTCCTGATTGCTCTATTATGGTTTTTAGATCTTCGTTTTTATGGAAAGCTCCATTGTCCATTACAACCACTGAATTAGCCGGTAGTTTAGGTATTAAATCCTGTTCTACCCAACTATTAAAAACAGCACCATTAATATTACAGTTAGTAGAGATTTTTCCACTGAACCACCCTCAGCTCTAAGCTGAGGGGTTATAACGAGGAGTCAATTTGAAATTGACCTAGCTCCATCGGTTCTCCTTCTTGTTCCTCTATATACCTTTGTATTAGCTCATCCGTTATATTTCCTGAACTAATCGCCATATACCCTCTTGCCCACAAATGCCTTCCCCAAAATTGTTTTCTGAGATTAGCGTATTCCTGTAATAGAATTCTGGAACTACCACCTTTCAAATATTGCACTAGCTTACTAAGCGCTAGCTGTGGTCTATATGATAAAAACATGTGAACATGGTCAGCTGCTACTTTCCCTGAAACAATTTGTACCTCATGTTCCATGCAAATTTGCCTCAGTATATCCCTTGTCCTTTCGGCTATTCCTCCTGTTAAACACCTTTTCCTATATTTTGGTATCCATATTAGATGGACTTTTAAGTCGTACTTGCTGTGGCTATTACTTCTATAATTTCTCATCCCTTGCTCTTCGTCGTTGGCACGACTTCAGTTTATCTTCCCTTCGCCTGTAGAGCTTATATTATTTTTATAATAAAGATATTTTGAGTTATTAATTTGTAAAAAAATAAAAACTATAAAATATATCCATAAAGGTAATGATTCTATATCAAAAAATTTTTTTTGGTTAAAATGCCATATCAGTCCTAATAGAGCTAAGGCAGCTACAAACCCATTATGAGTTGAAGCCCAAAAAGGTAAATTCCAGAGCTGACTTGTTGATTTCCAATCTCCTCTAATTAATCTATATGCAATCCATAATCCTAAAGGAGAGGTTGATAGTAATAAGAAAATTATTAGTAATGGAAAATCAAAAAAATACATTAGTAAAAGTAAAATGTAAGATAAAATGATTCCTACAGAATAAAATATTGCTGTTTTTTTAGGACCTATTCTAACTACTAGTGTTCTTTTATTTGTCATAGCATCTGGTTCAATATCAGGAATATTCATAATCATCATCCTAACAAATTCAATTATTGCTAATGGAATTAAGATTAAAAATAGTTTGTTAGTAATTAAATCACCAGCTTGTTGTGTAAATCCTAAAAGTGGTACCATGATGTTTAAAACTAGCATTACAGTAAATTCCCCTAGCCCCCTGGTCTCAAGTCTTAAAGGAGGAGAACTATAACCATGTGCTAAAAAAACTATTAATAAAGATAAGTATATTGAACTAAAGTTGGTCATCATGCACACCAAAATTATTGATATCATTAAGGTTATATGACCAGCTATTAAAGAAACCTTTATTGGTAACAAGTTCAGAGCTAAAACCCTACTTCCTCCAGTCCAAGGAGAAGGATTTTTATTTATTCTATCAGAATCAATATCATAGAATTCATTATACAGATGAGTCATGATATGAGTATTAAGAATAAATATAATACCTATAAAGTAATTATAAACATTTAGATCATGATTATTTTCTATTTCAGCTATAATTGTTCCAATTGTATATAAAATAGGACTATATAACAAAAATTTTAATCTGCACAATATCATAAAGTTAATTAAAGATATTATATTAAATCCCAATCTTATAAACATAGTTATAATACCAGTTTGTTGATGAAGTGTGTTGAATAAACTATATTAAATTTAATCATAAATACCTTAACTATTTATAGTTTATGTACCAATGTGCAAATTCTTTTACACCTTCTTCTAAATTAACGAATTTATAATTTCCAATAATTTTGTTTAGATTTTTAGTACATGCTTGAGTAGATGATACATCACACTTAAAAGTGTCGTGATATTCTATTTTAGACTTAACATTTAAATATTTTTCTAAATATTTTACAAACTCTAGTACTGTGTAGTTTTGACCAGCTCCTATATTATATAGTGAAAAAGGTACATTATTTTTGTTCATGTTTGGTACTTTATATAACAAAATTTTTAGTATATTTACTATGTCATTAATATAAGTAAAATCTCTAAGCATATTACCCTTGTTATAAATTGTTATAGGTAACCCTTGTAATAAAGCATCAGCAAACTTAAATGGTATCATATCAGGTCTTCCCCAAGGACCATACACAGTAAAAAATCTGACTCCCGTTGATGGAATACCTTTAAAAAAGCTATAATAATGAGCTATAACTTCATTCGCTATTTTTGTGGCAGCATATAAAGATGTTGGCGAATTAACATGTAAATTTTCTGAGAACGGAGGGATGTTAAGCCCATATACTGAACTTGAACTAGCAAATATAAAATGTTTTAAATTTTTGATTTCTTGAATGTTTTCTTGGATAGATATTTGTCCATACAAGTTATTCTTAGCATAGCAAAATGGGTTTGTAATTGAATATCTAACTCCTGCTTGGGCAGCTAGATGGACAACGTAGCTAATATTTTCATAATCTGTAATAATTTTTTTAAGTTTTTGCTTGTTATTTATATCACACTTATAAAAAATAAATGAACTAAATTTTCGTAAAATCTTTAGGCGAGAATTTTTTAATTTAGTGTCGTAATAATTATTGATATTATCAATACCTATTACTTCCATACCATCCTCCAGTAAAGACTTTGCTAAGCTAAATCCTATAAATCCTGCTACCCCTGTAATTAATATCATATTTTTTCTAAACTAATTGATCTGAATTTCTTAAGAAGCATTTGATTATGATACAAGTTCTGCTTGTTAATTTTATCAGATAAATCAATAGCATGATCTCTGTACTTAATCATCATATCTGTTTTTTTTATAGTATCTACAAGAAACTCAGTAGAAAAGTCACTTTTTTGAATCAATTTTCCTACGCCTAAGTTTTCAATTACTTCGCCATGAATTGATTGAGCAGAACTTTCAATATTGTCTGGTATAACGAGTTGTGGTACACCAAATTGAAATCCACTCAGGGTTATACTTATTTGAAACAAATTATTCGAGTAAAAGGTATTTAAGTTCTATAGTAACCGCTTCTTCTATGTTAGGTGCACTATTAGCAATAATAGTTGTTTATATAATAGAACTATTAAATCCTGATTTATGGAGATTAGGATTCATAATTGGTAGTTTAGTAGGTATAGTAGGTGTGTATATTCGAATTCACTTTGTTGAAATCTTGCCAAAAGATAAGTGCGAAAATGCTTTAAAAATAATTAAAATTATTTTTAATAAATATAAGACTGCTTTTTTTGCAATAATTTTTTTAGCAGGACTTAATGGTTCTATGTGCTATTTGTTGCTTGGATATTCTCAACATATAATATTAAAATATTTCCCTAGTAATATTATATTAGCTCGTTTTTTAGTATTGTTAAGCATAGCTACAACTTTTTTAAGTTTATTTATATTTGGTAAATTACAGGTCAAGGATGATAAATTAGAAAAAAATGTATTAAAAGCTTGTATTCTCTCTATGGTTTTATGTGTTGTTGCCTTTATTTTATTAAGTATTAATAATTTCTTGTGTACATTAAGTGGGATGCTCATTTTGGGATTTTGTGTTGCTTTACTTGGAACGGACTTACATTGGTTTATTATATCATTGTTTCCTGATTCATATCGTTACACAGGTACCTCTTTTGCTTTTAGTATAGGTATGGCTATATTTGGTGGTACGACACCAGCTATATCATTTGCATTAATGGATTTTATTCCTAATATTTGTTTATTAAGTATATACCCATGTTTCCTGGCTATAGTTTTTATACTTATTATAAAAAACTACAACAATTAATAAGTTCTGAATTTATTTTACATTTTTTAATATACTAGCACTTTTTTAATAATTAATATCCTTGTACTTTATTTATACAATTAGTCCAAAAATTAATAAAATCAACTTCAGAAATTTCTCCATCGGTATAACGATTACCTGCTAAGTATTCTAACCCTTGAAAATTTATATTTGGGTTATATAAATTTAAAGCATATCTTACATCATCAATATTTTCTTTTTTGTCATCCACTAATATTATAATTTTAGGTACTAATTTATTTTTTCCTAAAAAATTTACTAATAAATTCCCTTTTGATGAACTTCTTCCATTTGTAGATAATATACCTTTGTAGAATACAGGATAGTTGCCTAGATAAGATGGTATATCTTGAAAAATTATATAATCTTTACTAGGAAAAGAACTACTAAAATCTATACCTAAGTTTTTTAATGTTTGATATCGCCACTTTTCAAGTTTTTTAATGTGAGCTAAACTACCTGTTAAAGCTGCAGATAACGCTATTGTTTTAATACCCAATTTTTGTAATGAGTATAAAACATCAGGAGTATTAGATTCTATAAGTTTTTGCTCAACTAATTTTGTAGCGAAAC
Source organism: Candidatus Megaera polyxenophila (assembly GCA_037101405.1). Classification (NCBI taxonomy): domain Bacteria; kingdom Pseudomonadati; phylum Pseudomonadota; class Alphaproteobacteria; order Rickettsiales; family Rickettsiaceae; genus Candidatus Megaera; species Candidatus Megaera polyxenophila. The sequence continues at coordinate 22,773 of AP017965.1, read as the reverse complement.
TAAAAAACAAATCTTGCTGTGTCGCTGTAAGATTTGTTTTTATTTTTTTAAAAATATCCTTGTGTTTAAGAATATTGGGAATTTGTACAGCCCTATGTACTGGTATAGTCAACGTTAGATCTATATCAAAAATAATTAAAACTTCATTTATATCATAATTCTTTAAGAAATTCTGAATATTTTCTTTTACTTCATTTATATCTTGACAAGAAATAGTTTTACCATGAGTTATGTTTATGCTAAAAATTAAAAACAATAATAATATTATTTTGTATAAAAAGCGATATGCAATGTATTTCTCCTGTTTTGGTAAATTCATGATTAGAGAGATTATAAAATTTAGTGATACATACATCTTATACATAAGAAATACAAAATCTAGAGGTAAGTTACTCAAAAATCTAAACTCCTAAACACTTATCGTCCCGACTTACCCAAAATAATTAGTTTAATAAATAAATATTATTTGTTCTTTTGGCTTTATAAGTTATTAAATATATAATGGTTGTACAAGATTTGATTTCGATTCGTTTCGCTCATGTTATTACTTTCCTTTGTATTTAATTGCTTTTAGTTTTTTTCTTTTGCTTTACGGCTTTTTTTGTGGTTTTGGAATGAAAAACTGTTGTATATTTTTAGGCGGAACCTGTATTTCAGACTTGATCTTACCGATTGCAACTTCCGCTTCCGGAAGTAATATATATGCTTCCAAAGGATTTAGTAGCTTAAAATCGTTAATATCAATCAGCGGCTTGATGCGCTCCTGCTCGGTATAACTCTCTCCATCTCTATGTTCATGAGCACCGAATGATATGTTCTTCTGTTTTTTGCTATATTCGATATTACCGACCTGTTTCATGATCATTGCCGCTTCTTCCGGGTCATTAATCCTACAGACGATATTGGTATTAAACTGTGAGAGCATTATACTGCCTGCATCCCTTCCGTATTTTGTATAAAACTGCTTAAAACTCTGGGTAGCTGCAAGTAAGCACCCGCCGTATTTTCTAAGACGGGTAATGTAAAGTTCTAGAGCGGGTAACCTGTTTAATGCGGCCAGTTCATCCATAACAAACCAATATCTGCGTTTTAAATCCTCACCTTGTTCCATAAGGGACATTACGGCTACATCAAGTAATAACGAAATCAGCGGGAGTAATACTTTTGCATGTTTTGTATTAGCAGTTAAGAATATCCAGCGGTCATCTTCCTTATCAAGGTTCCTGAAATAATCCTTAAAACAGATCTTTTTATCGGGCGCTACATTCTCATCAATAAGTTCAAGCCACTTGGTATATGCCATAGCGGTACTTCTGATATTATGAGCGGTGACGTTCTTCTCATTATTTAAATCCATTATGATAGCTGCAGACGTACCTTTAAGCTTTTTCATGAGCGCCGAAGATGTATCAAGGTGAATCATTTCATAAAGGTTTTTAGTAGTCAGCTTGGAATAGTTTTTTAAATGTTCTACGCCACAGATAAATAGATCTGCGGACCAATCGGCAAATAATTTACTGACCTCTGAAGAGTCTTTACTTTTACCGCCGAATAATGAATGAGCAATAGCTTCAAGATCTTCCTTCTCTAGCACCTCTTTCCTGAAATCCCAACAATGTGTCCTCTCATCAAAAGGATTGATAATAATATCGTAGCCGGGACGATAATACCTGCCAACCATCCCTCCTTCCAAATCAATTACCATAGACGGTTGTTTCCTTTTTCTAATTTGCGGTAATATCTCATGTAAATAGTTGGTCTTACCCGAGCCGTTTGAACCGGTAATCAGAGTCCCTTTAGTTTCAGAATCCTTAACAAGCGGCATACCGGCAATTATTATGTCACTTGCCTTTTTCTTGCTTCTTAATATGCTAGCTATTTCCCGAGCCGTTTTGATTGTGCTACCGCTTAGCTGCCGTGTCTCCTTGGTTGATTTTCCTATTCTTCCCCAACCGATGAAGATTATTATCAGAAAACCGGTAATTCCAATAAGGTTATAAATACCGAAGGTTATGATCAGGGATTTTAATTCCTCTCCGCACGTCTTGTAATATCTATCCTTTACAAAGTGATCAAGTCTTACCTCTCTTATCTGAAGCCGGTCGGTACTAATATCAATTTTACCGATTTGGCCGCCGGGAAATAACAGATCAACCGCCTTATCTGTTTCATACATGAGCACGCCCCGCCAGTAAGTTAGCGCAGGATGCCATGAAATACTATTGAACTTATCCTGAATAAACCAGCTACTTAAGGCGAGGGATAATATAAACGATACGCTTACCGCTTTGCCCGCTATCTGTTTGAACATGGCGATCCGGTGAATGAATATTTGGCCGCCGCTGATTAGATTTCCTACTGCTTGACTCACAATAATTACTCCTTATATGATTATATAATTTTTAGCTATCAAGGTTCTCATACTCCTAGCCACGCCAGAGTTATTTTCCTTGAATATTTCCGGTGATACTCCGCTCTGCTTGAGTGATAGAATCTTACTGCCCTGTGCCAATTGCCGTATTTCTTGTAGAGTGTTAAAAGAAAGCTAGCCGCATATTCTATATTTTTTTTCGGCTCCAGCATTTCTTCTATCGACCCAAAATTCTCCCGGTGCCATCTGACATTTAACTGCATTACTCCCACGTCAATATTCGTTATGCCTTTAGTTAGGGCCTCGTGGATTAAATTTGCTGCTTCTCTCTTATTCCTTCCGATTACTGATTTGCCTTGAATGTTTAAGGCATACGGCTTGCTACCCGATTCTACCGTAGCAATTGCAAGCAATAATCCTGAAGGTATCTTGTGTAGTTCTTCCTGCTCGGTAATTAACGCTTTAAGCTCATTTTTTAAGGGTATAAGCTCAGTCTCATCCGCATTAGCGCAATGAGCACACAACAGAACTAGAAAACCCATGCAGGTAAACTTAATCCCTTTGCAAAACATTAGAAATTTTGAGATAATACAATGATGCAATTCAAACCTAGAGTAACGGAAGGTGCTTATGAGTAATTCTCCAAAAAGATCAATAATATCAATCGATAATTTCTGGAATGTCTTAACCTGGATTGCTATACCTTTTTCCGTATATATGTCTTTGGAGTACGGTAATAATATTTTTGAGAATGGTACTATTTGGGGTCTTATTAGCTCCTTTACCATGGTGCCGTATATACTAGCTAAATTTAATAACATATATTTTGATCCTTCTAGCAAAGAAGATACTCCTTTAACGGAAGTAAAAGTTTTTAATAAACGGGGAGAATCACTTTCCATGCACTTACCTTTTGAATTTGATTATGTTAAAAGCTGGTTGATTATCATTATTACTTTTCTACCTATTATACTTTATATATTTCAACCGGAGTTGCTTACAGGTACCGTGATTTTATTTACTCTCCTTGGTTTGCCAATGTCATACTTTATCAAAAATAACATTCCTGTCTCCGCTTTCTTTAATGCCAAAGCCTGGGATTATTATGAAGTTTGGTATACTCCAAACGATAAAAAAATTTCTCATACCCCAACTAGCAGTGATTATAGTAAAAATGCTCCTTACTATTCGCCTTCCTATAGTAGTCAATTGAGTAACATTTATCATCGCTACCATAAGTAAAGCCCTTACTCTTTTGGCAACTTTCTGCCGGCAAGACGTGTAGTATATCTATTACTCTCTGCTTCCTGTACTGCTTTGGCTTGTGCATTTTGTTTGTTTTTTATTTGAGTCAATTTTTTGCCTGCCTGACTTTGTACCTCTTGCGTCATTTTCTTGTACTTCCTGTTTAACTCTAGTTCATTTGTATCAAGTTGATTCTGTATCCTGCTTTTATCAAGTCCTTCTGCTTGAGCCCTATTATTTAATGCGGCCTGAGCTGCGGTTTTTCTTGCGGCAATTTCTCGTTCCCCTTTTTTCTTTAAAGCAGCAGATTCGCTATCATATTTTGCTTCAAGAGTTTGTTCCTTTGCACTAATTGCCTCAGGTACTCTATTCGGTACTCCGTATAAGCTACCGAATAACTGATCCGCTACCTCTCTCTTGGCCTCATTTAATTGCCGGCGTTGCTGCGGAGTTGCCGAGGTCGGATTCTCTATTAAATCATGTGCTTCCCTACTCTTTAGACCCATTGCTTTTAAGCGTTCTTCTACCTTATGAGTACCGTCTACATTAAAGGTCTCACCGAATGATTCCACTTGCTGGATCTGATTTGATATGTTCTCTGCTCTTTCATGATGTACCCCGATCTCCGACGTCAGGTTTTTGACTTTCTCAGAAGTAGAAGTAATGGTGTCGGTTAACTCATGGTTTATGCCGATACTTTTATTAAAGTCGGTATTTTTAGCAACTTCCGTTATGGCATCCTTATTGCTGCGCCAGTGATCACCTTCATTGATATTAAAGCCTTTTTGAAGCATCTGAGCATTCCTACTACCAAGCTCAACACTACCCGTGACCGAAGCACTAAGATCAAAAGGTAAGGTTTTAGACAGAAGTTTACCGGCATATTCACCCACTTTATCGGGAATCGGTAACTTATTAACCATATTACCGATAACTGTACCTGCATCCAGTTTACCTGTAACATCGCCTTTTAAGGTATTAGATTGATTTTTTTCATATGTATACTGATCCCCGTGTGCTAATTCATAATTGACTGCTTTTTCAAGGGCCAGACCGTCTTTACCGAGAGTGCCGAAATTTATTCTTTCACCGCTATCAACACGTTTTGCCAGCTGGGTAATATAACTCTCCATTGAGCTTTCCTGAAGAGCCTGCACATCATTTAACTGCATGCCTTTACTGCTGATATATCGCTGTTCCTCATTGAATGCTCGCTGATCGGAACTGAGTTTTTCACCGCGGAAGTCTATCTTGTTGGTATAACTACCAAGGTTAAGACCCGCACCGGTTAAATGATGGATATGACCGTCCGGCGTAATACGTTCCTGCGAGCCGTCTAGCTGACTGATTACCGAACTACCCATTGATAATTGCCGGTTAAAATCAGTTTTGAAAGCCGTTTGAGTCGCCCTTTGCATCGTATCAATGGCTACGGTATTAATACTTCTCCTCCCCTTAACATGCTCTTCTGCAGCAGTTGAAGCAGCACTTTGACCCATTACCTGACCGCTTAAATGCATAAGCCCTCCGGCAGACCCTGCTACCGCCTGATATGCAATATAGGGTATCATTATCTGCATGCTACCTGCTATTGCTGCTATCCTATCGGCACTATGACCTACCTGACTGTAAGTCGTATAATTTATTATCCCGTTATCAAGACCGAAAATGCTGATACTAGTATACATCTCTACAAACATATTCAGTATTGCATAGAAAAACGGCCATAACTGCACCGAGCATACCCCAAGCAAAAATGTCCGGTAATAACGAAGTCCTCCGGGTAATAACATCATCGGTGCCAAAAGTACTACCGATGCATAAAGCATGCATTTTACCAGGGTAAACAGTATCGGTAGCGTATCCTGCGCCAGCTCCGCCGTAATTGCCCAGATCGTATCCTGACTTGCTCTTGCCGTTGCTACTCCGTATTTACTGACGCTGTTTTTGTTAGCCATGGCAGTGAGCATCATTTGCTGGATAATAATATCTTTGGCATTTCCAGTTTCGGCAAATCCTGAAAATACCGCTTCCATATTCGAGGCAAAGGTCTTTTTGGCAAGTTCCTTATCATATGGCCGTCTGCTTGGCTCAAGGTCACTTGCTCTGGCAAATAATGAATTTGCATACCTACCGATTATTGATTCATATTCCTCCGGAAAATATCTTTCTTCTATTAGTTTTGCCGCTTCATGACACTTCATGCTCTGATATTTACCGCCGACAACAAAACCTACCCTTGACATACCACCGGCATTTTCACTAACCAGTTTCCATACATCCGGGGCGTTATGTAAATCATTTACCGTGTATTTGTGACCAATCCCGGCAGTGTATTTCACGCATTTATCCAGAAAATTATGCATGTTCCGATTGAACTCCGGAGATCTGATTCGCCAGTGTTTTGCTTCCCTCTGCATCTGGGCCCCAAATGCCAGTCCATAATTGCGATACTCAAAGGTATCGGACTTCACCGGCCTTATTGCCTGCTCTAAAGCTCCGGCTAGCATATCCCCTACTCCTTCGAGCCAACCGACCGGAATAAACAGAAACGGTAAATTATCTACTACCTCAATATTCTTTGAAACCCTGTCCTCCATCTTTATACTCATCTTGGGAGTCAGGAGACCGTTAATGACAAAATACAATGCCATGATCCTGATGACTACAGGACGATCGCTGATGCCCATACTACGGTTAGTCGACCATACGACCGCCGATATCATGATACTTACCACGGCAATACTCCTGATCATGACCATAAAACCTTTCTTGTTCATGATCATTGCAATACCGTTTAGAATATAGTACATGGCATCGCCGTAACCGTATGTAAAAATCGATAGATCAAGCGTCATCTTTTAGGCCCCCAGTTTTTCAAAAATAAGATCAAATTCAGCTTCCTGCTGGCGTAATCTCTCTTTGGCCTGCATGATCACTACCAACCTGCTGTAAGCATGTTCTTTAGTATGACGCAGCATCGATAGTACTTCCTGTGCCGTATCAAGGTATCTCTCTATTTTTCCGCTATCAACCTGGGCAAATTCCAGGGCTCTTACTTCTTTCAGGGTTTTATGCAGGATCCCTTCAAAAAAGCCGCTCATCACCTCATAACAGATTACATCGATGAATTCCGTGTTTCTCAGGAAAATGTTTGTTTTATCACCGTGCCTGGAAAGTTCCTGCTGGATAAGAGGAATGATCGGAATTGAGGAATATTCAATTAAAGCCATTTCCTCGTCACTTAAAATAGGATCTTTGGAATCTTCCTCTACCTTGTCAACAAGGCTATCCAGTATAGTACCGATTTTGCCGTATAATGTATCCTTCACCGTTAATGTTGTTACTACTACCTTAGGATCAAGGCATTTTTTCTTCTCATCACAAACATACATCTCTACCCTGCTTGACTCCCCTTTGGTACCGAATATATAGTGGACTGAAGAAGTCAGACAGTAAAATCAATAGTTTTGTTTCGCAAAAGATATAAAATTAAAAGAAACATAATTTAAATATATGACAAAAAAGCATATTAAAAATTTCAGTGCAGAATATAAAACTAAAGTAGTGTTGGAATTACTAGAATCGGAGGTAACTATATCTCAATTATCAAAGAAATATGAAATTACTCCAAAGACTATTCAAAATTGGAAGAAGCATTTTTTAAGTAATGCATCAATGGCTTTTGAGCCGGCAAAAGTAGTCAGTGAGTACAAAACAGAAATTGAGGAGTTAAAATCTCAAAATGATGAATTAGCAAAAGCTCTGGGGAAGGCTACAATAGAGAGGGACTGGGCGTTGGGAAAGCTAAACGGCTTGGATATAGCAAATAAACGAGATCTTGTCGATTCCAAGCTGAAAGAATTATCAATGGCAAGACAATGCGAATTATTGAAGATAAATAGATCTATGCTTTATTATCAGCCCCAAATAATGAGCTTATACAACAAAAAGATTATGGATAGAATAGATGAAATATATACAGATAATCCAGAGTATGGTTATCGTTTTATTTATAAATCTTTATTAGAGGAAGGATTAAATATTGGTAGAGATCGTACTCTCAAATACATGGGTATTATGGGTATAGAGGCTATTTATCCAAAGAAAAAGAAATCTATCTCTATGCAGAATAAAGATCATAAGATATATCCATATCTCCTTGAGCCTTATTGGCAAATATATAACGGTAGTCGGTCTGTATACGTACCAAGATCAAATGAAGTATGGAGCGGGGATATAACATACATTAGAACCCCGATAGGCTTTATGTATATGGCAGCAATTATAGATTGGCACAGTAAAGCTATATTGAGTTATAAACTGTCAAATTCAATGGATGCAAGCCTTGTAACGAGTATTTTAGAAGACGCTCTTAGTAAGTACCCACCTCCGCTGATATTCAATAGTGATCAAGGTAGTCAGTATACCGGCTCAGAACATATAAAAATACTCGAGAAATACGGTATACAAATCTCTATGAACGGTAAAGGCAGAAGCATCGATAACATTGTTATGGAGAGATTTTTTAAGACTCTAAAATATAATTGTATATTTATAAATGAATTTAACAATATCTCAGAACTTAGGGAGGGGATTAACATATATGTAGATAAATATAATAATAGAAGATTTCATTCTAGTATTGGTTATAAAAAACCTATGGATGTTTATCTCAATGCATTACAAAATGCAGCATGATAATAGGAAACAAAATCTACAAAAATTTGTCTTGATTTTTCAGTCCACTATAATGGAAATACCCGGTATTGGTATCGGGGGAGTTCCTTTACTGCAGATACAGATAGGACTTTTAGGGTTCTTAGTATCCCGTTTCTTCGGTGCCGATCCCTTGCCGATCTCTATACCGGTCGGGGGAGTCCCGATCGAAATCGGTAATAAACAGCTCCAGCAAATATCGGTTATCGGATTGACAAAATGACCCTTACATGTCAGACTGGCATTTGCTGAAACGGGAATAAATATAGCTATTATTAAAATTGCTATTTGTTTTTTCTTACGCTCTGCAAGGTCTATAAGCAAGTTATAACCTCGAAAATCCCATCCCTTATAGACCTGACTCTTCCCCTGTTTGTATCCTACTTTTTTTTTGCTCTTATTTAGCAAATTTATCATTTTACTCGAGCTCCCCCGCAAAGTTTTAGTTACGCTCATGATTTATAATTTTCTTTTTATTTAAATGTGTGCCCGGTACCAATCCTGCTTCTTCCTCATCAAGGGCTACCTCAACTATTTTCAACTTTTTTCCGTCCTGCTCAGCTAACCCAGGACTTCCCTTAATACCGAATCTGGTCGTAAGTTCCCCAGCCTGATCAAAATATACTTCGAATCCTAACTTATCCTGTAGCTCCACCGGACTTCCGCCTACTAAAATAATCCTATCCTCTATTTTCTTATCGAAGCTGCGCTCTTCCGGTAACAACTGACCTTTTAACCACTCTACCTGTTTCTCTTCCCTTCCGTCGACGAAGAACAATCTGCGATCCAGGTCCATGTAATCCAAGGGATTTACTGCTGTCCCTGCTCTGTATAGCACTCGGCCGCAAGGTAATACCGCATCCTCAGTTAGGATATAAGTCGGATCGTGCCAAAACTCCCTTGTTTCTTTGGCAGGCACTATGCCTGAAACGGGAGCAGGATTCTTAACCCTTTCTTCTGCTACCTTGCGCATTCTTTCTTCTTCCTTTTTTAAATCAAGAGCGCCGAGTTTTTTTTGAAACATAAGTAAAATACTTTCTTCTGCTACCGGATAATTTCCCCCACGGTTACCAAAATCTTTAGCAGATACCGAGTTGCTTAGAATAAAAACATATAATACAATCGCTATCCCCGCTTTTTTCATAATGTTTATTTACCTGCTCCTCCTTTTTCTCTTCCATGAATTCTCTGAATAATTCTGGTACCTACAAAAGTGAATATGAATAACCAGACAAACTCCAATAATTTAAAATTCTCCCGGGAGTCCAGTAAAAATATTCCCGTACTAATAACCGTGCTAACAATTAACCCTTCTTCTAAAAGAACCGTTCTATGAAAAAATGTTAAGTTCTTATTTTTAACCACATCCTGCTTTATTTTAGAGTTACATTCTCTTCTCATTACCTCATCTCCTTTTCTGTATGTTTCCGTGTTTTTTATTATCGCTATCCCTTATTTTTCATTTTGATATTCTTCTTCCCTTAAAGGAGGCATTTCTGCTTCTTTCCTCTTAAGCAATAGCTCTTCAATATCAGCATGGTAACGCTTTTCCGCTGTTTTTGACCTATAGCCTATAGACATGGCAATAAAGACTATAACAAGCCAGATAGCCAATTTGTTTTTCCAGTTAAACTCAAAGCCCGGTTGCTTTTTCTCTAGTTTGTTCCTCATATCATTCCTGTATTTTTTGTATTTATTTTGTTGTTGCATCAGGCGCCAGGTTATCCCCCTTATTACTTTTTGATTGTAGAGTTTGAATTATTTTTGCGTGCACCTCTCCTGAGATTGAGCGCACATCCTGGCCGAATATTCCGCCATAACTTGAGTAGATGATTTTTACTTGCCTGCTCTTATAAGCCATAACCGTCTCTTCAATAAGTTTCTGTAACTCGTTACCTATCATCCCAAAAAACAGATCTTTCTCCCCGCTTGCTCTTACACGCTCCTTCTCCAGATATAGTGGACTGAAGAAGTCAGACAGTAAAATCAATAGTTTTGTTTCGCAAAAGATATAAAATTAAAAGAAACATAATTTAAATATATGACAAAAAAGCATATTAAAAATTTCAGTGCAGAATATAAAACTAAAGTAGTGTTGGAATTACTAGAATCGGAGGTAACTATATCTCAATTATCAAAGAAATATGAAATTACTCCAAAGACTATTCAAAATTGGAAGAAGCATTTTTTAAGTAATGCATCAATGGCTTTTGAGCCGGCAAAAGTAGTCAGTGAGTACAAAACAGAAATTGAGGAGTTAAAATCTCAAAATGATGAATTAGCAAAAGCTCTGGGGAAGGCTACAATAGAGAGGGACTGGGCGTTGGGAAAGCTAAACGGCTTGGATATAGCAAATAAACGAGATCTTGTCGATTCCAAGCTGAAAGAATTATCAATGGCAAGACAATGCGAATTATTGAAGATAAATAGATCTATGCTTTATTATCAGCCCCAAATAATGAGCTTATACAACAAAAAGATTATGGATAGAATAGATGAAATATATACAGATAATCCAGAGTATGGTTATCGTTTTATTTATAAATCTTTATTAGAGGAAGGATTAAATATTGGTAGAGATCGTACTCTCAAATACATGGGTATTATGGGTATAGAGGCTATTTATCCAAAGAAAAAGAAATCTATCTCTATGCAGAATAAAGATCATAAGATATATCCATATCTCCTTGAGCCTTATTGGCAAATATATAACGGTAGTCGGTCTGTATACGTACCAAGATCAAATGAAGTATGGAGCGGGGATATAACATACATTAGAACCCCGATAGGCTTTATGTATATGGCAGCAATTATAGATTGGCACAGTAAAGCTATATTGAGTTATAAACTGTCAAATTCAATGGATGCAAGCCTTGTAACGAGTATTTTAGAAGACGCTCTTAGTAAGTACCCACCTCCGCTGATATTCAATAGTGATCAAGGTAGTCAGTATACCGGCTCAGAACATATAAAAATACTCGAGAAATACGGTATACAAATCTCTATGAACGGTAAAGGCAGAAGCATCGATAACATTGTTATGGAGAGATTTTTTAAGACTCTAAAATATAATTGTATATTTATAAATGAATTTAACAATATCTCAGAACTTAGGGAGGGGATTAACATATATGTAGATAAATATAATAATAGAAGATTTCATTCTAGTATTGGTTATAAAAAACCTATGGATGTTTATCTCAATGCATTACAAAATGCAGCATGATAATAGGAAACAAAATCTACAAAAATTTGTCTTGATTTTTCAGTCCACTATAAGCATCGATAACATTGTTATGGAGAGATTTTTTAAGACTCTAAAATATAATTGTATATTTATAAATGAATTTAACAATATCTCAGAACTTAGGGAGGGGATTAACATATATGTAGATAAATATAATAATAGAAGATTTCATTCTAGTATTGGTTATAAAAAACCTATGGATGTTTATCTCAATGCATTACAAAATGCAGCATGATAATAGGAAACAAAATCTACAAAAATTTGTCTTGATTTTTCAGTCCACTATAAGGTTCTAGTTGCCTTCTGCTGTGCAATTAACAGGTTACTAGGTTCATAGCTTGAATCCTTACCTACAAGAAAGATTCTTAAATCCTCATTCTGTTTTTCTATTTTCTGCTCTAGCTTCTCCAGTTTATTCAGAATGTGGCCAATTAGTTCCTTAATTTCCTCCTGTTTGTTTTTCATAACCACTCTCCCTAACAATTTTCAGAGTTAAATGTTAAATATTAATCCGCAGCTTTCCATAAAAGCTGTTTCCTAAATAATGCTTGTAGCCTGTTCTCTCATAACCGGCACTTGCCTCAAATCTTGAAAAAGCAATGCCCATACTTGCTCCAAGTCTGTATGTATCCTTTGGCACAGGTATCCTGTAATCAGAAAGAGTCATGCCGCTGCTATTACTTATCTTTAGTCTATTTGATTTAACAGAAAATCCTGCTTCATAACCTGCTCTGATTTCAGGAACTAATTGACATCCTCCAATTTCAAAAACACCTGTTAGAGCAATTCCTCCCATAATTGCAGGTCTGCGGATAGTAAGCTTGCCGATTTTTAAATTTCTCTGATTCTTGCCCTTGAATCTTACGGTCTCATACGAAACCCCAAGGTTTGGAACGAAAAACAGTTTGCCGATTGGATAATAATAATCAGCCGTTAGCGATCCCCCAAGTAACTCCCCTTTTAACCTGAATCTGCTATTTCCATTAATCAAGGACTGATAATTCATTTTAGCATCAACCTGACCTAGCCTAGCCTCACCGCTGAGTACCAACCTTTCACTCATGTTGATACTTCCATAAAAACTACCGATGAGTGATCTGATATCCCCGCTAAACTTGCTACCGGTATTGTTACTAATATTACTTACTACAATTTCAGGAGCAGATTTTGGCTTAAGTTTTGTCTGATTATGATTTAAAGCAATACCAATAATAGTATCATCATCCATCTTGCCATCAAAACCGATAGATACTCCAGTAGATTTCTGCTTTACTTGCAGAGAAGCTTGAGGTTTGAATATGCCGCTCCCATAACTTCCCTTGACCCATAAGCCATAATCTGATTCTCCCTCTCCGCTAGATACACCAATATTGCCTGTATCAATCAAATACAGATGTGTAAGTCTGTCCATTGTAGCACCGGCAAAATTTGCCATATCAGAAAAGGCAACTCCGCTTACTGCTTCCGCATACTTGCCGGCCATACTTCCTGCTATTATTTCAGCGGTCGTTATTATTTTTGCCTCGAGGCTTCCAAGCTGCAGAATACGGATGGTTCTGGCATCATTAATTTTTGCAAGTAACTCTCTTGCTGCTTCAGGAGTCAGGTTTACTTGGGTTAAACCAGCTAAAGCTATCAGATTCTCAGCCGTAAATGCACCGCAACTCGATCCGTCATTCTGCTGATGAACCCGTAAGTCAACGATTTCTGCTGTAGGTAGAATCTTCTTTATGGCCTCAATATAGCGGTCGCTTTGGCTTCCCTCCCCGCCAATAGGAGTACCGAAAGAATCGTTGTAAAATACGATAATATTACCATCAAGCTTCGTCCTGATTGCAATACCCGTCCAGTGACTATTATTCAGATTTACCGGTATCAGTGCAGGTTTTCCCGCTTGTGCCTCAAGCAAAGCAGCTGCTGCAGCATCTCTGATCAATTCGGAATTGTTTGGTACTGCAGGTGCAATATATACACTATCACCAAGACGGCTTTTAATAACTCCTCTAATATCTGAATCATCATACCAATAACTGATGTTGGCAATTTGCGGATTAACACGGGATGCAAATACCATGCCGTTAACTCCTACAGTAATCAGAGTGGGTATTACAAGTGCTATAAGAACTTGCCTGCAAAATGAATTCATACAGTAATCTCCATTAAGCGGTAATTTTCTTTATTGCAGAACCTCTCAAGCAGATGCTGATAGTTCCTCTGTATCCAGTCCCTGATAAATAAAGTTGGAGCTTGCAGTTTTATTTCACCTCTTTCTTCATCAATATTTGCCGTAAGCTTTGAAAACCAGTTACGATCTATTCCCTCGCCGCAGGTTTTAATCAGCCCAGCACGGATTCTACCCCAGACCCTTAGGAACATTTCAGATTCATTATTACCCACCGAAAAAGCAGCGGGAGATAGGACAGAAGTTGGTATTTCCTGATTTTTAATTATAAATTCAAGACTGCTGATGAATGAGCCGTATACTGACTGTACCTGCTCCAGTATCAGACGGTATTGCATTTCACTTAGGTCAATATTCTTCTGTAAACTGATTCCAAAACTGTTTTCCTCTGCATGGGCAGGAAATTTTGCCGCCAGCAAAAAGTTATAAGCAAGATCAGGCGGTAAGATAGAGGCAAGTTTATGGCTTAACTGCGCTGCGAGAGTAGTATCAGTGCTTTCTTCTATATGACTTAAAAACGGCACTTGCTGCTTAAAGTTTGTATCACGCGAGGAAATATTGGATTTAATTCTAAAACTCTCATTGCTAATCTTGACGGCATCTCTCATCTCGTAAGACAATGCTTTTGCCATGTAGTTGATAAATGCCTTCTTATGAGGAAAGTCGTGATTAGGTAATTTACGAGACAAACTAAGTAGAATCTCGTTAATAGCGTTGCTCGAAAATTCCCGACTGCTTAAGCGGCGTAAGGTATCGATATCGGCTTGACCTAAAGGATAAAATGAAGAAAAACCGAATCTACGATTAGTCGATCCAAGTTCTTTTACCAAAGAATTATTTGAATTAAAATTAGATCCCGCAGATCTAGATTTCTTATTATTTTCTCTCTTAATCTTATTATCCGAAGAAAATTCAAGAGAGCTAGTACGTTCTTTTCTACCGCTTAAGGGAAATTTTTTTAACTCAAGCTCTAAGCTACCATTAGAATTATTTTGATCGAAAGTTTTATTGTTGGGATTTAGTTTAAGAACGTTCGATATATTTAAGAGAAGAAACATTTCATTCGTAAAACGCCGCCCCTGTACTATAATGGTTCTAAGATCTCTTTTAAGTAAAGATAATTTTTCCAGTCTTATTACTGCATCTTTAACCTGAGAAAGGCCGAAGTTGAACTTACGGGCAAAATAAGCAAAATTTAATTGAAACTCCGTAGCTCCGTTATAACGATGTAGAAATACCAGCTCGGATAAAATAGTAATAGCGGTAGTATCTGATTTGCCGCAAGGACGTAGTAAAGTATGATACCAGTTATGCGGGACTATATTGCCCGGTTCTAAAGAATAAGCCGAGATATTAACTTTCTCATTGCTTTTATTAATGTTTGATACTATCATCCTTCTACCTATGTTGTTTAAAACATTGTGTAATTCGGTTACCCAAAAAGGGTTTACCTGTTCTATTAAAGCCGGTAAGTACTTATTCAATTTGACGAGAGAACGGTACTTATTGGCTTTTGTCTTTGTCAGCGTTTTTATTCTAGTCTTATTTTTTATACTACTTTATAAGTGTTTAATTTGCTTTTATACATAAAACATATATAACTAGGTATACGTAAAATATATATTTATTATCTGTGTATATGTATTACTTATACATATACAAAAATAGTTTATATATGTATAATAATCAAATGTCTAATTTAATGTCAACTACATTTTTTTATTTTTAATGACAATAATTTTAAAAAAGAAAATACTAGAACATGCTAACAAACACAGGCATAGCATAAGAGATTTAGAACACCAAGCAGGTTTACAATCTAATGCTATTCGCAATATATTAAGCGATAGATCTAAAAACCCTACTATCGATACCGTGTTAAAAATAGCAAATATTCTTGAATGCTCGGTAGACGAGTTATTAGGACGGGAAGGATTTATACAAATGCCTAATACCGCAGGAAAATTTGATACTAATTTTGACCTCTCTTTATTTCAAAGCATCTGTAATTATGTTATGCAATTTATAGAAATAAATAACCTAGGACAACTATCACTGTCCGATGTTATATATTGCGTTGAAGAAATTTATAAATATTGTCTGAATACAAAATCCAAAATCTTTGATCAAAATTTTGCTCAGTGGTTTCTAGAACAAAAACTAATTAAATAAATATTTCTTAGCAACTATTAACTCACCAATTAAATACCCGACACTTATACTTTACTGGGTTAATTTTTGTAGAAACTGATTAATAAAGTGATACCAATGTTCTTGAATTTTCACATAGAACAGGAATTAACAAAAAGTTAATTAGTCTTTATTATTTTTTGTGAGAGCTAATTTGTATAATTCTTTTGTTCTTGGATGGTTGTAACCAAAAATTTGTTCATGCTTAAATAAGTAATGCTTATAGAAAAAATCATCATTTGATTTTAAGGCAGTTGATGCCGCTTTAAAGTATAATAAACTTACTGGTTCAATTTTTAGATTTTGTCCTAAACAGTTATTATAAATAGTTTCAGCCTGTTGATAAGCACTGATCGCTTCTTCTAGCTTACCTAAAGAACTTAATATATCTCCTTCAGTAATGAAAACTGTGACTAAATTTGTATCTTTTGACGCTTTTAGATTCTCATTGTTTCTTGACTTGTCGTGAATAAAAATATTCTTGGCTTTTTGAGCATAATCTAGAGCCTTATTACTATTACCTAAACCAAACTCTGCTCTTGACATTTGAACATAAATACGTCCAAATATTTCGTGATCTTCTTGCTTGACAGGCTTATACATTTTATATAATTGCTGGGCTTGTTCATATGCTTCCTGATATTTACCCATAAAGTTTAAAATGCCTGCCTTAAGTAAATATAACTGTGTATAAAACAAATCATCAATAGGCACCCCTAGCTTTATATGTACGTCTATACAGTTATTAATTTGTGTTAAAGCTTCAATATATTGTCCGTTAAAACATGCTAATCTTGCCTTAATAAAATATAAAAAACTAATATCAGATTCATTAACAAGTTTACGCTCAAACAGCTCTTCCATAAAATGAATATATTTTTCTGCTTCTTCAAGATTTCCTAAGTGAATGTTACCTATCGCTAAATTATAAAATATATTGTTTTTTATAGTTTCAGCATTTTTAACACCTTCTAGTACTTGATTAGCTTTTAAATAATACTCTAAAGACTTATTTCGGTTTGCATCTTTATGTATATAATATGCTCCTATTAAACCTAAATATCTTGCGTATGTTTGTTTTGCATCATTATCCATTAATAATAATGTAAATTTTCCTGCCTGCTCATTTTTATTAAGCCAATCAACCATTTTTTTAGCATTATAATAATCAAAAATATTTAAATAACTGCTAAGGCTATAAAACCCCAGATCCATCATTTTATATATAGTTACATTATATTTTTCTGAGCTTTTAAAAATGATGCTTAAATTTTCACGGATAGTTTTTTTATCGATAAAAATTCTTTCCTCAACTACACCGCTTGGTATAGAATACTTAAATTTAGCTATAATATCTTCTAAATAAATCTGATTATTTTTTGCTCCGTTAATCTCTGCTATTTTTTCTGCAATTATATCGTACATTTCAAATATAGGATTTTCTTTATTATCATCAGTATTACTAATCAGGGAAAATTTCGATAACTCCAAAATGTCGCTATCAAGCGTATCCTTGCTATCGGTAATAATACCAAGTAATTGTTTAGAAAAAGCTTGATTGTTAATTAAAGCTATCTTATTTAATAATTGCTTAGCTGAAGGCTTTAGCTCATTTAATGCTAAAGTAACGTTTAACTTTATTTTATCTTCTGATTGATTAACTTGTTTTTTATACTCTTCCATATTTAAACCTGCTACTACATTTAATAATTGTGCTCCCTGTACTATTAATATTGGATAACCGTCAAATGCTTTAGCTAAAAACTCTACAGATTGAGGATCTTTATTATATAAAAGATTCTTAGCTAAAATAATAGCATCACTTCTCTCAAGACGGCTCATTTTAACTATATTAGTTAGTAAATCTCGATCTTGGGAAACAAAAATAACATGTCCGTTATGTTCCCAATCAATAAATTCCTTTATCTTTTGATTTTCGTTTATTTTTAAGTTATCAAACACCAATAACCAATGATCTTTATTTGATAAATATGCTAATAATTCTTTTTTTACTAAGAATATATCCTCCTCTGAAATCAACTTGGTTTTGGCAACAGCATTAATAGCCTTGGCTAATTTTAAAAGTTCTTCATTAATATCTAAATTGCAATCAATGAACCAAATTATCTCATAATAATCTTTATTTTCATGAACATACATTCTGGTCACTTGAGTTTTACCTAGCCCACTAACCCCTATAACACTTGCTTGCCTATACTTAGTCAAATTTTCTTTTAATAGATTTAATTGCTTAACATGATCTACAAAATAACTAACTGGCATAATCAAATTAGATATTTGTTCTGCTCTAGTAAAAGCTGGATTATAAATAACTAACACCATAACTATTAGCAGAAATTTTTTCATAGCTCTATTCTTTAACAATTTTATTATTTATTTTGAATTAAGTGCCATTCTTTGTATATGTGTTCATCATAATCTCTTTTGCCAAATTGGTACGAAATTATCCAAAATATTGCAATTTTGTAAAAATTTAGCACAGCAATGCCTTGAAACAAGCCATTTTTATATGCTTATTAGTTTTGTAGTGCCCGACAAAATATTACAGTAGTTGTAAAAAATTTATTCCTTTAGTTAATCACTCTGCACTGCAAGTGCAGGGTTTTTCTCCCAAATTTACAATAATAAAGATATTTATTCTTCATTTGTTGCGGTAATCACGTAAATTAATAATATTATTATCGTCATTTTTTCTTACCTTACTACTCTGAGTTATAACTTGAAAATTCAGTTGTATAATGTTTTGATCATCACTGCTTTTAGTTTCACAATTAACACAAAGCTTTTCTAGTCCTTTTAAGGTATTATGCATATTTAGTAGAAATATTTCTCCCTTACCTTGTTCTTCAGTATAGCTTTTCATTTGCTCTTTACTTAACTGAAATCCGGTATATTTGATAATTATCTTACTCAACAAGTTATTTTTTATTTCAAATTTGATAAATAAAAAGGATTTGTTATTTAATAAATGCAAAACATTATGAAACAAACTAAAAGTTAATTGATAAAAATTTTCTTTGGATAAATAAACGGTAAAAACGTTACAAGTAACCGAGTATCGAAAATCTATTTTTTTCTTATTTATTGAATACTGAAAAAATGAAGTTAAGTCTTCAAAAAATATAGCACTCTCAATAGAGCTGCACTGATCTTCTTCTATTAACAAGGGAAAGTATAATAAATCATCTAAACTATCCTCTACTTCTAAAGCTTTATTTTTTACTTTTTGTTTTATTTTAGTTATAAGTAATTCATTATACTTATTTTTTGTTTTCATATGTCGTGAGAGTAAACTTTGCTCCTCCCGCAGATTTACATAAGATAATTTCATAGTTTTAAATCTTCTAGTAATTGAAAACAGATATATTTTTCCAAACATGATGTTTATTATTATGATCGGAGTTATTATAATAATAAACTCTAATATTTGCGCTCTGATAATCTTATTCTTATCTTCAGATATATAATCTTCTTTAATTGATAAGATTAAGGTAATAACTGATGAAAAAGGCGAGGTTACTGTATTTTTAATAAAAATATCTCCTTTATTTCCGTTACCCACAATTACTTGATTATTAATATCAATTTTAAAGTTAATGTTTTGGGGAATATTTTTAGATATAAATCTTTTTAGCAACTGTGTGTCTACTCGAACGCTATAAAATCCGGCAGTAATCTCGGTCGAATTAAAGGAATTATCTATTTTAAAAGGCTTCTCTATATGCTCGGTAATATTTGAAATTCTTATAAAATTAAGTAATAAATTCCTTTTAAAAAAATCCACATTATTAGGTTTGTCGTGTACTATCTCCAATACGTTTAAAATTTTCATTAATTCATTTTCAATAACTTCTAAGTGAATTTGTCTCGTTGTATGCAAGATTCGGTAATATTCTTTATCTTTTTCTATTAAACTTAATTTAAATTTAATACTTGAAAAAACAGATAAAATTATAAAACTTAAAATGTAAGATATTAATAAAGTATATTTTATCTTCTTAAATTTAGCTAAAAACCGATAAATTTTTTTGTAAAGCATCGGATTATCACCATTAATAATTCTAACTAACGATTATATGCGCAGATGCTTTGTAGCATTTCATAAAATCATTATTTGTTCTTTTTGTATTAATACCGTCATAAAGTATAATGCTTTCTTTTTAACTTTTAGTTAATATTTATACTATATTCTCCGTTTATTCCTTAATGAAGCAATTTATCTATAAAACCCTACTTATCAAGATCATTATTAATAATAGGTAATAATTTATTAAAAATACTCGATACGGCTTCATCCAAGCTCTTAAAACCTTGTGTCTTTCCTTGAGTAAATTCTATATTATTTCTGCAACTTTCAATAGTATTATATTGATAGCAAGTTAGTTGATCTTGTTTAACGTTCAAATAAGAGGTTGTATTACCGGCATTTAAACTAACAATATCCTTGTTTTTAATAAATTCTCTTTGGCTACTTGGTAAAAAACTCATAATTAACTCACCGTGTTCATCTACTTCCATGGCTTTTAGTTTGCCGAAATACTGCTTGTTGTCTGTCGTAGTAATTTCCATTATTTCCGTATCGCTGCCACACAGAGCTATATGTTTTTGGCTATCTGATAAATTTGACAAATCAACACTATGGATAATATTGCTTTCCCCCGTAGCATCTTCTGCTAGTTCAGTTTCAAAAGCATTGTTACAATAATCAGATTCTGAGAGCATATCTTTGTATACAATATCTTTAGAAGAATAAAGTAATTGATCCTGAGATTTATAAAGTTCTTCATCGGATTTTTTATTATAATCAAATTTGGAAATAACGCTTGATTTTATCTTACCTTCTAAATCACACCACCTGCCAAGCAGTTTATCTACCTCTATCTCTAATGCCTTTACTTCGTAGGACATAATACCCGATTCATGATATTTTTTAAGGTATAACAAATATTCATAATTTAATACTTCAGCCTTAGCCCACTCTAGAGGAGGTTGCCAAGTGCCTGCTATTATAGATTTCCATGCAACGCTTAGTGCGGTATCGATTTCTTGTTCCCTTGAAATAGAACCAAGCTTTGTAGGTTTCCACGTAGCTGCGTGGTGAATTAGTTGTTTGGCTAGTTCTCCTTTACTTAAGGAAGCAGCATAACCTTTAGCTAATTTTTTGGACAATAATGAGTAAGCAAACTTTCTAGCTTTATCGGCTTTGTCTTTAGATAATTCTTTTAATTTATTTCGAATTAGCTCAGAACAAATATTAAACTTATGGTTTTTATAATTATTACCTTTTTGTTTATTAGAAGATATATCATCAATATTATCTTCTATTTTAAATTTCTTTAAAAAATTATTAAAAATAACTTTTGGCTTTGCTTCTAAGTTACTTTTTAAATCTTTTATTTTTAATAAAGGATCTTTATTAAATAGTAGTCCAGATTTTGCGAAAGTAGGGTCAAATTTGATTCCATTATTCTCCTCTCCCTTATTACCTGACCTTTCTGAAGCTGAAGGAATCGGCATGGTTTTAGATGCATCAGGCGTAGAATTACTATTATTAAACCTGGAAAATTCGTCTGATTTATCTTCTCCATCCCCACCATCATTCATATCCAATTCTTCCATTATGGAATCAGTATATGATTCATCGGATGGAGTATGCGGTATTGGTGAAATAGGAACTACACTACCGTTATCATTGCTATCACAGGTGATTAAAGATTTAAAAAAATCGGATTGCTCCGTGTTTAAATCAAATTTTACTCCTCCTAATACCAAACAATTTCCAATTAGGTTTGGACTAAAGGTTTCTGTATATGCTGTAACTTTTATATCACTTAATATAAGGTTAGATCGATCTTTTACTTTCTCTAATTCTAAAATATAGTCTTCAGGTAAAGAAGGAGTGATTTTCCACAAAGACTCGTCTTGCCTTTCCTGTATTTTATTATCAGCATTATCGCTTCTTTTCTTTCTAACGTAAATATTTTGCGCTTTTATAAAACCAAGATCTTCCAGGCTTTTTAGAGATTTTGATAAATGTTTGGTATTGCAGGAATGTTGTTCTGCTATTTCCTTGTAAGAAGAGATAAAAGAAAAACTGGAACCGTCATTGTAACTATATTTATCAACGTAAAAATCTTCTTTTGCCTGAAGCATATGATTTTTATAACATCTATTGTAGAAACTCAGCCATAAAACTTTCTGCATAGGATTTAGATAGCTATTTGTGGTAATGACCTTTAAAAGGTTATAATTCAGTTTTATAAATAACTTGGTTCTATCTAGATAAGACCTTTTACATTCACTTAAAGGATCATAAGGATGATGATCCCCTATCCTATCAGGAAAATTTTCGTTTAGGTTATTAAAAACCGGAGGCGGAAGAGTAGGAGTAATAAGATTTCTTTTATTGCGTCCTATATGATCAAAGTCCTTATTTATAATAAAATATCCCTTCTGTTCTAAACTTTTTTGCATGGTAAAAATTAAAGACCTCGAGCAGCCAAGATATTTGGCCCAGTCTTCACTTGGAAGTGCGCAAGATCTACTATATCCCTTGTTTTTTCCAATTAATGCAAGGCTATCTGCAAGTAAATAATAGAGTTTCTCAGTACTCGTAAGGTTAATAGTTGTAAGGATATATTCTAATACGCAGCCAGTTAGCGGAGTGTAGGATTTGGTCTCTGTAAAAAATGAGAACGTAGTAAATCTAAGCTTGGTATAATTGTTAAAGTTGAAAGATAAGTGATTCTCTACAGTAGACCGTTGAGAATTACTCTCAAAAAGTGATAAATTTTGCAT